>NZ_JBFRDO010000011.1:0-126733 GCF_052113825.1 Paenarthrobacter sp. TAF1
TCGAATAACTTTACACGCGCCCCACCCCCACACCAAATCCACCCCAACACCACCCAAAAACCCCGCAAACACAACCCAAACAACCCCACCAACCCAACAAACCACCCCCAAACCCACCAAAACAACCACCGTGAACCCCATCACAACCCCGGAAACCCACGCACCCAACCCAACAACCGCCGTCGAACCCCCAAAGACGACACCCGACACCAAAACAACAACGCTCCCCCACCAAAGTGAGAGAGCATCGAAGAAAATGAGCAAGCGACCGACCCAAACCCGCGGAACGTGAGCAAGGATCACAACCAAACCCACGGAACGTGAGCAAGCGACCGGCCCAAACCCTAGGGATGTGAGCAAGCGTCGGCCTGAAACCCTCGGAACGTGAGCAAGCGACCGGCCCAAACCCTAGGGATGTGAGCAAGCGTCGGCCTGAAACCCTCGGAACGTGAGCAAGCGTCGCAACCAAACCCTCGGGAAGTGAGCGAGCGTCAGGGTCAAACCCTAGGGATGTGAGCAAGCGTCACAACCAAACCCGTGGAACGTGAGCGAGCGTCGGAAAGAGGGGGCGGTTATCCGGCAGCGCGCGTCCAAGGGAGGAACGACCGAGCGCGCAGAGGATGACCGCCCCCTCCGCGACAGCCACCCCTCCCCGACAGCCACGTCTCCGCGACAGCCACCTCTCCCCGACAGGCCCCACCGGCCTGAGGAACTGAACAACCCGCGCTTAACCACAAAAAGGGCCGGCAACCATAACGGTCGCCGGCCCTTTCAGAGCTGGGTTGCCAAGGAACCTAGGCCGAGACCTCGATCGTGGCCAGGTTCTTCTTGCCCCGGCGGAGCAGCAAGTAACGGCCGTGAAGGAGTTCGTCCTGGGTAATGACGGCGTCGGGATCGGACACCTTGGTGTTGTTCACGTACGCACCACCTTCGCCAACTGTCCGTCGGGCAGCCGACTTGCTCTCGGAAAGTCCGGACGCAACCAGGAGATCGATGATGCCGAGGCCGTCAGCGTTGATCGTCGCTGAAGGAAGTTCCGCAGTGGCCGCCTCCAGGGTGCGCTCGTCCAGAACCGTGAGGTCGCCGTTCCCGAAAAGGGCAGCGGAGGCAGCGATGACCTTCTCCGTGGCGTCGACTCCGTGGACCAACGACGTCACTTCGTAGGCAAGCTTCTTCTGGCCTTCGCGGGCAAACGGGCGTTCCGCCACGGCTTCGCCCAACGCTTCGATCTCGGCACGCGAGAGGAAGGTGAACACCTTGAGGCGATCCACGACATCAGCGTCCGCCGTGTTCAGCCAGAACTGGTAGAAGGTGTACGGGCTGCACATGTCCGGGTCAAGCCAGACAGCATTGCCTTCGCTCTTGCCGAACTTGGTGCCGTCGGAGTTGGTGATCAACGGCGTACCCAGGGCGTGCACGCTCTTGCCCTCCACCTTGCGGATGAGCTCGGTTCCGCTGGTGAGGTTGCCCCACTGGTCCGAACCGCCGGTCTGCAGGACGCAGTTGTAGTCGCGGAAGAGCTGGAGGTAGTCCATGCCCTGCAGGATCTGGTAGCTGAACTCGGTGTAGCTGATGCCCTCGTCGGAATTCAGGCGCGAGGCAACAGCGTCCTTGCGGAGCATGGTGCCCACGCGGAAGTGCTTGCCGATTTCCCGGAGGAAGTCGATGGCACTCAGGGGCGCAGTCCAGTCAAGGTTGTTGACCATGCGGGCAGCGTTGTCACCCTCAAAGCTGAGGAAGCGGCGAACCTGGCCCTGCAGGTAACCCACCCACTCGGCCACGGTGTCCTTGGTGTTCAAGGTACGCTCCGCCGTCGGACGCGGGTCGCCGATCAGGCCGGTGGAACCGCCCACCAAACCGAGGGGTTTGTGGCCGGCCAACTGCAGGCGACGCATCAGCAGCAACTGCACCAAGTTGCCCAAGTGCAGTGACGGCGCCGTGGGATCGAAGCCACAGTAATACGTGATCGGGTCCCCGGCGAGCAGTTTTTCCAGTTCCGTTTCATCAGTGGAAACGTGGACCAGGCCGCGCCAAGTAAGTTCCTGCCAGATGTTGGCAAAGGCGGGATCGTTGTGCTGGGACTCGAGGTTGTTTACGTGTGACACGAGATCTAAGTTAGCAGGGTTGCGGGGACGGTTTTGCCTAGCGCTCGATACCGGCAGGCACCGGCGCGGCCGCGATGAGGCGCAGACGCTGCGTGGCCCGGGTCATGGCAACGTAGAGGTCGCCTACCTTGCCGTGCTCGTGGTTGAGCATCGCGGCCGGCTCAAGGACCACAACGCCGTCGAATTCCAGCCCCTTCGCTTCCTTGGGGCTGATGACCACGATGTCCTGTTCGTAGCTGCCTGCTCCGGCACCGATACGGCGTCCGTAGACCTCTTTCAAGGCCGCGGTTGCCTGCGGCAGCAAGGGACCGTCGGCAATGACGGCCAGCAGGCCGCCGTCGATCGCTTCCACTTCCTCCGGCAGGACGTCCACCAGTCGCTGCACAATACCGTCCGGCTCCACGCGGTCAACGATGGGTGACCACTTGCCCTCGCGCACCGCCTTCGGGGCTGAGACCACCAGCCCGGCCCGGTTGGCCATGCGGACGGCAGCTTCTGCGATCTGTGACGGCGTGCGGTAGTTGACCGTCAATTCCTCCAGCGTCCAGCGGTCACCGAACGACGGCGCCAATGCGCTCTGCCATGAATTGGCACCGGCTGCGGCACTCGTCTGGGCGATGTCGCCCACGATGGTGAAGGACTTCAACGGGCAGCGGCGCACCAACAGGCGCCACTGCATGGGTGAGAGCTCCTGGGCCTCGTCAACTACGATGTGGCCGAAGGCCCACGACCTGTCGCTCGTGGCGCGCTCGGCAGCGGTCAACCGGCCTTCGCGCTCTTGGTTTTGCTCCGCGAGCTCTTCGGCCGTGACCAGGACGTCGACGCCCATGGCTTCCATGTTGGCCAGGGTCTGCTTGGCATTGGCAAGGTCACGAGCGCGGTCCGCTTCCTGCTGGGCCAATCCCCTGCCGGCTGCCGGATCCAGCTCGCCCAGAAGTTCGGCGGCCTCATCCAGGAGCGGAACGTCTGCTTCGGTCCACGGCGCGTCGACAGGCCGCTGGAGCAAGGAACGCTGTTCGGGCGTCAGGTGCGGCGTGCACGCTTCGAGGATGGCGGGCTTGCTGAAGAGTTCCGAGATGAGCTTCTCCGGCGTCATCGGCATCCAGCACAAGTTCAACGCGATCCGGACGTCCCTGGCAGAGCGAACGTCCTCGGCAAGGTAGGCGCGATCGGCGTTGTTGCCGATGTTCGATTCCTCGACGAGGTCCGTCAGCTGTTCGGTGAGCTCGCGCAGGAGAATCTTGACGAACGTCAGGCGTGCTTCGTTGTGGGGCTTGCCGGTGGCGCGAGCCTTTTCGCGGGCACGGCGCACTTGGCGCACGGTGAGCGTCAGCTTCCGTGAATCGACTTCCAGGATGCGGTCCTCGGCAGGTGTCCGTTGCCGGTTCGCCACAGCGTTGGCCACCACCTTGGCCATGTCGAGCTTGCCCTTGAGGGCAGCGACGTCGGCGTTTTCCTCGGGGACGGCGTTGATGCCGGGCATCAGGCGGCCGAGGCTGGCCATGACCACCCCTGTTTCACCGAGGGACGGGAGCACGCGTTCGATGTAGTGCATGAACGACGACGACGGTCCCACCAGCAGGACGCCGGCGCTCTTGAGCCGGTCGCGGTGCGTGTAGAGCAGGTAGGCCGCGCGGTGCAGGGCAACAGCGGTCTTACCCGTACCGGGACCACCTTGAACAACAAGCGCCCCTGAAATGGAGGAACGGATGATCCTGTCCTGTTCGGACTGGATGGTGCCCACGATGTCCGACATCCGGCCCGTACGCTTCGAATTCAGCGCGGCCAGCAGCGCGCCTTCGCCTTGGAGGGAGTCGTTGTCGGCCAGCATCCCCGCGTCCAGGACGTCATCTTCGATCGCCTTGACGTCGCGTCCCTGAAGGATCAGGTGACGACGGCGGCGCACACCTTGGCGGTCGAACGCGGTCGCCTGATAGAAGTGGCCGGCTTCGGGCGCACGCCAGTCGACCATGAGCCGCTGGAGGTCGGCCGTGGACAGGCCGATGCGACCGATGTACTGCGCCTCTCCGGAATCCAGGTCGAGGCGGCCGAAGACCAAGCGGTCGTCGACGGCGTCGAGCTGGGCAAGGCGGTCCTCGTACAGGGCAGCGAACGCGTCACGCTCTGAGACGTTCTGCATGGTTCCCACCGCGCCTGCCTTGCGCACCTGCGCCAGCTGGGCGCGCTTTTCAGCGCGCAGCTCATCGAGCCGGGCGTAAAGCCCGGCAACGTATTCCTGCTCGTGGACCAAATCAGCGTCGTGCATCGAACCGTAACCCCTATCGCAAAAGACAGACCTACCATTCTACAGCGATTTTGGTAAACGCGTGGGGTACAAGTCATACCTCGGACTGCGTCACAGGAAAGTCGTACTGCCGGAGGGGAAAGTTACCCGGATGCAGGCCTTTTTCTGGGCCGCGCCGCCTTGTACCTGGACACAGTCGGGTCATCCTCAATCCAGAAACGCCATGGGTATTCGGTGGTGCCGCCCGGTCCCGCCACTCCAACGCGGGGACCGCTCGCCACTGCCGCCGCCGGAACCGCAGGCAACCACAAGCTGAAGGGTTCCGCGAGCGCGTCACGGCCGGTGTCCGACGTCGTCAGTCCCAGTGCGGAGGCGAGCCTGGCTGGTCCGCTGGCCAGGTCCTTATGTGCTTTCGAGGCCGGTCGTCGGACGGCGGCGAGGCCTTCGCCGTCGACGATTTCTCCCGCCCGCAGGAGCAAAGCCGAGGGTGAGCCGTCGGGTCCGCAGACGATGTTGGCGCAATAGTGCATGCCATAGGTGAAGTAGACGTAGAGAAATCCCGGCGGTCCAAACATGGGCGCGTTCCGGGCCGTGGGGCCGCCGAAGGTGTGCGAACCGGGGTCGGGGTGTTCGGAATCCTTGGGACCCATATAGGCCTCGACTTCCGTCAGGCGGACGGAAACCGGGCCCGCTTCCGAGTTGTGGGTCAGTACAGCGCCAAGGATCAGCGGGGCGATCACACGGGGGTCGCCCTCAAGGAAGCTACGCACTTCCGCCGGGTCGGTGACACCATTCTCCATGGACGAACTCATGACCAGACCCTAGCAACAACCCCCGTAACGGACATGTCCGATTTCCGCTAGCACCGACCCGGGGCGGCTGGCAGGATGAAGCCATGGACTTCTGGCAGCGCTATCGGGCAATCGACGCCCGCGACACCCGGTTCGACGGTCAATTCTTCACAGCCGTCAGGTCCACCGGCATCTATTGCCGGCCATCCTGTCCCGCCCGGACACCCAAGGCCGAGAACGTCACGTTCTATGAAACATCAGCGGCAGCGCACGAGGCCGGCTACCGGGCCTGCAAGCGATGCCTGCCCGAAGCGGTTCCCGGGACGCCCGCGTGGAACCTCCGGTCCGATATCGCCGGCCGCGCCATGCGATTGATCAACGACGGCGTCATAACCCGCGAAGGCGTCGATGGCCTGGCGCACCGATTGGGGTACTCAGCCCGCCATCTCAACCGCATCCTCAGCCATGAATTGGGCGCGAGCCCGCTCTCCCTTGCACGGGCAAGCCGAGCGCAGACGGCCAGGGCCCTGTTGGTCTCTACGGACATGCTTCTGGCAGATGTCGCATTCGCTTCCGGGTTCAACAGCGTGCGCCAATTCAACGACACCATCGGTGAAGTGTTCGCCATGACCCCGACGGCGTTACGCGCAACCGGGGCGAAGACCGGCCTGCGCCGTGGTGCCGGGGTTTCGGAGGCCACGCCCTCGGCGCTGACACTGATCCTGCCCTATAGGGAACCGTTCGACCCCGGAATCTTCGACTTCCTGGCAGTACGCGCAGTTCCCGGCATCGAGTCTGCGGACACCTCGGCGGACGGAACCCGGAGCTACGCACGCACCCTGCGCCTGCCTCGAGGCAACGCATCCTTCTCTGTCTCCTTCAACCCCGAATCCCGTGGAAAGCCCCTGCAATTGACGGTCAACGCCCTGGATCTCCACGACCTCCCCGCACTGTTGAGCCGGGTCCGGAGACTGTTCGACCTCGACGCCGATCCGCAGGCGATCGATGACGCCCTTGCCATAGACCCCCGTCTGTCCGGCAGAATCCCGGCCATTCCCGGTATCCGGGTTCCCGGCGCGGTGGATCCCCAGGAACTACTGATCCGGGCGATGATCGGCCAACAGATCACCGTCGCCGCCGCCCGTACGGCCCTCACGCAGTTGTCGGACGCCGGCTCCCCCGCCGGTGTGGGCGGACCGGGTTTGGATCGACTGTTTCCGACGGCGGCAGAACTCGCCGAGCACGGCCGGGCCCTGCTCCGGGGACCCCGGCGTCGCATCGACTCCATCGTGTCAGCTGCGGAGGCCATGGCTACCGGGACACTTGATTTCGACTACGGCGACGACGTCGAAAGCCTTGGACGCAAGCTGCTCCCCTTGCCCGGGGTGGGGCCGTGGACCGTGGGATACGTCGCGATGCGCGTGCTCGGCGCTCCGGACATTCTGCTGGCCAACGATGCTGCGGTCCGGAACGGCTTGAAGGTCCTTCCGTCAGGGGCGGGACTCAGTGCCGACTTCCGGGAAGTCAGCCCTTGGCGCTCCTACGCCACCATGCATTTGTGGCGTGCGGCGGCAAAGCCCGTTGCGGTCCATCCCTCCCGCACGGCAGCCGGCGTCGGCACCCACGCCTAGTGCCGGCGTCGCGCTGTTGAGTCGACTGGGCGTGAGTAAGCGTCCGCACCAAACACGCGGAACGTGAGGAAGCGTCTGGACCAAACACGCGGAACGTGAGCAAGCGACCACACCAAACACACGGAACGTGAGCAAGCGACCGCACCAAACACACGGAACGTGAGGAAGCGACCGCACCAAACACACGGAACGTGAGGAAGCGTCTGGACCAAACACACGGAACGTGAAGAAGCGTCGGTGGACTAGCGGGCAGCGGGTTGGGCGGCCGGCCAGGGCAGAAGTTCGGGCAGTTCGACGCCGTCGGCGGCCGCAGTTGCCCGGAGGCTGCCGAGGCTCGGTTCGCGACCCGCCAACCAGGCTGCGATGTCCGTCAGCATGCCGGTGATCGCAATCGACGTGCCACCGCTGCCGATGCTCAGCTGCGGAAGGCCGGTAGGCTGCAGGACCAGCTTGTATTTCCCGGGCACGCGCGCGGCCAGGAAACCCACAAGGTGTTCGCAGAACGGGCGGCTCCAGGTCTCCGGTCCGAATCCGAGACGCAGGTCCGCGGCATGGATGGTGAGTTCGCGCCACAGCGCCAGGCCGCCGTCGAGGACTGTTCCGTCCCGATAGGCAATCCGGGCTTGCCAGTCGTCAGGACCCAAGGCGTCGAATGCGGCGAGGGCGGAATCCAGCGCAGCGGTGACGGACTCCGTGTGCTGCGCAAGGCTGTGACCGGCGGCAAGCTCGATTGCCTTGGTGCGTCCCTCCATGCCGCCGTCGTACAGTTCGATGGTTTCTCCACGGCGTGCATATTCGAGCTGGCGTGCCATCGCGTCGGCAATGCCCCTGATATGGGCAAGGACGTGTCCGCGGGTCCAACCGGGAAGTTCCGAGGGTTCGGCTACGGACGCGTCGTCCATTTTGGCAAGGAGTCGGGTGACGGTGCCGGCGGCTTTGTGAAGCTCTGCGGGCAGCGTCTCTGGGGTGATCCGGGTCATATCGCCATGCTAACGCAGAGGTAAACGAAGAGCGGGACGGCGCCTTCAGGCACCGTCCCGCTCCCGGCGGACGAGGGTTACAACGCGTAGGAGCGCGCTGCGTCCAGTTCAGCTTCCAAAGCAGCCAGTTGGCGTTCGACGGCGGCCGGCGCGGTTCCGCCTTGCGAGTTGCGGCTGTTGAGGGAACCTTCGGTGCTCAGCACAGAGCGGACCTCGGGCGTCAGGTGCTCCGAAATGGCTGCGTACTCTTCGTCCGTGAGATCCCACAGTTCCACGCCCCGGCCTTCGGCCTGCTTCACCGCTGCCCCGGAGAGCTCGTGCGCCTCGCGGAACGGAACGCCCTGGCGGACCAGCCATTCGGCGATATCGGTCGCCAGCGCAAAGCCCTGGGGTGCCAGTGATTCCATCCGCTCGGTGTTGAACGTGAGCGTGGCGATCATGCCGGACACGGCCGGGAGCAAGAGCTCCAGGGTGTCTGCGGCGTCGAAGACCGGCTCCTTGTCTTCCTGCAGATCGCGGTTGTACGCGAGCGGCAGGCCCTTGAGCGTCGCGAGGAGGCCGGTCAGGTTGCCGATGAGGCGTCCCGCCTTGCCGCGCGCGAGCTCGGCAACATCCGGGTTCTTCTTCTGCGGCATGATCGAGGACCCCGTGGAGTACGAGTCATGCAGCGTGACGAAGGAGAACTCCTTGGTGGCCCAGAAAATGACTTCCTCGGAAATCCGGGACAGGTCAACGCCAATCATGGAGCAAACCCAGGCGAACTCGGCAAAGACATCACGTGAAGCAGTGCCGTCGATCGAGTTGTGCACGGCCGAGAAGAAACCGAGGTCCGCGGCAACAGCCTCAGGATCCAACCCAAGGGACGAACCAGCCAAGGCACCGGAACCATATGGCGAAACACCGGCGCGCTTGTCCCAGTCCTGGAGCCGCTGCACATCACGCAGCAAAGCCCAGGCATGGGCCAGCAGGTGGTGGCTCAGGAGAACCGGCTGGGCATGCTGCAAGTGGGTACGGCCAGGCATGGCGACACCATGGTGTGCCTTTGCCTGCTCAACGAGGGCATCGATGGTGGCAAGGACACCCTGGGCGATGATCCGGGCGTGGTCCCGCAGGAACATGCGGCCAAGGGTGGCCACTTGGTCGTTGCGTGAACGGCCGGCGCGGAGCTTGCCGCCCAACTGGGTCCCGGCACGCTCAATCAGCCCGCGTTCCAGTGACCCGTGCACGTCCTCGTCGCTCTCGGCCGGGAGATAGGCGCCGCTCGCGACGTCTTCGTCCAACTGCGTGAGGGCTGCGAGCATGCCTTCGAGCTCGGCGTCGTCCAACAGTCCGGCCTTGGCCAGCACGCGGGCGTGGGCCTTGGAACCGGCGATGTCGTAACGGGCAAGCCGCCAATCAAAGTGGGTGGACTTGCTCAGTGCGGCCAGCGCATCCGCGGGGCCGCCGGCGAACCGGCCGCCCCACAGTGCACCTTCATTTGTCCCTGAACGCTCCCCTACCTCGCTACGCTCGGCCGGGGACCCCTGCGTCCCGGGGCCCTGCTGCGGCGTCACTCGCCTGCGACGCGGAGGTCGCGGCCGGATGCTACCTTCGAGGACATGCCCCACAGCTCGATGAAGCCGCGTGCCATGGACTGGTCGAAGGTGTCGCCGGTGTCGTAGGTGGCGAGGTCGAAGTCGTAAAGCGAGGTCTCGGAGCGACGTCCGTTGACGACTGCCTGGCCGCCGTGGAGGACCATGCGGATGTCACCGGAGACGTACTTCTGGGTGTCCTCGATGAAGGCGTCCAGGGAGCGCTTGAGCGGGGAGAACCACTGTCCGTCGTACACGAGTTCTGCCCAGCGCTGGCCAACGGTGGCCTTGAAGCGGGCCTGCTCGCGCTCGATGGTGATGTCCTCGAGGTGCTTGTGCGCGGTGATCAG
This sequence comes from Paenarthrobacter sp. TAF1, assembly GCF_052113825.1. Lineage (NCBI taxonomy): Bacteria > Bacillati > Actinomycetota > Actinomycetes > Micrococcales > Micrococcaceae > Paenarthrobacter > Paenarthrobacter sp. TAF1. The sequence goes on from NZ_JBFRDO010000011.1 coordinate 9,674, forward strand.
CGCCATGGCACCCGGGGCTTCGTAGATTTCGCGGGACTTGATGCCCACAAGGCGGTCCTCGACGACGTCGATGCGGCCAACGCCCTGCGCGCCCGCACGGCGGTTGAGTTCCTGGATGGCCTGCAGCGGGGTGACCTTGACGCCGTCGATGGCTACCGGCACGCCGGCCTGGAAGGAAATGGTGACCTCGTCCGGTGCCGGCGGGAATTCCGGGGTGGCGGTGTAGTCGTAGATGTCCTTGGTGGGAGCGTTCCAGATGTCCTCGAGGTAACCGGTTTCGACGGCGCGTCCCCAGACGTTCTGGTCGATCGAGTACGGGTTCTTCTTGGTGGTCTCGATCGGCAGGCCCTTTTCCTCAGCGAAGGCGATGGCCTTGTCGCGGGTCAGTGCGAGGTCGCGGACGGGTGCGATGCACTTCAGGTCCGGGCCGAGGGTCTGGATGCCGACTTCGAAGCGGACCTGGTCGTTGCCCTTGCCGGTGCAGCCGTGGGCAACGGTGGTGGCGCCGAATTCGCGGGCAGCCTTCACCAGGTGCTTCACGATGACCGGACGGGAGATCGCCGAAACCAGCGGGTAGTGTCCCTGGTAGAGCGCGTTGGCCTTCAGCGTCGGCATGGCGTACTCGTTGGCGAACTCGTCGCGGGCGTCCGCGACGTAGGCCTCGACGGCGCCGCAGCCGAGGGCGCGCTGGCGGATGGTCTCCAGGGACTCGCCACCCTGTCCGACGTCAACGGCCACGGCGATGACCTCGGCACCGGTGGCTTCACCGATCCAGCCGATGGCTACGGACGTATCAAGGCCACCGGAGTAGGCCAGAACAATGCGCTCAGTCACGAGAGTGCTCCTTTGTTGTTGCTTGGTTCATTCGAATCAAATGCTGTGTGAATCAGTGCGGTGTAAAGCAGTTAGTTGCCGGGGCCGGCTTCCTCGGCCATCCGCAGGAATCTGGCCGCTAGCTCTGCCCCGCCATCGGGATCCCGTGCGACCAGCAGCAAAGTATCGTCGCCTGCGATCGTACCCAATACCGACGGCATCACGGAGTGGTCAACGGCCAGTGCCAGGAAGTTCGCTGCCCCCGGCGGGGTGCGGAGCACCACGATGTTGCCCGATGCCTCGGCGGTTACCAGGAGTTCGCCGCAGAGCCGGGTCAGCCGCGCGTCGAGAATTTCCTGGGTGACCCCGCTCTTGGCGTTGCGGTCGCCGCCCTCCCCCGGCACGGCGTAGACCAATGCTCCATCCTTGCCGCGGACGCGCACCGCGCCCAGTTCCACGAGGTCGCGGGACAGTGTGGCCTGGGTGACCTGCACGCCGTCGTCCGCGAGCAGGGCTGCAAGCTCTGCTTGGGAGCGCACGGACTCACCCGTCAGGATCGCAGTGATGCGGGCCTGCCGGGCGGTCTTGGTGGCCGGGCTTGCGCCCGGCACGGACGGGTTGGCGGACACTAGAACGTGCTCTCCCCAGTGCTCTCCAGGGCAGAGGTGCCTTCGACGGGAGAAAGGCCCTCAACGAACGCAAGTCCGGAGCGGTGCATCAGCCAGGCCATGAGGGCCTTCTGGGCGTGGAGCCGGTTCTCTGCCTCATCCCAGACGATGGACTGCGGTCCGTCAATGACGCCGGCCGAAATCTCGTAACCGCGGTATGCCGGGAGGCAGTGGAGGACGACGGCGTCCGGCGCGGCCTGCGCCATGGCAGCCTCGTCCACGGAGTAGTCGCGGAACAGTTGCAGGCGTGCTTCCTTCTCCGCTTCCTGGCCCATGGACACCCAGGTGTCCGTTGCCACGACATCTGCACCTTTGAGGGCTTCGGCGGCATCGCTGGTGATCAGGACGGAACCACCGGTTTCAGCGGCGCGCTCTTCCGCGGCCGCGACGATTTCCGGTGCCGGGAGGTAGCCTTCGGGACCGGAGATGCGGACGTGCATTCCCGCGGTAACTCCCGCCAGGAGGTAGGAGTTGGCCATGTTGTTCGCAGCATCACCCAAGTAGGCCATGGTCAATCCTGCGAGCTCCCCCTTGTGTTCCTTGACGGCCAGGAGGTCGGCAAGGAGCTGGCACGGGTGGTAGTCGTCGCACAGGGCGTTGATGACGGGGACCTTGGAGTTTTCCGCCATGGCCACCAGGCCCGAGTGGGCTCCGGTGCGCCACACAATGGTGGAGACCATGCGCTCCAGGACCTTCGCGGTGTCCTCCACGGATTCCTTGTGACCGATCTGCGCTTCACCGGGATTGATGATCAAGGCGTTGCCACCCATGTCGGCGATGCCCGTGGCGAAGGAGACACGTGTCCGGGTGGACGTCTTGTCGAAGATCACCGCGACCGTCTTCCGGCCGTTGCCTTCCCCGGCGAAGGGCTGCACGCTGTACGGCGCGGCCTTCATCCGGGCTGCGAGTTCCAGAACCTCGGCCTGCTCAGCCGGGCTCAGGTCGGTGTCTTTGAGGAAGTGACGGGTGGAAATGCTCACTTGTTGTCCTTGGAAGTCGTGGCCTTGGCCGTGGAGATCAATGCCGGCAGGGCGGTCAGGAACCGGTCTGCCTGTTCGATGGTCAGGATCAGCGGGGGCGCCAGGCGGATGGTCCGCGGGCCGGGGCTGTTGATAATGAATCCGGCATCCAGGGCCGCTGTCACCATGGCCGGTGCTACGTCGGCGTCCACGTCAAAGCCGATGAGAAGGCCTTCTCCGCGGACTTCGGTCACAGCCTCATGTGCGGCGAGGCCGTCGCGCAGGTGCGCTCCAACAGCGAGCACATTCTGCAGGACACCCTGGCTTTCGATCGCGTGAAGCGTGGCAAGCGCGGCGGCGGTGGCCACGGGGTTTCCGCCGAAAGTGGTGCCGTGCTGCCCGGCGGTGAGCAGAGCCGACGTCGTACTGCCGAACGTGACCAGAGCTCCTACGGGGAAGCCGCCACCGAGTCCCTTGGCGAGGGTCACGGCGTCGGGCACGATGCCCGCGTCTTCGCTTGCCAACCATTTGCCGGTGCGGCCGATGCCTGTTTGGACTTCGTCCAGGATCAGCAGCGCGCCCGCGGCGCTGGTGGCCTCACGGGCAGCCCGCAGGTATTCGGTACTGAGGGGCCGGACGCCCGCTTCGCCCTGGATCGGTTCCAGGAATACGGCCGCGGTGGAATCGTCGACGGCGGCGCGCAAGGCGTCGATGTCGTTGAACGGAATGTGGACCACGCCACCGGGCAGTGGCTCGAAGGGCGCACGGTAGGCCTCTTTGGCAGTGAGCGCCAAAGCACCCATGGTGCGGCCGTGGAAGGCGCCTTCAAGGGCAATGATCTTGGTGCGCTTGCCGTCGGCGTTGTTCCGCCGCGCGAGCTTGAAGGCCGCCTCGTTCGCTTCCGTGCCGGAGTTCGCGAAGAACACCTTGGACCCGGCCGGTGCCTTGCTCAGGGACAGCAGCTTCTCGGCAAGGGCAATCTGGGTGGGGCTGGTGAAGAAGTTGGAGACATGGCCCAGCGTGGCCAACTGGCTGGAAATCACCGAGGTGACGAACGGGTGGGCGTGGCCCAGCGCGTTCACGGCGATACCGCCCAGGAGGTCCAGGTATTCCTTGCCGTCGGCGTCCCACACAAGGCAGCCGGCGCCACGGACAAGAACCCGCTGCGGGGTCCCGAAGACACCCATGAGCGACGACGAGTACCGGGCAAGCCAGTCCGCGCCATTACTCACTCCAGTAATGACGGAAGCTTTGGCGTCCGATCCGGCGATGGACCCCCGGGTGTGGTCGGGCACCGCGAAGCGGGCGGGGGGTCCATCGCCGGTCGGGCTGAGGCCAACAGTTTCGCTCATGCGTTCACTTCCTCGTCGGGGACAACTTGGGTGCCGATGCCCGCCGTCGTAAAGGTTTCCAGCAGCATCGAGTGCGGCAGGCGGCCGTCGACGATGTGTGCGCGTTCCACGCCTTCGTCGATGGCCTTCAGGCACGCGGCCATCTTCGGGATCATTCCGGACTCGAGGCGGGGCAGCATTTCACGGAGTTCGGAGGCCGTCAGGGAGGAGATCAGCGAGGACTTGTCCGGCCAGTTGGCGTAGAGGCCTTCGACGTCGGTGAGGATGACCAGCTTGGTGGCGCCCAAGGCTGACGCTACCGCGGCTGCGGCGGTGTCCGCGTTGACGTTGAGGACCTGGCCTGTGGTCTGGAAACCGTTGCCTTCCTCAGTGATCTCGGGGGCGACCGTAGAAATCACGGGGATGCGGCCGGCGTCGAGGATGTCCTTGATACCGGCGGGGTCCACGCCGACGACTTCGCCCACCAGGCCGAGGTCGACTTCCTCGCCGTCCACCACGGTGCCGGTCCGGACGGCGCGCAGCAGTCCACCGTCTTCGCCGGACATGCCCACCGCGTACGGGCCGTGGGAGTTGATGAGGCCAACGAGTTCGCGTCCTACCTGGCCCGTGAGGACCATGCGGACAACGTCCATGGCTTCGGGGGTGGTGACGCGCAGGCCGCCTTTGAACTCGGACTCGATGCCGAGCCGGCCCAGCATGGAGTTGATCTGGGGACCTCCGCCGTGGACCACCACCGGGTGGATACCTACGTGGTGGAGGAACACGATGTCCTCGGCGAAGGCACGCCGAAGGTCATCGTTGACCATGGCGTTTCCGCCGTACTTGATCACCATGGTGGTGCCGGCGAAACGCTGGATCCAAGGCAGTGCCTCGATCAGCGTGCCAGCCTTGTCCTGTGCTGATTCGGCCGAGACGTAGCCCGGTGCAGTCTTCTCGCGGGTGTGCGCAGTCATCGTCATTCCGCTCAGCTCGAGTAGGCGCTGTTCTCGTGCACGTAGTCGTGCGTGAGGTCATTGGTCCAAATAGTCGCTTCGGCGTCGCCGGCCTGGAGATCAATTTCCACGAGCACTTCGCGCGGTTCGAGGTCCACCAGGTTCCGGTCATCACCGATCGCACCGTTGCGGCAGATCTGGATGCCGTTCATGGCGACGTTGAGCTGGTCCGCTTCGAACACAGCGTCGGTGGTTCCTACGGCGGACAGCACGCGTCCCCAGTTGGGGTCTTTGCCGAAGATGGCCGCTTTGAAGAGGTTGGAGCGGGCCACGGAGCGGCTGACGGTTTCAGCGTCACGTTCGCTGGCGGCATTGAAGGTGCGGATGGCGATGTCGTGGCTGGCACCTTCGGCGTCGCCGATCAGCTTGCGGGCAAGCTCAGCGCAGACGGCGGTTACCGCTTCGCTGAGTTGCTCTGCCGACGGCAGGGCCTCGGAAGCACCTGAAGCGAGCAGCACCACGGTGTCGTTCGTGGACATGCAGCCATCCGAGTCTGCACGGTCGAACGTGACGCGCGTGGCGTCCCGGAGCACTACGTCGAGCTCGTTCGCAGGTACTTCAGCGTCGGTGGTAAGGACCACCAGCATGGTGGCCAGGCCTGGAGCCAGCATCCCCGCACCCTTGGCGATACCGCCGACGGTGAACGGCTTGCCTTCTGCATCCTTACCCGCGAAGACAGCTTCCTTGGAGACGCTGTCCGTGGTCATGATGGCGGTTGCCGCGGCTGCGCCACCGTCCTCGGAGAGCTCCTTGGCGGCGGCTTCGACACCCGGGATGATTTTGTCCATGGGCAGCTGCTCGCCGATCAGCCCGGTGGAGCACACCACGACGTCGGAAGCTGAGATTCCCAGCACCGCCGCCACTTTCTCAGCGGTTGCGTGGGTGTTCTGGAAGCCCTGCGGACCGGTGCAGGCGTTGGCACCGCCGGAGTTCAGCACTACGGCATCCACGCGGCCATCGCTGACAACTTGGCGGGACCAGTGAACAGGGGCAGCTGCCACCCGGTTGGAGGTGAAAACCGCGGCGGCCGCCTTGGACGGACCATCGTTGACGACGAGTGCCAGATCCGGCTTGCCTGAGGCTTTGATGCCTGCTGTGATGCCGGCGGCCCGGAATCCCTTGGGTGCGGTAATGGTCACGGTGCAACTCCCTGCAGGTTCAGGCCGGCTGTTTCGTCCAGGCCGAGGGCAATGTTCATGGACTGCACGGCTCCGCCGGCTGTCCCCTTGGTGAGGTTGTCGATGGCGCAGGTGACGATGACACGGCCGGTGTGCTGGTCGAACGCCAGCTGCATGACGGCGTGGTTGGAACCCTGCACCGACTTGGTGGTTGGCCACTGGCCCTCGGGCAGCAGGTGCACGAACGGTTCGTCGTCGTAGGCATCCGCCCACGCCTGGCGAAGCTCGGCTTCAGTAACACTGCGACCATCCTGCAGCCGCACTTTCGCTGTAGCAGTGGTGAGGATGCCGCGGCTCATCGGAGCGAGCGTAGGGGTGAACGACACTGTCACGGATTCCCCTGCTGCATTGGACAGTCCCTGTTCGATCTCAGGCGTGTGGCGATGACCGCCACCCACGCCGTAGGGGCTCATGGAACCCATGACCTCCGAGCCGATCAGGTTGACCTTGGCCGCTTTGCCGGCACCCGAGGTACCTGAGGCGGAAACAATCACGACGTCGTCCGGCTGGAGGAGATTGTTGGCGAACCCTGGCGTCAAGGCCAGCAGGGCCGACGTCGGATAGCAGCCAGGCACGGCGATCCTGGTTGCGCCCTTGAGAACCTCGCGCTGGCCCGGCAGTTCGGGCAGGCCGTACGGCCAGGTGCCCGCATGTTCGGAGCCGTAAAACTTCTCCCACGCTGAGGCGTCCTGCAAGCGGTGGTCCGCGCCGGCGTCGATGACTACAGTGCCTTCCGGCAACTGTGCCGCGATCCCGGCAGAGGTGCCGTGCGGCAGGGCCAGGAACACAACGTCATGGCCGGAGAGGTTCTCCACCGTGGTGTCTTCCAGTATCCGGCTGGCCAAACCGTGGAGATGTGGCTGCAACTCCCCTAGTCTGGAACCGGCGTTGCTGTGTGCGGTAATGGCACCGATGGTGACGTTCGGATGGCCCGCAAGCAAGCGCAGCACTTCTCCCCCGGCGTAGCCGCTGGCACCGGAGACGGCAACAGAAATAGTCATAACTCCACTATACAGCAAGAATATTCATGCTGTCCGATATTTATGCATGCCCAATGTGAGCTGTCACATTTGTTAGGACATTGCGCGTATGCTTAGTGGAGGGTGATCCAGACCGTGCAGTCCGAACGTCGGCTGCAGCGTTGCCCGTTAGCGATACGGGGCACATATATGGCACCCACGTCCACCGCTGAGCGCCCCAAAGCACGCGCAATTCAGCCAAATCCCGTCGTTCAGAGCTACTCAGAGCTCCTCAAGACCGTCAAGTCCGCAGGGCTCCTTGAGCGCCGCAGCGGCTTCTATATCTGGGTTTTCGTAGCCCTGATACTGCTCATGGCCGGCACCTGGCTCGGCTTCGCCCTCTTGGGCGAGTCCTGGTACCAACTCCTCATCGCCGCCGCAGTCGGTATTCTCTGCACGCAGCTCAGCTTCCTGGCCCATGAGGCCGGACATAAGCAGATCTTCGCTTCACGCCGCGCCAACGATTGGTCAGCCCGTCTCCTGGCCACAGGCATTGCCGGCATCAGCTACTCCTGGTGGGAACAGAAACACGGCGCCCACCACAACCACCCCAACGTCATTTCCAAGGACCCCGACATCCGGAACAACGCCTTGGTCTTCTACGAGGATGCAGCGGCAGAACGCAAGGGCCGCCTGGCGTTCCTCACCAAGAAGCAGGGGTGGTTCTTCTTCCCCCTCCTGACGTTGCTTGGCCTGAGCCTTCAGTTCGACTCGCTTCGTTTCGTGCTCGGCAAGCAGAACGTACGTCACCGCTGGGTAGAGGCACCCATCCTGCTGGCAAGGCTCACGGCCCTTCCCGTACTGGCTTTCACCTTCCTGCCCATCGGGATGGCTTTTGCCTTCCTCGGTGTCCAGATCATGGTCTACGGCTTCTACATGGGAGCTTCGTTTGCGCCGAACCACAAGGGCATGCCCGTCCTCCCCAAGGACAGCCGCGTGGACTTCCTCAACCGTCAGATCCTGACCTCGCGCAACATCTCCGGCGGCATCTTCATGGACTTCCTCCTGGGCGGACTCAACCGGCAGGTGGAGCACCACTTGTTCCCGGACATGGCCCGCCCCCACTTGTACAAGGCCACAAAGATCGTCCGCGAATTCTGCGCCAAGCATTCGATCTCCTACACCGAAACCACGCTGATGCAGTCCTACGGCATCGTGGTCCGGTACCTGAACGAAGTCGGCCTGGCAGCGGGCCGCGGATTCGATTGCCCCGTGGCATCGACGCACGGACGCTTCTAGGCGTTCGACACGGGAGGCCCCAACCTCCCTAGGATGGGTTCTGGAACCGGGCACCGGAAGGTCCGCCCCGGAGTAAGGAGCCACCATGACGCACGCAATCGTTGCACAGCAGCCCGGAGGACCGGAGGTCCTCGAGTTCGCTTCCGTCGAAGTACCGGCACCGGGCCCCGGGCAGCTGCTGATCAAAGTCGCAGCTGCCGGGGTCAACTTCATCGAGACCTACCAGCGCAATGGCACCTACAAGGTGGACTACCCTTTCACCCCCGGCGCTGAAGCAGCAGGCGTGGTGGAGGCGGTAGGCGAGGGCGTTGAAGAGTTTGCCATCGGCGACCGCATTGCCACGGCCGAGGGAACCAGGACCTACGCGGAGTACGCCCTGGTGGACGCCGCCAGGGCGCTCCCGGTTCCTGCCGGCGTCGATGACCACACCGCCGCCGCCCTGCCGCTGCAGGGAATAACGGCCCACTACCTGATGAACTCCTCTTTCCGGGTTGAGCCCGGCCACACGGTGCTTCTGCACGCCGGAGCCGGCGGAGTAGGTCTGCTGTTGACCCAACTGCTGAAGGCCCGCGGGGCCCGGGTCATCACCACCGTGTCCTCCGACGAGAAGGCCGATCTGTCCACTCTCGCCGGGGCTGATGACGTCCTTCGCTATGAGGGCTTCGCCGACAAGGTCCGTGAACTCACCGACGGCGAGGGCGTCAACGTCGTCTACGACGGCGTTGGCAAGGACACCTTCGATGACTCTCTGAGAAGCCTGCGGATCCGTGGGGCCATGGTGCTGTTCGGCGCAGCCTCGGGACCGGTGCCGCCGTTTGATCCACAGCGGTTGAACGCGGCAGGCTCGTTGACACTCACCAGGCCCACCATGGCGCACTTTGTACAGAATGCCCAGGAACGCCGGTGGCGCTCGGCCGAAATTTTCGACGCCGCAGCCAACGGCACTCTTGCTGTCAGGGTCGGCGCCACGTACCCCCTGGCCGAAGCGGCCCAGGCCCACAGGGACCTGGAGGGACGCCGGACCACCGGCAAGGTCCTTCTGGTCCCGTGACGGCCGGCTTGTCCCATGACGACCGGCTTGTCCCGTAGGGGCAGCGCCCGGCCCCAAACTCCCGGTGACGTTCCGGCGAACATCGCAGCAACGGACTGTGACGGGCAAGAAGCCACCGACATCTTTTGTTCACCTTCCTGCGAAAAGCTGACCCCGTGAGCACAGAACATTCCGTGGGGGCCGGGCAGATGCCTGCCCTGACCACGTACCGCCCCCAGCTGCCGGGCGGCACCGCAGCACCTGCCGAACGTACCCTCGTTGACATCCTGGAGGCCACCGCGGCTTCCTTTCCGGAGTCCTCAGCGCTGGACGACGGCCACAAGTCACTTAGCTACACCGAACTTCTCGCCGCCGTCAGCTCTTTTGCCCGGACCCTGAACGCAGCGGGTCTGGGCCCTGGTGCGAAAATCGGTGTCCGCATCCCTTCCGGAACCAATGAGCTCTACGTGGCTATCCTCGGCATCCTGATGGCCGGGGCCGCCTACGTGCCCGTCGACGCCGACGATCCCGAGGAACGGGCACGCTTGGTGTTCGGGGAGGCCAAAGTGGCGGCAGTCATCGGTGCGGGGCTGGACGTCCGGCTTTCCGATGCTTCGCGCGAACCTCTCTCCAGTCCGGCAAGACCTGGGCTGGACGATGATTCGTGGATCATTTTCACTTCGGGCTCCACCGGCACTCCCAAGGGTGTGGCCGTCAAGCACCGTTCGTCCGCCGCCTTCGTGGACGCCGAAGCCAGGCTCTTCCTCCAGGCCGAACCCATCGGCCCCCAGGACCGGGTGCTTGCCGGCCTCTCGGTGGCCTTCGACGCCTCGTGCGAAGAGATGTGGCTGGCCTGGCGCCATGGAGCGTGTCTGGTGCCTGCGCCCCGCGCTCTGGTTCGCACCGGAATGGACCTCGGTCCCTGGCTGATCAACCACGGCATCACCGTGGTGTCCACAGTGCCGACGCTCGCCGCCCTGTGGCMGGCCGAGGCACTGGAAAACGTACGTCTTCTCATTTTCGGTGGCGAAGCCTGCCCTCCGGAGCTCGCCGAGCGGCTCGCTGTGGACGGTCGCGAAGTCTGGAACACCTACGGCCCCACGGAAGCCACCGTCGTTGCGTGCGCCGCTCCCTTGGGCGGACCCGGCCCCGTGCGGATCGGGCTTCCGCTGGACGGGTGGGACCTCGCCGTCGTCGATTCCAGTGGCGTTCCGGTCGCCGAAGGTGACATCGGCGAACTCATCATCGGCGGCGTCGGCCTTGCGCGCTACCTCGATCCCGCCAAGGACGCCGAGAAGTACGCACCCATGCCCACGCTGGGCTGGGACCGGGCCTACCGCTCGGGTGACTTGGTGCGGTTCGAAGCCGAGGGCCTGATCTTCATGGGCCGGGCCGATGAACAGGTCAAACTCGGCGGCCGCAGGATTGAACTGGGCGAGGTCGATGCAGCGCTGCAGTCCTTGCCCGGCGTCGCCGGTGCGGCTGCTGCCGTGCAGACGACCGCCGCCGGCAACCAGATCCTGGTGGGCTATCTGGCCCCCGTTGACGGTTACGAGCTGAGCATGGACGAAGCCCGCAGGTTGCTTGGCGAAAGCCTTCCGGCTGCGTTGATCCCCTTGCTGACCGTGGTGGATTCGTTGCCCACCAAGACCAGCGGCAAGGTGGATCGCCACGCGCTCCCCTGGCCGCTGGCCGGCGCCGGCGCTACGGAGGCGAGCAACGCCCCGTTGAACCTGCCCGATGACGCCCGCTGGGTGGTGGAGCAATGGGAAGCGGTCCTCGGCAGTCCCGTGAGTTCGCTCGACGCCGATTTCTTCGCCTATGGTGGCGGGTCCCTGGCAGCGGCCCAGCTCGTCTCAGCCCTTCGCGTCAGGTACCCCACCATTACCGTCGCCGATATTTACGCGACACCGCGCGTCGGCGCACTGATCGACGCCGCCCGCCAGTCACTTCCCGACGGCGGCGCCCCGGGTCCCGCTGCCGAGCGAACCGTCCGCCCCACCGCCTTGAAGTCGCAGATCTTCCAAGTCCTGATGGGCGTTCCGTTGCACATCCTGGTGGGAATGCGTTGGCTGACCTATCTCATGGCTGCCAACAAGTTGCTGGCTGACTTCGCCGGTTTTTCTGCCGCTCCGGTCGTTTCCTGGTGGTGGATCGGCTTGTCCTGGCTGATCTTCGTCAGCCCACTGGGACGCATGGCCATCTCCGTGGTGGCGGCACGATTGCTGCTGGGAAGGGTCGAGCCCGGTACCTACCCCAGGTCCGGCAAGACCCACTTGCGGCTGTGGCTGGCCGAACAGATCCAGGACCTGTCCGGCGCCATCGGGCTGGCCAGCGCCCCATTCGTTCCCTACTATGCGCGTGCCCTCGGGGCCAAAATCGGCCGGGACGTGCACCTTCACTCGCTTCCGCCCGTCACTGGCCTCCTGTCACTGGGCAGCGGAGTCAATATTGAGCCCGAGGTGGACCTGTCCGGCTGGTGGGTGGATGGCGATTCGGTCCACATTGGCCAGGTCCATGTTGGAGCGGGCGCCGTTGTGGGTTCCCGCAGCACGCTCATGCCTGGAGCCAGCATCGGCGCCGGGGCCCACGTAGAGCCTGGCTCCGCAGTTTTCGGCAAGGTCAAGGCCGGCCACCTGGTGGCGGGCTCACCGGCGGAACGGCGCGGCAAGGCCAAACACGATTGGCCCGAAGCGATGATCCGTCGTTCGGCGGTCGACCGGCTGTGGCTCCTTGCTTTTGCTGGCGCGTCGGCCCTGCTCGCCCTGATCCCCTACATCTCTGCCTTCGCCGGTGCCATGGTCATCCTCGCCTTCATCCAAGGACACGATTCCTTGGAAACCGCGCTCCCCGGGATCGCCCTCTCCGCACCGTTGGCAGCGCTGGTGTGGTTCCTCGGCAACCTCCTTCTGATTCTTTTGATGGCCAGGCTCCTGGGTGTGGGACTCAAAGAGGCGCATTACCGCGTCCGCAGCCGCATCGGCTGGCAGGTGTGGGCAACTGAACGCCTCCTGGACATGGCACGGGACCTTCTCTTCCCCATCTACGCCAGCCTGTTCACACCTGTCTGGTTGCGCTTGCTGGGAGCCAAAGTGGGCAAGAACGTGGAAGCCTCGACGGTGCTGCTGGTCCCCAGGATGACCACCATCGGCGACGGCGCGTTCCTCGCCGACGACACCATGGTGGCTTCCTACGAACTCGGTGGCGGCTGGATGAAGATTGCCCCGGCCAAGATCGGGAAACGTTCCTTCCTCGGCAACTCGGGCATGACCGCTGCCGGACGCAATGTGCCCAAGAATTCCCTCGTCGCGGTATTGTCAGCCACCCCGGCCAAAGCGAAGTCCGGAACATCGTGGCTGGGCAGCCCGCCTGTGAGGTTGCGCCGCACCGCCGTCGACGCTGACCAGAGCCGAACCTTCAAGCCGCCGTTCAAACTCAAGCTGGCACGGGCGTTGTGGGAACTGTGCCGGCTGGTGCCCGTCATCCTCACTGTTTCCATCGCCGTGGCCGTCATGGTGTTCCTGGACTGGATTGCGCGCGGATGGGGCTACTGGATTGCCGCCCTGCTGTGCGGCATCGTGATGCTGGCCGCTGGAGCGGTGGCAGCACTCAGCTCCATTGTTGCCAAGTGGGTTCTGGTGGGAACCATCCGGGCCGGCGAACACCCCCTGTGGAGTTCGTTCATTTGGCGCAACGAGGTGGTGGACACCTTCATCGAAATGGTCAGCGCGCCGTGGTTTGCCAGGTCGGCGGCGGGCACTCCGGCCCTGGTGTGGTGGCTCCGCGGCCTCGGCGCGAAGATTGGCCGCGGCACGTGGTGCGAAAGCTATTGGCTGCCCGAAGCCGACCTCGTAACCTTGGGCGAGAACTCCACCGTCAACCGGGGTTGCGTCGTCCAAACGCACCTGTTCCATGATCGCGTCATGAGCCTGGACACCGTGACACTGGGCAATGGGGCCACGATGGGGCCGCACGGCGTCATCCTCCCCGCGGCCAGTATCGGTGACGGCGGGACTGTTGGTCCGGCGTCGTTGGTCATGCGCGGCGAAACCGTCCCCGCGGGGACGTACTGGATGGGTAACCCGGTGAGCCCGTGGGTGGGTCCGTCAGCACAAGCTCCCCGTCTCAAGTAGATTGGGAGCTAATGACCGCACCCATCAGCACCCCCAGTCCCGACCCCTACACCCTGGACCACGGAAGCACGCGCTACCGGGTGGACCGATACGAGCTGGAGCTCGATGTCAGGCTGGGCAGCAACAAGCTGATGGGCAGAGCGGTCCTGAAGTGCACAGCTTTGGAAGCAAGCACACAGATTGTCCTGGACCTGGTGGGCTTGCGGGCGTCGAAGGTGCATATGGACGGCAAGAAGGTGCAGAAATTCAGCCACCGTGCCGAGCACCTGGTCCTCAATCCGGCCTCGGCCCTCAAAACCGGGCAGCAGTTTTCCCTGGAGATCCGCTATGACGGCAATCCGCAACCACGGCGCGGGTTGTGGGGCGACGTGGGTTGGGAAGAACTGAACGACGGCGTACTGGTGGCCGGCCAGCCCAACGGCGCGGCCTCATGGTTCCCCTGCAATGACCACCCCCGATACAAGTCCAGCTTCCTGATTTCCGTGACCACTGACGAGAACTACCGCCCGGTGTGCAACGGCAGGCTCGTGTCCCATTCCCGCAAATCCAGCCGGGAAACGTGGGTCTACGAGCAGGTTGAGCCGATGGCGACCTACCTGGCCACCGTTCAAATAGGCCGTTACGCCAAAGTGCCGCTGCAGTTGGACGGCGCACACCACCGGGTCCCCCAGTACGTTGCCGTGACTCCTGAAATGACCGGGGACGCCCTTCAGGGCCTGCGTCGCCAACCGGACATGATGCGGACATTCGAGGACTGCTTCGGCCCGTACCCGTTCGCGGACTACACCTCGGTGGTCACTGAAGACGAGCTGGAAATTCCGTTGGAAGCCCAGACGGTCTCCATTTTCGGCCGAAACCACATGAAGGATGCCTGGGATTCCCAGCGGCTGATCGCCCACGAGCTCTCCCACCAATGGTTTGGGAATTCGCTGACGGTCAGCAACTGGAAGGACATTTGGCTTCATGAGGGATTTGCCTGCTACGCCGAATGGTTGTGGTCCGAGGAATCCGGCACCATGACTGTTGCGGCGCGGGCATCGGCTGCATGGAAGAGGCTCGATGCCGGGCCGCAGGACCTGCTGGTGGGCGACCCCGGCCCGGAGCTGATGTTCGATGACCGTGTCTACAAGCGCGGGGCGCTGGCCGTCCACGCTCTGCGGATGGCTGCCGGGGATGAAGCGTTCTTTGGCTTCCTGCAGGAGTGGACCGCCTCGAACCGGCACGGGTCAGTATCCACGGAATCGTTCATTGCAGCTGCAGACGCCTTCATTCCGGGGATCGGTGCTGCTGGAATTCTCCGGCCCTGGCTGTACGAAGCCGCGCTTCCGCCGCTGCCTGCAGCACGTTAGCCCAGGGCCAGGGCGGCCACCAGTCCGTCAGGTAGTTGCATGTGGGTGATGTCGTGCAGACCGGGCAGGCCCAGCACATCCAGCTCCGCAGGGTTATGCCTCAGGCCCTCGCCTGTCATCTTCAGCCAGGCTTCCTTGCGTGCCCAGAGCCGGGCCCGCTGCGTGGCTTGGTCCTGTTCCGGGAAGGACACCAGGAAACGCTTCTCGCTTTCAGTCAGGGCCACGTCATCGAATCCGTCGAAGCCAACCCCCTCTATCGCTTCCAGATCAACTCCCAGCCGGGAGCCATCTGTTGGATGCACGACGCCGGCCAGCAGCACCCAGCCCGACGCCCGGGATGCGCTCAGCAGCAGAGGCGCCGGACCGCCGTCGAGAAGGAAGCCGGGGCGGCCGTGATCCTGGCCGGGACCGCACTGCGGGCAATGATAATCAGGCCCGAGGTGTACGGGATCGACGTCGAGAAGCGAGGCGGCAAAATTCAGCAGGGCCAGCCGGCCAGCGACGAATTCTTCACGGTCCTTGGGGTTGGCTAAATGGAGCGCACGTTGCTGGGCGGGTTTGCCGAGTCGTGTGAAGCGCTCGGCAGCTGGAACTTCGTCCAGCCTGCGCAACTCAAGTACAGGCTCGTCCATCACTCCCCCCTTTCGCGGCTTTGTCCCCAGCAAACTGTAGCGTGGTGGTGATGTTTACCGGGCAAACAACAGTGTTCCCCGCAGCCAGGATTGCTGCGGGGAACACTGTTGCTGAGTTAACCCACCGGCGCTACTTCACCGAGTTCAGGTAGCTCGCCAGGGTGGGCGTGATGCGCGTGCCTGAGTTCGAGCTGCCTCCGTTGGTGTGGATGGCCACGATGGTGTTGGAGCTGTTGTAGACGGGTGCGCCACTCTGGCCGCCGTAGGTGTCCATCTTGTAAAAGACCTTCTCGGCCTGGGTGCTGTCAATGGAACCGGTCATGGACCACATGGTGCCGAAGGCCTTGTCACCGGGATAGCCCCGGACCGTCGCGGTGGTTCCGTTCAGGCTGGTGGTCGTTCCGGTGTAGTTCAGCCAGCCGGTGGTGTTGCCGATGGTGCAGTCGAGCTTGATGACTCCCCAGTCGGCATTGGTGTTGGCTGAATCAATCCAGCGCTGATCCGTCAGGAGCTGGGTAGCTCCACAGGTACCGTAAGGATCAGTTGATCCGTTCCGGCCGGGAGCCACTTTCACACCCCAGGAGTAATCCGCCGTGGAACCCGTGCCACCTTCGTGCACGCAGTGGCCCGCGGTCAGCACGGTGTCATCCGAAATGAGGGCGCCGGAGCAGATGTAGCCTCCGTTGAATTCGATCTGCACGATCGAGCGGTTGGGCGCGGCCGTGGTGTTCGTGATCCGTACCCTGCCATCAGCGCCGATGACTGAGTCCGTGGAAGCGCCGCCACCCTTGGAGGGCATCGCCAGCGTGTACTTGTCGGCCAGCGGAGATGCCGCGGACCCTGACGTCTGCGTCTTGTCCACCGTGTGCGACACAGGCTGCACCCCGGAAATGGCGGCCTGGGGCGTCGGCTCTGACGCTACCGCAGCTCCACCAAGCGAGGACGTCAAAGCCACAACTGCAGCCCCGACAAGCACAGCAATGTTCTGCTTCTTCATGGGTACCTTTCAAAGGACGGCTCCCGTGGAACCGTTCGAGGGATGTGATACACATGCTTCACATGTGTATGACAAAACTGTCATACAGATGTGAACAGCCTGTCAAGATGTTGGGAGTTGAATCTCGTTAAAAAGAAAACCCCGGGACAGCAGTCCCGGGGTTTTCTTGAGTCGAGCTAGCGCTGGACAGCTCCAAAGCGGTCGGCGGCTACGGCCACGGCAGCAGCGCGGGCCTCCGAAGCCTCATCCGCCGTCAGGGTGCGGTCGTTTGCGCGGAACCGCAGGCCGAAGGCGAGCGACTTCTTACCGTCATCGATGCCCGGGCCCACGTAGACGTCGAACAACGAGATGTCCTCAAGGAGCTCACCTGCACCCTCGCGGAGTGCGGACAGGACCTGATCGGCCGGCACGTCCAGGGGAACTACCAGGGCAACGTCCTGCGTCGCCACCGGGAACCCGGAGATGTGCTTGGCGACAATCACGTCGGCGGCAGCTTCGAACAAGGCATCGACATCCACCTCAACCGCTACTGAACGCGCAGGCATGTCGTGCGCAGCAAGGAGCTTGGGGTGGAGTTCCCCTGCGTATCCAACCACGTCGCCATTGCGCAGTGCGAGCTGCGCCGCGCGCCCGGGGTGGAATGCCTGGTGGCTGCCTTGGCTGACAACCAGTTCAACGCCCAAAACGTCAGCGATCAGCCGGGCCACGTCCAGGGCGTCGGCCCAGTCCCAGGCACGCGGCTTGTGCGTGGCGGCAGCCGGAGAATCATGACCGGTCAGGACCGCGGCGATGTGCAGCGGCTGGTCAGGGACGCCGTCGTACAGTGCATCCAGCACCTCATCGGAAGGCTTGACACCCAACGGCGGGATGGACTCCGTTCCGAGCTTGTCACCCGGCAGGAAGACCGAGCCGGCCTCGTAGAGTGCAAGATCGCGGAAACCGCGCGAGTGGTTGCGGCGTGCCACCTCAATCAGGCCCGGCAGGATGGACGTGCGGAGATACCCCTGTTCCTCGCTGATCGGGTTGGCGAGCTTCAACGCCGGACGGGCAGCGCCTTCCTCCGCCACTCCGAAGGTGTCGTTGGCTGCCTTCGTGACGAAGGGGTAGGACAGCACCTCTGTCAGCCCGGCATCGGCCAGGGCCTGCACGACGCGGCGCTTCTGCTGCTGCGTGCGGCTCAATCCGCGTCCCGGAGGAGCCACCGGCAAGGTAGCCGGGATGTTGTCGTAGCCCACAAGACGGGCGATTTCCTCGGAGAGGTCGTCCTTGGTTTCGAGGTCGTTGCGCCAGCTTGGTGCAGTCACGCGGTAACCGGAGGAGGTCTTCTCCACCACGGCCCCCAGGTCCTCAAGGGAGGTGGTGATCTGATCTTCGGTGAAGTCGATGCCGATGCGCGCGGAAGCATAACCGGCAGGCAGCTCAATCACGACGGCGTCAGGCGCCGTTCCGACGTCGGTACCGGTCTCGTCCGCGGTACCTCCGGCGAGTTCCACCAGGAGGTCCACCACGCGCTGGGCGGCGACGTTGGCGACATGCCAGTCCACACCGCGTTCGAAGCGCTTGGACGCCTCGGACGGCAGCTTGTGGCGGCGGCGTGAGCGGGCAATGGATACTTCGTCGAAGTGCGCGGCTTCCACAAGGATATTCGTGGTGGAATCGGAAACCTCGGTGTAGGCGCCACCCATCACGCCTGCGATGCCGATCGCACCCGAATCATCCGTGATCAGCAGGTCCTCGGCGTCGAGTGTGCGCTCCTTGTCATCGAGCGTGGTGATCTTCTCCCCCGCGACCGCGCGGCGGACAACGATATCGCCCGAAAGCTTGTCGAGGTCGTAGCAGTGGTTCGGCTGGCCGAGCTCCAACATGACGTAGTTGGAAATATCCACGGGCAACGAGATGGAACGTACGCCGGCCAGGCGGAGGCGTGAGGACATCCACGGCGGGGTGGGGCGGGAGGCATCCACGCCCCGGACCGTACGCGCAACAAAACGATCGCAGCCCGGCTTGCCGTAAATGGGAGCATCGTCGTTGAGCTTGACTCCGTAGCCACCCTGCAGGGAAGCAGGCGCGTTGACCTTGGACGCCGGATCCACGAACGAAGTTCCCGTGGCGTGGGCGTACTCGCGGGCAACCCCACGGATGGAGAATGCGTAGCCGCGGTCCGGAGTGACATTGATTTCGGCTGCCTGGTCGTACAGACCCAGCAGCTCCATGGCGTCAGTGCCGATCTCGGGGTCGAGGCCGATGCGGGAGAGGACCAAAATGCCATCGTGGTCATCGCCGATGCCCAGCTCTCGCACGGATGCGATCATGCCGGCAGACAGGTGGCCATAGGTCTTGCGGGCCGAGATCTGGAAGTTTCCGGGCAGTACGGCTCCGGGCAAGGTAACAACAACCTTGTCGCCCTCAACAAAGTTGTGGGCGCCGCAGATGATGCCCTGCACGCCGGAGGGATCGATGCCCTTGCCGGTGAGGGTCTGCTTCTGGCCCTCTGGGACAACCCGGACCTGGCACCAGTTGATGGTCTTGCCGTTGGTCTGCGGTTCCTTGACCAGGCTCAGCACCTGCCCGACAACCACAGGGCCCTTCAGCTCATCGGTGGGACGGTGGACATCTTCTTCTTCAAAGCCGACCTTGACCAGGTCAGCCATGACATCTTCGGCCGTAGCTTCGGCCGGAACCTGCGCGAACTCACGCAACCAGGAAAGTGGGATACGCACTGTTAGATCTCCATCCCGAAGTGCTCGCTGAAACGTACATCGCCTTCGATCATGTCGCGCATGTCGCCGACCTCGTTGCGGAACATGAGCGTGCGCTCAATGCCCATACCGAAAGCAAAACCTGAATAGATGTCCGGATCGATCCCGGCAGCCCGCAGGACATTGGCGTTGACCATGCCGCAGCCGCCCCACTCGATCCAGCGCGGGCCGCCCTTGGCGCCCGGGTGCCAGATGTCGAGTTCTGCCGACGGCTCGGTGAACGGGAAGTAGTTTGGGCGCAGACGGATGGAGGCTTCGTCGCCGAACATCTGGCGTGCGAAATGCTCCAGCGTGCCGCGCAGGTCAGCCATGCTGAGGTTCTTGTCGATTGCGAGACCCTCGAACTGGTGGAACACCGGTGTGTGCGTCGCGTCGAGCTCGTCGGTCCGGAACACTTTGCCCGGGCACAGGACATAGATAGGCACTTCGCGCTCCAGCATGGAACGAACCTGTACCGGTGAAGTGTGCGTACGCATGAGCAGGTGCGCCTCGGGAGGCTCCACGAAGAACGTGTCCTGCATTTCGCGTGCCGGGTGGTCCGGCTTGAAGTTCAGGGCATCGAAGTTGAACCACTCGGACTCCACCTCGGGTCCTTCGGCGATCTCCCAACCCATGCCAACGAAGATGTCCGACACCCTGTCCTGCAAGGTGGACAGCGGGTGGCGGGCACCGGCGCGGCGACGGCGCGGGGCCGCCGTAACATCGACCGTTTCCTCGATCAGGATGCGGGCATCATTCTCAGCCTCAAGAACCTGGGTCCTTGCCGCGAGCGCTTGATTGACCCGGCCCCGCGAGGAGCCCATGAGCTTGCCCGCAGCTGCCTTGTGTTCCTTGGCCAAGCCACCGATTTCGCGGTTGGCAAGACTCAGGGGCGACTTCTCGCCGGTGTGGGCGAGGCGGACAGCCTTGAGTTCATCAAGGGAAGACGCAGCCGCAATTGCGGCGATGGCGTCCTCGACGGCGGCGTGGACGGCGGCTTCATCCAGCGGATTCGGGATGGCGGCGCCTGGCAAAGTGTCAGTCATCTACTGTTCTTAGCTACGAGTTGGGAGCGGCCGGCAATGCAGGCCTGCAAAACAAAGGGGTAGTGCTCGCCGCGGACGGCGGGCACTACCCCTCAGTCTAGTTGAAGCGCCCATGCGGGATTTAACCCGCCCGCGCGCATCCCGCTATGTGAAACAGCCGCCCCTTTTCATCACGACGGCGGTACGCAGCCGGGCGCTTAGGCGCCCGAAGCCGGTGGTGCGGCCGGCGGCGGAGGTACCTGGCCGTCGTCGTGACCATTCCCGTGCTGCGGCGTGGACTGCGCGCCGGGCGTGTAGCCCTGACCGGCCCAGTCCTGCTGTGGCGACTGGGCCGGCTGGCCAGGCTGGCCAGGCCGCGGCGCAGGGTACCCGGGCTGTCCCGATGGTGACTGCGGTGCGGGGTAACCGGGCTGTCCCGGGCCGTTCACGTCCTGGCCGTACACTGGGGCGCCTGCGAGCGCCGGCGACTGCCGGGCTGACTTCCTGCGCAAC
Source organism: Paenarthrobacter sp. TAF1 (assembly GCF_052113825.1). Classification (NCBI taxonomy): domain Bacteria; kingdom Bacillati; phylum Actinomycetota; class Actinomycetes; order Micrococcales; family Micrococcaceae; genus Paenarthrobacter; species Paenarthrobacter sp. TAF1. The sequence goes on from NZ_JBFRDO010000011.1 coordinate 30,311, forward strand.
AGCACGAACAGCAGCACCAGCGCCGCAGCAACCACCAGCAGGGCCACGAGGGTCCAGATGATCCACCCCGGGATGCCGGCATTGGCCTCGGCCTTTACCTGAACAGCCGTCCCCTTGATGGACAGCATGTCGAATGTTGCCGTGTTGCCATCAACGACTGCACCGTTGGCTTCAACGATCTTCCCGGGGAAGGTGAACTTGACGGACGCTTCGTCGAACATCGACTTTGCCATGGCGGATGCCTGGGGATCGCTGCTGTCAGCTCCCGTAACACTTCCCATGGACATGACGTAGAAGTCTCCATCCCTTTTCAGATCAAAAGGGTTCTCGGAGCTGGACGATTCGGCCAGCTTGGCCGGGTCAAGGTTCACCGCCGTGATCCGTTTGCCCTTGTACTTGTCGTCTTCGTAGTCCACCACGGTGGCACCCTCAGGTATGTCCATCTCCTGGCTGCCGCCGCCATTGGACTTCATGAAGTCGTCGAAGGACTTCTCCCCCAGAACCGACTTTTGGATCGCGTATACAACCTCGTAGTCGACGCTTTTCTCGTTATTGACCTTGACTGACATGTTGAGCTTGACGCATCCGGTCAAGGCCACCATGACGGCAATCAGTACACCGAGCACGCCTATGGCGCGTTTTACGTTCATGTTTCTTTCCCCATTCATCCCCTGCACGAGTGAGTGCTCGAACAGCGTATCCCTGCCGTCCGTGCCCTGCCACACGCCGCGGGTCTAGCATGGCTTCATGACTCCCGCGCAACGCCTCCGGCAGATCGCCAACGTCCTGAACCTGTCCACTCCGCTCGGACTGGCGGTGGCCGTCACGTCACGGTCGAAGTTGTCGCGCGGGCCGCGCGGCCTGCTGATTGCGTCCGGTTACCAGTGGAGGCTCCCCCTTGCCGGGGCCTTTACGGTCGGCAACGTGGTTGTGTACCGGGCTCCGTACGGTGTTGCCGGAACCAACCCTGTGCTGCTGGGCCACGAGGAACGGCACAGCACGCAGTATGCGTATTGCCTCGGGCTTCCGTTCCTGGTCCTTTACGGGGCTGCGGCCTGCTGGTCGATGGTCCGGACCGGTAATCYGGGACTGGGTAACTGGTTCGAGCGCCAGGCCGGGCTGGAAGCAGGCGGCTACATCGAACCCACCAACCGCCGGCAGGACCATCCTGCCCATGATCGAATCGAGGCTTAGCCATGGAGCGAACCATCACCGTGACGGGTTCAGGGAGCGCAACGGCTGCTCCGGACCTGGTGACGCTGACTTTGGGCGTGGAGACGCGACGGGAAACCGCGGCGAAAGCATACGACGACGCCGGCACGTCAGCGGCCGCCGTCGCGGCAAGCTTGCGCGCAGCGGGTATCGGGGACGGGGACCTGCGGACGAGCGGGCTGAACCTGCGGGCCGATGTGATGTGGGTTGAAGGTCAAGGCCAGAAGGTGTCGGCTTACGTAGCGTCCACGACACTGCACGTCGGTATCCGGTCGCATGGGGACGCACCGGCAGCAATTGCTGCAGCCGTCGCGGCCGGCGGCGATGACATCCGCATCAACGGCCTGGAGCAAGGACTGGCCGACCCCTCCCGCGCCACGGCACAAGCCCAGGAAGCCGCCTGGCAGGATGCCTTGGCCCGGGCCGAACAGTACGCGGCGCTGGCCTCCGCCCGGCTGGGATCCGTGGTGTCCATCTCCCAGCAACCGGTACACAGCGGCCCGGTTCCCATGGGTGGAATGGTCCGGGCGTCCTACGTCGCAGAGACCCTGCCGGTTGAGGCCGGTGAATCTGTCATCTCCGCCAGCGTCACGGTGGAATGGGAGCTTATCTAGTGGATGGCCCTCGCTAGTGGATTGCCCCGGCGGGCAGTTTGGTATCCACCGGGGTGTTGAGCGCAGTGCGGACAACTACGGCGATCCCCTCGGCCGTCAGCTCCAGCGGCATTGATGGAGCTGCCCCTTCCGGCGTGACCTGTTCCGGAAGATAGGGAACGTGAACGAAACCGCCCCGAACGCCCGGCCGGGACGCCAGTGCATTCATCAAGCCGTAAAACACGTGGTTGCACACGTAGGTACCGGCTGTCTGGGAGATTTCACCTTTGATCCCCGCGATCTGCAGGTTCCTGAGCGCGGCCTTGATCGGCAGGCTGGAGAAGTATGCTGCAGGTCCTCCGGGGATCACTTCTTCATCAATGGGGCGCTGGCCCTTGTTGTCCGGGATCCGGGCATCATCGCAGTTGATGGCGACGCGTTCCAGCGATACCCGGTCCCGGCCACCGGCCAAGCCCACGCAGACCACCACCTCCGGAGTGAGACGCGAAATGGCCTGGTGGAGGACCTCCAGTGACTCTCCGAAAACGCAGGGCAATTCGATGGCCTCCACGGCGAACCCCTCTGCCTGGAGGCTCTCCCTGGCGAGCTGGACGGCAAGCCAGGAGGGATTGACCGTATCCCGGCCGAACGGTTCGAAACCCGTGAGCAGAATCATGGGCCTACCTTAGCAACGAGGGGCCCGGCCGTGGGATACGAATATTCGGAGGCCTTGACATTGGTTCGAACATACATTCGAATGGAGTTCATGAGATGGGACGCACAAGCACTTTCACCGACGCGTGAACCGGCACCGGATGCGGATGGCAGCATCGTTCCACGCCCTGCCCCGGCGATGGATGCCTTGCTGCCCTTGGCCGGGCTTGTGCGTTCCGTCTCTACACCCGAATTCTCCGGGGTCACCTTTCATGAGGTCACCGCAAAGTCAGTGCTCAACAAGGTGCCCACCGGTTCGAACATGCCGTTCGAATGGACGGTCAACCCCTACCGCGGGTGCAGCCATGCCTGTGTCTATTGCTTCGCACGCAAAAGCCACACGTATCTGGAATTCGATGCGGGCCGGGACTTCGACTCCCAGGTTGTCGTCAAGATCAATGCTGCCGAGGTGCTCCGCAAAGAACTCGCCAAGCCGTCCTGGGGACACCATCAGGTTGCCCTGGGCACCAACACGGACCCGTATCAGAGGGCGGAGGGCCGCTACGCCCTGATGCCCGGGATCATCCGGGCCCTTGCGGATTCGGGCACGCCGTTCTCCATCTTGACCAAAGGCACACTCTTGGCGCGGGACATCCCCTTGCTCAAGCATGCTGCCACCCAGGTTCCCGTGGATCTGGGCATTTCCCTGGCCATGACCAACGAGGACCTCGCCGCACTCATCGAGCCCGGCACTCCCTCCCCCAGGGCCCGCTTGAAGCTTATTGCCCGGCTCCGCGACGCCGGCTTGGGATGCGGTGTCATGGCGATGCCCATCCTGCCGTGGCTCACGGATTCCGACGAAGCCTTGGACTCCCTGTTCGCCGGACTGGCCCAGGCCGGCGCCACAGGAGTATCGGCAGGAGCCCTCTACCTCAAACCCGGCACACGCGAGTGGTACATGGACTGGATTGCCGCCCAGCACCCCGGATTAGTGGGCAAGTACCGGCGCCTCTACGGCAACGGCTGGTACGCCTCCAAGGAATACCGCACATGGTTGACCGGCAGAATCACTCACTTCAAGGCGAAATACGGCTTCACGGGAAGCTCCGGATTCAGCCATCGGAACGCCCGGCATTCATCTGCCGCCACTGACGCCCAAACGGCGGGCATTGCCGTTCCCCTTCCGGGCCAACAGACTCTGTTCTAGACCGGCCGGACGCCTTCGGCGGGCATCGAGACCCGTTGCAGGAGCGCACGGACAATCGGAAGATCCGCAGGTATCCACGCCAGGCCGAGCGCTTCGTCAGGGTCGGCAAGCGAAACCCACTGAAGCTCGTCATGGTCTTCAAGTGGTAGCGGATCCCCAGCGGTCACTTCGGCAAACCACACTCGCATGGACGCCCGTTCGTTGAGGGTCCACCCGTCCGGCTTGCCCGATTCCAGCTCCCGGCCAAGCTTGACCTGGATCCCCAACTCTTCAGTGAGTTCGCGGTGGAGGGCCGCTTCCGGGGCTTCACCGGATTCAACCTTGCCACCCGGGAACTCCCACATGCCGGCAAATTGAGGCGGGGCGGTGCGACGGGCAACCAGCAAACGGCCGGGGGCCTCCAAAGAGTCGACGACGGCGGCACCCACGACGTTTATCAATGCAGTCACCGCAACAGTCTAGGGCCCGACCGTACAAGAGGCCGCACGATTCAGGAGCCGGCAGGTCCACGGACCGCGCACATGGGCGTAGTCACATAAGTAAAGCCCTACCCCGGCGGCGACCTAGACTTGTTATCGGATTTTCTTCCATTCTTCCCAGCTCGCAAGACGCCCCCAGAAGCAGGTCTATGTCTATCACCACGTCCCAGCCCGTCGTCGCCAAAAAATCCCGACGCCACCTTGGCCTGGCCATCCTGGCTCTGGCCATGGGCGGATTTGCCATCGGAACCACCGAGTTCGCCATGATGGGCCTGCTGAAGGAAGTCGAAGAGGGACTCGGCATCAGCACCCCCGAAGCGGGAAACCTCATCTCGGCGTATGCCCTGGGTGTCGTGATCGGCGCACCCGTCTTTGCCGCCTTGGGGGCCAAACTACCCAGGAAGAACCTGGCCTTGGGCCTCATGCTGTTCCTGGCACTGGCGAATCTCACGTCTTTCATCGCCCCTGACTACGGCTTGATGCTGTTGTCGCGGTTTGCCTCCGGGCTCCCCCACGGGGCCTTCTTCGGGGTGGCGGCTGTCATCGCAGCCGGCCTCGTTGCACCAACCAAACGCGGCTGGGCCATTTCAATGGTGATGGCCGGACTCACGGTCTCCAATGTCATTGGTGTTCCGCTGGCCACCTGGGTGGGACAAACCTTCGGGTGGCGGCTCCTGTTTGTCATAGTGGGCGCCATCGGCCTGCTTACTGTTGCCATGGTGTGGAAGTTCGTCCCCTTCGAAGCCGCGCATCCGGATGCCAGCATCCGTCGGGAACTTGGGGCGCTCAAAAGGCTCCAAGTATGGCTGGCGTTGCTCATCGGGATTATCGGCTTCGGAGGATTCTTCGCCGTTTACACCTACATCGCCCACACGATGACGTCTGTGGCCGGCATCCCGGAGAACCTCATTCCGGCCGTTGTTGCCCTCTATGGGCTCGGCATGGTGGTTGGCAACATCATCGGTGGGCGGCTGGCGGACAAGTCCGTCATGGGCACCATTTATTGGGTCATGCCGGGGATTGCCGCCGCCTTGGTGGTCTACGCCATTGCCGCCCATTGGGCGTGGTCCGCGTTCGTCATGGCTTTCGTCGTCGGCGGCATCGGTTCCATGCTGACTCCTGCTTTGCAGACCAGGCTTCTCGACGCAGCACCGGGGGCGGCCTCGCTGGCATCCTCGCTGAACCACTCAGCCCTGAACATTGCCAACGCCTTGGGTGCTTTCCTCGGCGGCACAGTCATCGCGTGGGGTTGGGGCTACGTAGCCCCGGCCCTGGTGGGAGCAGTCCTGGCCATCCTCGGACTGGTCGTAGCCGTCATCAGCGGTGCACTTGAACGCAGGAAAGCGCTGGCTGCCTGACCCAAGGGAAGAATGGCTGGTGGGAAACGATCTGTCCCAAAAAAGAATGGCTCCGCAAATGCGGAGCCATTCCTTTTAGTCGCCTCTACGGGACTGACGGTCGGGACTAAGCCTGGGCCTGGACCCGTTCGATGTCGGGTTCAAGGTAAATGACCCGGGCGATGGGAACCGCCGCACGGATCCGCTGCTCGGCGTCGTCAATTCCCTGGGCGATCTGCTCGCCCGTCTCGGACGCTCCCATGGAAATCTTGGCGGCGACCAGCAGTTCTTCAGGTCCGAGGTGCATGGTCTTGAGGTGGATGATGCGGGTCCCGTCAGCCTGCAGGGCGTCGGCAATACGCTGGACGTCCTCCTTGGTGGCAGACTCGCCCAGCAGCAGGGACTTGGTTTCCATCGCCAGGACCACGGCAATTGCGACCAGGAGCAGGCCGATCATCGCGGTTCCGAGGGCATCCCAGACGCCATCACCGGTGACCAGCGTCATGCTGACACCAAAGAGCGCGAAGACCAGGCCAAGCAGGGCACCGAAGTCTTCCAAGAGAATGACCGGCAACTCGGGCTGCTTGGCATTGCGGACAAACTTGACCCAGCTCTGCTTGCCGCGGATGTGGTTCGATTCGATGATCGCCGTGCGGAAGGAGAAGCTTTCGGCAATGATCGCTCCCACCAGCACCGCCAAGGGAACCCACCAGAAGCCGCCTTCGATGCCGTGCGGGTGCTGGAACTTCTCCCAGGCTTCGTAAAGGGCAAACAGGCCACCGACGCTGAACAGGACAATGGACACGATGAAGGCGTAGATGTAGCGTTCGCGGCCATAGCCGAACGGATGTTCCGGACTGGCGGCGCGTTTGGACCGCTTCCCGCCCACCAGCAGCAGGATCTGGTTGCCGGAGTCGGCAACTGAGTGGATTGCCTCGGCGAGCATGGACGATGACGCTGTCAGGAAAAATGCAATGAACTTCAGAACAGCAATCGTTAGATTTGCGGCGAGAGCCGCAACAATCGCTTTGGTACCGCCACCAGCAGCCACGAAAGCTTCACCTCTTCGGGTTTGGGAAAGAATGGAAAGGGCCAAGAAGAGTCGTCATCGTCTGATCTTGCAAGCAATACCGTACCCGGCGGCGCGTTGTTTACGCATTCCCCACTCGGGCGCCCTGCTGCGAACGTGCGCTGGCGTAAAGACACACAGTGGCGGCGGTACCCAGGTTCAGGCTCTCGGCCGCCCCGTACACGGGCACGGCAACACGGTGATCGGCCAGTGCAAGTTCGTCCTCCGACAAGCCTTGGGCTTCGTTGCCGAAGAGCCACGCTGTAGGCGACTCCAGGGCATAGTCCGAGGCCACGGAACCGTTGCCGAGCCTCCGTGCAGCGTTCTCATCCTGGAGCTTGTCCAGATTGAGGGTTCCATAGCCATCAGCGGCCAGGATGCCTATTCCCCGCTCCCGGCACCGCGCAACCAGTTCCTCGACGTCCGCCCCCAGGACAACCGGGAGGTGGAACAGGGAGCCTGCGGTGGACCGCACCGCTTTAGGGTTATAGATGTCTACGCTGGAGCCGGTGAGAACCACGGCGTCTGCTCCAGCGGCATCGGCGGCGCGGAGCACGGTTCCGGCGTTGCCGGGGTCACGCACCTGGCACATGACAGCAAGAAGCTGCGGACCGGCGTCGAGCACCGAGTCCAGGCTGACGTCCACGAAACTGCAGACCGCTACGATCCCTTGCGGGTTAACGGTGTCAGCCATTGCGGCAAGTACTTCATCGCTCGCCAGCCGCAGCAGCGTCCCCCGCGCCAGGTCGGCAAGCTCGGGGAGGCGATCAAGGCACGCTTCGCTGGCGAAAACTTCATGTACGACGGCGGATCCGCCCGCCGTTGTCCGGTCGCGGTGCAGGGTCAATGCCTCGCGCACCGCCTGCGGCCCCTCAGCAAGGAACCGCCCGCGCTTTAAACGCGCCGGGCGCCCGGCAAGCTTGGCGACATCCCTCACCCGATCTGCTCGGGGGTTGGTCATCGGAAAGTCTTGCAGGCGCCCGGTTTCGTTCATATAAAGAACTTTAGTGGCAGTTGCGACTAGTTCTTGATCTGCTGGCGGGCTTCGCCGCCGGCCGGCTCGAAACCGGCTGCCTTCGCAGCTTCAACGGTGGAGAACCAGTATTCAGCAGCGGTGGTGTTGTACCAGGTGGAACCCGGAACGTGGTACTTCTTGGACTCGGCGTTGCCCTTGATGGCGTAGCCTTCCGGAGCCTCGTCACCGTCGGCGGCAACTGCGCCATCGATGGCCGGCTTCTCGGAAACGACAGCCTTTACGGCAGGAGCCGTAGCGACAGCCGGAGCAACCTTGGCCTTCGGAGCAGCCTTGGCAGCCGGAGCAGAGGTGTCAGCCGGCAGGGCAGCCTTGGCAACGTTCACCAGAGCGGCGAAAGCGTTGGCGTCGGAAACAGCCAGCTCGGCGAGCATGCGGCGGTCAACCTCGACCTCAGCGGCCTTGAGGCCCTGGATCAGACGGTTGTAGGTGAGGCCGTTGGCGCGGGATGCAGCGTTGATGCGCTGGATCCAGAGGCGACGGAAGTCGCCCTTCTTCTTACGGCGGTCACCGTAGCTGTACACAAACGAGTGCAGCAGCTGCTCTTTGGCCTTACGGTACAGGCGCGAACGCTGACCGCGGTAACCCTTGGCGCGTTCGAGGACAACCCGGCGCTTCTTGTGGGCGTTTACCGCCCGCTTCACACGTGCCACGTGCGTACTCCTTCAGAAATCTTTATCCCAAGCTGCTACTGCCGGAAACCCGGCCGGCCTGAGAAGGCTTTTGGTGTAGTCGGTCCCTGCCGGATGGCAGTAACCAAAGAACTTGGAACTTAGACGCCGAGCATCTTCTTGATGACCTTGGCATCGCCCTTGAAGACGAGCTTGTCGCCGGCGAGGCGACGGGTCAGCCTGGAGGACTTGTGCTCCAGGTAGTGACGGCGGTTGGCCTGCTGACGCTTCAGCTTGCCGGTACCGGTCAGCTTGAAGCGCTTCTTAGCACCGCTGTGGGTCTTCATCTTCGGCATGGGAACCGATCTCCTTACGTATCCACGGACAAGTCCGCGATTCTATCGCGCAGCCGGCCACCAGGGCCGACGTGCTGGTTGCTTGCCGGTGGAGGCCAGGGCCTCCGCGGCGTTGAACTAATTGGTCTTACGTGTTGCTGGCTTCGGCGTGGCTTTGGGGGCCGCGGGCCGGGCAGCCGGCTTTGGAGCTGCCGGCTTGGCGACAGGCTTCGGGGCCGAAGGAACCGCTGGCTTGGGCGCCGCAGCCGGAACAACAGGCTTCGGAGCTGCCTCCACCGGGGCTGCTTTGGGAGCCGGAGCCGCCTTAGGTGCCGGAGCCGCCTTGGGAGCCGGAGCTTCCTTAGGTGCCGGAGCCGCCTTGGGAGCCGGAGCTTCCTCAGCAACGGGTGCTTCCTCTGCTGCTTCAGGTGCCTCTTCGGCAACCGGAGCTTCAGCTGCAGCTTCCTCGACAACCGGTGCTTCTTCAGCTGCGGGCGCCTCGGTTGCTGCGGGAGCTTCCTGCGTGCTTTCCTCTTCGGAAACCTTGAAGCCTTCGGGCAGAAGATCGGCGAGGCTCTGCGTCAGCGGCGCCTGCTCCCCCGTGGTGTCAACGCGTCCTGCGGCCTTGGCCTCATTCTGGGCCTTGGCTTCTGCACGCTGGCTGGCACGACGGGCTTCAGCCTTCGCTTCGGCCTTGTTCTTCAGCGGTCCGATCACCATGACCATATTGCGGCCATCGATGCGGGGGCTGGACTCGATGACGCCAACCTCGGCTACATCCTCCGCGAAACGCTGAAGCAAGCGGATGCCCATTTCAGGCCGCTGCTGCTCACGACCACGGAACTGGATCATGGCCTTGACCTTGTCACCGGCTCCGAGGAAGCGCAGAGCGTGCCCGCGCTTGGTTTCGTAGTCGTGCTTGTCGATCTTGAGGCGGAAGCGGATTTCCTTCAGAACCGTATTGGTTTGGTTCTTGCGGGCTTCGCGGGCCTTGACGGCGGCTTCGTACTTGTACTTGCCGAAGTCCATCAACTTGCAAACAGGAGGCTTAGCCTGCGGCGCAACTTCAACGAGATCGAGATCGGATTCGGCAGCAAGACGCAATGCGTCCTCGATGCGGACAATTCCTACCTGTTCGCCGGCAGGGCCGACCAGCCGCACCTCGGGGACGCGGATACGCTCATTGATTCTTGGCTCGCTAATGTTAAAGCTCCTGTGGTTGTGTTGGTGTCACCGGCAAATAGAGAAGGCCCCCAATTGCTGGCGCAATCGAAGGCCTCGAAGATCGGATCCACTTCCCCTATGGAAAGCGTGCACTTCCGGGATCAACCCTGAAATGTCCGACCAGGTACCCGGCAACCTCTTGTCCCATCAAGGGGATCCTGTCCCCGAAGGGAAACGGCTGACGCGGGTGGGAGAGAACTCCGCTTGCAAACTGAAAGTCAATTCTACAGAAACAACCCGCCAAGCGCACATTGCGAACGGCGGGACGTTGACTGCGATGGTTCACTGTCGATGCCCACAGTACTGTAGATGTCCATAGTGAATAACGACTTCCAGTCGGTCTGTGACAAGCTTACCAGTATGAGCACTGAAGACAGCAATTCCCGCAATTCCTTCGGCGGAGACGCCCCCGCCGCCGACGCCGGAGTCTCCCAGCAGATCCGTGACATCGCAGAGGTACCGGCAGTGGAAGTCATCACCACCGGCGCCGTGCACCTCATGAGTGCGGCAGCGGTCAAGGTTGGGCTTGCCGACGACCCCAACGCCGAGGATCTCAAAGACCTGGACGAAGCCCGCAAGCTGATCACCGCACTCGCCGGCTTGGTCTCCGCAGCCGCACCCGAAATCGGCTCCCAGCACGCAGGCCCGTTGCGCGACGGCCTGCGCTCCCTGCAACTCGCGTTCCGCGAGGCATCCATCATTCCGGATGCCCCCGGCAAGGGCCCGGGCGAAAAGTTCACCGGACCGGTGAACTGACGCCAACTGCCTGAATAATCATCGACGGCGGGCCGACCATCAGTGGTCGACCCGCCGTCGTCGTCTGGTGCCGGTTGACTCAGACCCGGGCAGCCCGCCGACGGATGGACATGAGCACCAGGCCGGTGGCGCACAGCACGACGCCGGCGATACCAACAGCAGCGAAGCCGCCCGACGGACCCACGGTGTCGATGAAGACCCCTGCCAGGGGCGCCCCCAGAGCAACACCGGCGGTCAGCGCAGAGCCGTACCAACCCATTGCTTCGCCCCGGCGATCCTCCTCCACAAGGTCCGCAACCTTCTCGGAGGAAGCCGACAGCACCGGTGCGCACAACAAGCCCGGCAGGAGTGAGAGGAACGCCAGGGTCCAGGTGTCCTGGGCAAATCCCATCGGAATGGTCAGTGCGGCCATGCCCAGCAGAAGGAGAATGGGTGAGATGGACCGCTTCATCGAACCGTAGATGAGACCGCCGACTACCGACGCGGCGCACCAGAAGAAGAAGACAATACCGATCTCGTTTTGGTGGCCGCCACGTTCCAGCAGCCCCACGATGCTGACATCCGAGCCGCTGAGCACCATGCCCGAACCAGCGGCTACTGCGAAGAGCGCAGCAACAGAAACGGTGAACCAGGTGAAATTCCTGGCCACTCGGCTCCGGAGCCCGGCCGTGCGCGAGGTTGCGGACGCCATTTCCGAGGCCGCTTCCTGGACATGCGCAGGAGCCGAAGCCACCATGGCCGCCTCCGCTGCCGCAAGATCGGCCGACTCCCGATCGGCGGATTCCTCCGGTGTGCAGGCTGCTTCGCTTCTGGTGGGCGGGTTGAACCACATCAGGAAAAGTCCAGCCACAGATACCGAGATACCAACGGCGGTCAGGCCAAGAGCCGAGTAGCCGCTGGTCGCCACCACAGCTCCGACGGCCGGACCGATCATGAAAACAAGCTCGGTGGCTATGGAATCCAAGGCAAAGGCCGAACGCCGCTGCTCACCGTCCACCATGACGCCCAACGATTGGCGGACGACACTGAAGATCGGAAGGGTGAACAGGCCTCCGATGAACACCAGAGGTAGCAGCCATTGGTACGACACGTGCGGGACGATCGACCAGATGACGGTTTCGGAGACAACTGACGGGATCAGCGCTTTACGCAGCCCCACCATGTCAACCCTGCGGCCACGCCACGGTGCGCCCAGGGCAATGCCGATGGTCATGACCGCCGCAGCAGCACCCGCAGCGGCATATCCCTGGCCAAGCGTCAGGACAATGTGCAAGGTAAGGAGCACTCCCGCGGCCGAATGCGGGATACGCGCAACCATCCCGACAACCAGCAGCCGCCGGACAGGGCGTATGGACAGCATCTCCTTGTAGAGAGCGAAGTTCACTGGCTCAATCCTCATTTCCCCGGGCAGCCCCGGGGAACCGGACCTGCCATTAGTGCGGCGCGCGCTCCTGTGCTGCACGCTGCAGTTTTACTTCCATGGAATCAACACCCTCGGCAAAGGAATCCATCCGTGCCCACRCATCGTTCAGTTGCGCGACAAGCGCCTGCACGGCCCCGGCGTCCAAACCGTCCTCGAGGAAAAGCACCACACGCAGTTCCGGGCCCGGACCGCCTCCGAGGACCTGGCGGCCGTCCGCCGTGAGGGACGCAACGCCACCGCCGGGGTGCGTCTCAAGGCGGCGGACCGCAGTGAAGGCTGAAATCGTCGAAACGAGAGCAGTCTCCAGTTGATCATCAAGGTATGACGGCGTCCAGTCCTTCTGCTGCGCGAGCGCCCACATGGCGGGTCGCCGCACGACGAAGGCGAACTGGGAGCCAGGGTCCAAAACCAGGATTTGGGCACCTTCCGACACCGCCGAGAGTGCTGCGCGTGCTGCGTAAACAGCGACCGGCCGCGCCTGGGGGTGCCACGCTTCCAAGGCTGCCGCCGAGGTGAACACCGGCATTGCCGTGCGGCCGTCGGGTGCCTTCAGTGTGACCAATGCCATATCGGCCTGCTTATCTGCATGCAGGCCGTCGACGCCTTCGGCTTCCTCGGCCAATTGGGCAACCACCGGGACAAAGACACGTGCCGTGGCCAGGGAGGCCACGACCTCCGCCTCGCCACCGGTTCCGTCGATCAGCGCCGCAATAGCCGCAAGGTAACCGGCGTCTGCGGTTCCATCATCGTCTTCGAAGTTGTGGATTTTGGCGTCGTCGCCAGTGAGGCTTCTACCTGCCCAGGGTTGGCCCGCCGAGTCCGTGGCTCCCCCGGCGCCTGCCAAGGCCGCCGCGATGTGACCGGGCAGATCGCGCTTCTCCCGCTGGTTAAGCTCCGGCTCGTGGGCTGAGTGGCGGCCCATCAGCGGCGGCCGGCCACGTCCAGGGCTTCGGGCAGGGTGAAGGCACCGGCATACAGAGCCTTGCCCACAATCGCACCCTCGACACCCAGCGGCACGAGTTCACGCAGCACGCGAAGATCTTCCAAGCTGGAGATACCGCCGGAAGCCACTACGGGCTTGCCGGTCTTCTCCACCATCTGACGCAGCAGATCCACGTTGGGGCCCTGCAGCGTTCCGTCCTTGGTAACGTCCGTGACTACGTAGCGGGCGCACCCGGCGTCCTCGAGGCGGGCCAGAACCTCCCAAAGGTCCCCGCCTTCCTTGGTCCATCCGCGTCCGGCCAGCGTAGTACCGCGGACATCAAGCCCGACGGCGATCTTGTCACCGAAGCGTTCGATCGCCCGGCGCGTCCACTCCGGGTTTTCCAGCGCTGCCGTCCCAAGGTTTACCCGGGCAACGCCCAAACCGAGGGCCCGTTCGAGTGATTCGTCGTCCCGCAGGCCGCCCGAAAGCTCCACCTTGACGTCGAGCTGAGACACGACCTCGCTGATGAGAGCGGCGTTGTCGCCACGGCCAAAGGCGGCGTCGAGGTCAACCATATGGACCCATTCCGCACCGTCGTTCTGCCAGTTCAAGGCTGCCTCCAAGGGCGTCCCATAGCTGGTTTCAGATCCCGCCTCTCCTTGCAGGAGGCGCACCGCCTGGCCATCGACGATATCGACGGCCGGCAGGAGTTCCAGTACGGACTGGGAGGAGGTGGTCATGAGTGTCCTTGGAGTTGAGGGAGCGCCGGCTTGGGACCAGCGGTTCAGTTACCGGGAAGTGTCAGGAGGTACGCAGCCAGCAGGGACATCCCGGCCAACACGAAGAAAGAAATGGAGACCCAGCGGGGCTTCTTTTGCTGGTGGAAGGAAATCCCACCGCCCACCAGGAGGCCGGCCAGGCCCATGAGGATCACAGACCACATCTAGGCAGCACCGTTTCCGGAAGCTTCCGGTGCGGGCTTCCGAAGGCCATCCACCCAGTTACGCAGGAGGCGGGCCCCGGCGTCGCCCGACTTCTCGGGGTGGAACTGGGTGGCGCACAGCGGGCCGTTTTCCACGGCAGCGATGAAACGTGCGCCGTGCTCGGACCACGTGACCATGGGGGGCGCCATGCGGGGCTGCACGACGTCGAAGTTCCACTCCTGCACACCGTAGGAGTGAACGAAGTAGAAACGCTCCTGCTCCACACCGGCGAACAGCTTGGAACCCTCAGGTACGTCCACTGTGTTCCATCCCATGTGCGGTACCACCGGAGCAGGAAGGAGTTCGACTTTGCCGGGCCATTCGGCCATGCCTTCGGACTCGGTACCGTGCTCGACGCCGGCCTCGAAAAGAACCTGCAGGCCCACGCAGATAGCCAGCACCGGACGTCCACCGGCAACCCGGCGCCCAATCATGCGGATGGCGTCTACGGATTTGAGTTCCTTCATCACGGTCTCATAGGCGCCAACACCGGGGACAACCAGGCCGTCGGCGTTGAGGACGTCCTCAGGCTTGGCGCTGAGCACCACGTGGGCACCCGCCCGCTCAAGCGCGCGGACGGCGGACCGGACGTTGCCGGATCCGTAGTCCAGAACCGTAACGGTCGGCTTGCCCTCCGGCGACTCAGGCCTAACGGATGCCGTGGCGTCAGCCACTGCGCCGTTCTTCAGGACCTGGCTACTCACAGTGCCCCCTTGGTGGAGGGAATGCCCTCGACACGCGGATCGGACTCTACGGCGGCACGCAGTGCGCGCGCGAAAGCCTTGAACTGGGCCTCCACAATGTGGTGCGGATCCCGGCCAGCAAGAACGTTCATGTGCAGGCAAATTCCGGCGTGCAACGTGATTGCCTCGAAAACGTGGCGGGTCAACGAGCCGGTGAAGTGGCCACCGATCAGGTGGTACTCCTGTCCCGCAGGTTCACCACCGTGCACAAGGTACGGACGTCCGGAAACATCAACGACTGCATGGGCGAGGGCTTCGTCCAGAGGCACCGTGGCTTCGCCAAAACGACGAATACCAGCTTTGTCGCCCAAGGCCGTCCGGAGCACCTCACCGAACGTGATGGCAACGTCTTCCACCGTGTGGTGGGCATCGATGTGCGTGTCACCTGTGGCTTTGACCGTCATGTCAATCAGGGAGTGCTTGCACAGTGCGGTCAGCATGTGGTCGTAGAACGGTACCGAGGTGCTGATGTCCGAAATTCCGGAACCGTCCAGGTTGATCTCCACCAATACGGAAGATTCGCTGGTGGTGCGCTCCATGCGCGCAGTGCGGGCAGCGGACGGCGTGGCGCCGGTTTCGCTCATTGGGACGTCCTTATGCAGGGAGGGAGGTTGGGTCTATTGACAAGTTTAGGCGCGCTGTGACGCTGCGCGTTCCAGGAGTGCTTCCAGGGCATCAAGGAATGCGGTGGTTTCCGGTTCGGTCCCGGCGGTAACCCGCAAGTGACCCGGAATGCCGACATCACGTATGAGCACGCCTGCGTCGAGCAGCCCTTGCCAGATCTCGTGCGGGTTCTCGAGTCCACCGAAGAAGACGTAGTTCGAGTCCGACGCCGCGGGCTTGAGCCCCATGCGGAGAAGTTCGGTGACGATCCGATCGCGCTGGACCTTGATGTCCTCAACGTCGGCCATCAGGGCCTCGCGGTGAGTCAACGCTGCGAGGGCGGTGGCCTGCGTGATGGCAGACAAGTGGTACGGCAGGCGGACCAACCTGATGGCGTCCGTAACTTCAGGGGCCGCCGCCATGTAGCCGAGCCGGGCACCTGC
Source organism: Paenarthrobacter sp. TAF1 (assembly GCF_052113825.1). NCBI lineage: Bacteria > Bacillati > Actinomycetota > Actinomycetes > Micrococcales > Micrococcaceae > Paenarthrobacter > Paenarthrobacter sp. TAF1. The sequence continues at coordinate 45,941 of NZ_JBFRDO010000011.1, forward strand.
CAGGGCAAATGCCTTGCTCATGGTGCGTGAAACGATCAGGCGCTCACGGCCGGGCAGGAGCGTCAACGCGCTCGGCGTGTTGTCGTGGGCGAACTCGTGGTAGGCCTCGTCCACGATCACGATGGCCTGGCTTGCTTCACCGGCTTCATACACGGCCTCCACCACATCCAGGCCCAGGCCCGTCCCTGTGGGGTTGTTCGGTGAGCACAGGAAAACGATGTTGGCTCCGGTTTCGCGCACCTGCGCAGCCGCCGACCGGGCATCCAGCCCGTAGTCATCGGCGCGGACTCCCCGGATGTATTCGGTATCCGTTCCGCTGGCCAGCAACGGGTACATGGAATACGTGGGCGGGAAGCCAAGGGCCTTGCGTCCCGGGCCGCCAAACGCCTGCAGGATCTGTTGCAGGACCTCGTTGGACCCGTTGGCGGCCCAGATGTTGTCCGCTGAAAGGCCGTGGCCAAGATACTCGGCGAGGGCCTCACGAAGATCGGTGAACTCGCGGTCAGGATAGCGGTTCAGTCCTGTGGCGGCTGCTGCCACGGCCTCAGTAATCGCCGCCTGAACATCGGCGGGGACGCCATGGGTGTTTTCGTTAACGTTGAGCAAAACGGGGACATCAAGCTGCGGTGCGCCGTAGGGGCTCAGTCCACGCAGGTTGGTCCGGAGGGGTAGTCGGTCAAGTCGCTCAAGCTGCTCACTCACTGGAACAGTTTAAGGGGCTGGCGGGACTGCGGAGTAACTATGACGTCGCGGCGCGGGATCCGGCTACCGGCTAACAGCCTTAGTGGGCCGGGACGAACAGCTGCTGCCCCGGAAGGATGCGCCCGCCGCGGAGGTCGTTCAACTGGATGATTTCAGCAATGACATCACGCGGGTCCCGCTCCGGAGCCGCCGCGCCGGCAATGCCCCACAGGGACTGACCGGGCTGGACTGTCACAGAGACTGCAACCGGCGGCTGCAGCTCGGCCTGGGAATCGGAAGCCTTGGCAGGGGAAGTGATGAACCCGGCAAGGCTGAGCAAAACAGCCGCCAGCAGCATGGCCGGGATGAAGAAGAACACCACCCGGCCACGGCGGGTCAGGCGCAGGCGGGCGGGTGCCTGCGTGGTGCGGAAATCAGCGAACGAAGTTATTGCGGACATGAGCTGAGCCCTTCTGAGCTATTGCCTTGCTCCGGAGCTTCCGGAGCAAGGCTGCCAATTCTTTGTGTGCTCCTCCCGACTGCGGCCGGTATTCGAACAGTTCGTTCGAACATCCAGTTTCAGCGCGAGGTTTATAGAACACATGTTCGAACCTTGCTATGACATTTTTAGCACTTATCAACGAACGGTGTCGAGACTCGCTAGAACAAATGTTTGATAAACGCCTGTGCCTGCCCTACGTTTGAGTGAAGGAACAGCACTGTTTCATTGGAACAGGAGGGTCTGACATTTTTTCAGTCCCTGCATCCCCGGTTCGTTTCGGGGCGGAACGAAAGGCATTGGCGAACATGGCAGCGAAAGCCACAGGCGGCGGGGTACCCCTGCGGAGCCAACAGCCTCCCAAGACTCCCAAGAGCCTGACCGTGCGCCAGAAAAAGATCCTGGAAACCATCCAGCGGTCAGTCAACGACAACGGCTATCCGCCCAGCATGCGCGAAATCGGGGACACCGTTGGACTGGCCAGCCTTTCCAGCGTTACCCACCAGTTGTCCCAGCTGGAAAAACTCGGCTACCTTCGCCGGGACCCCAAGCGTCCCCGCGCAATGGAAGTGCTGATGCCCTTGACCCTGGACGGCGGCCCCATCCCGGGCGTGGAGGCACCGGCAACGCTTCGGAGCACCGGCGGCCTGGCTGTGACAGAACTCACCAGCGCAAGCGACACCGCCATGGTTCCGCTGGTTGGCCGCATCGCGGCAGGCGGACCCATCCTGGCCGATCAGACAGTTGAGGACGTGCTCCCCCTGCCCCGGCAACTGGTGGGACACGGTGAGCTCTTCATGTTGAAAGTCGCTGGCGACTCCATGATTGATGCCGCGATCTGCGACGGCGACTGGGTCGTTGTCCGCCGCCAGAACGACGCCATCAACGGCGACATCGTGGCCGCTTTGCTGGACGACGAAGCCACTGTAAAGACGTTCCGACAGCGCGATGGCCATACCTGGCTGCTGCCCCAAAACACCCAGTACGAACCCATTCTCGGCGACCAGGCAACCATCATGGGCAAGGTCGTTTCGGTACTGAGGTCCCTCTAGCTTTTTCCGACCCGTAAGGGGCCCGGAGCTGACTGTCCTCTACGCCTTCCTGGCGGATCCCAAGCGCTCCAGGACACCACGAACCACGGTGCGGTCAGTGGTCGGCCAGAACGGCGGCAGGGCGGCCCGCAGGAACCCGCCGTAACGTTCTGTCGACAGGCGTGAATCAAGGACTGCCACTACGCCCTTGTCACCGGTGGACCGGATCAGGCGCCCTGCACCCTGCGCGAGCCGGATGGCTGCGTGGGTGGCGGAAACAGCCATGAACCCGTTCCCCCCGGACTGTGCCACGGCACGGGAACGGGCGGTCATCAGGGGATCGTCAGGACGCGGGAAGGGAATCCGGTCAATAACCACCAGGCGGCATGAGCCGCCGGGTACGTCCACCCCTTGCCACAGCGACATGGTTCCGAAGAGGCAAGTATCCGGCTCGTCGGCAAATTGCTTCACCAACGCAGCCATGGTCGATTCGCCTTGACAGAGGATATCCACGTCCAGGCGCAGCCGCATGGCGTCCGCAGCTTCCTCGGCGGCCCGCCGTGAGGAGAAAAGACACAGTGCTCCCCCGCCGGATGCCCGGATGAGGTCTTCCAATTCGTCCAAGGCCTCCGGTGACGTGCCCCGACCGGGTTTCGGAAGGTGCTTCGCCACGTACAGCACCCCCTGTTTGGGGTAATCAAAAGGAGATCCGACGTCGATTCCTGTCCAGCTGGGCGCGCCGTCGCCAATCAGGCCGAGGCCTCCGGCCGCGGGTTCAAAAGCCGAGCCGATGGCCAGCGTGGCCGAGGTCAGCACCACCGTGTGTCCGGCGAACAATCCCTCGCGCAACCTGCCTGCCACGCTCAGCGGCGCGATGTTGATGAGCGCAGGCGCGGTCTCGTCAGGTTGGGAGTATCCCTGCTGGGGATCAAAAGTGCTGTTACGGGAGAACCACACTACTTCGCGGTTCTCCTTGGCAGCGAGCATCCGTTCGCACAGCTCAAGGATGAGCATCAGCCGCGAACGTGCCAGCTGCCGTCCGCCGTCCGCGGCACTGGAGGAATCAGTCTTCGAATCGGACAGGGCCGCCCGTGTGGCGTCGCGCAGCTGGTCCAGGCAATCGAGTTGTTCGTCGTTGAGTCCGCTGGGAAGGAGCCCGTTGGGTACTCCCGCAATAGCCATGTCCAGCCTATCCGCGGCCGCATTCAGGGCGTCAACGGTGATGGCTGTGTGCTTGCGGGCGCTTGATGCCGCGGCGTGCACCATGGCTACAGAGAGTTGCCCTGACACTGCCCCTGTGACCCGGTCCTGTAGCTCGTGGGCCTCGTCCACCACCACGACGTCGTACTCGGGCAGCACCGCGAGGCCTTCGAACGCGCTGACGGCCAACATGGCGTGGTTGGTGACCACGACATCGGCTTCAGCTGCCCGGGCGCGTGCCAGCTCGCTGAAGCACTCCTCGGCAACCGGACATTTCTGGGCCCCAAGGCACTCCATGGACGTCACGGAGACCTGCCGCCAGGCACGGTCCGTGACCCCTGGCATGAGCTCGTCCCGGTCGCCGGTGGCCGTCGTTTCGGCCCACTCCCGGAGCCGGACAACCTCCTTGCCCAGCTGGGACGACGGGCCACCGACCGACGCCGCGAAGTGCGGCACGCTCGTGTCCTCGCCGAGGGAGAAAAGTTGTCCTTCGGAGGGCTCCTCACTCGGGAAGCCGCCCTCGAGCTTTTGCAGGCAGACGTAGTTTGCCCTGCCCTTCACGAGCGCGACATTGACCGGACGGTCCAGGGCAGGATTGATGGTCTCCAGCAAACGCGGAAGATCCCTGCCTACGATCTGGGTCTGCAAAGCCAAGGTGGCGGTGGACACGAGCGTCGGTTTATCGCTGTCCATGGAATGGGCGATCAACGGAATCAGGTACGCCAATGACTTACCCGTACCGGTTCCCGCTTGGACCAGCAGATGTTCCCCGGTCTCAATGGCCCGGGTGACGTGCTTGGCCATTTCGTGCTGGCCGGCACGGCTTTGGCCGCCCATTCCGGCGACAGCCCGGTCCAACAATTCCAGGGTGGTCTTCTCTCCCACCGACTCGACGGCGTCCGCCGCCACCTTCTCAACCATTACTGACGAATGACTCCAGCTCAGCTGCCAGACCTTCACGGACCATCGCCACCACGCGCGTCCCGCTTTCCTCGTGTTCCAGGCTGAGGATCTCGGAATCGGAATTGTGCAGCTTGTTGATCATGTCGCCGCGGTCGTACGGGATGAGCACTTCAAGCCGCACCCCCGGGCGCGGTATGGACCGGCTGATGTCCTCCAGCAGTTCGGCGATTCCCTGTCCTGTGCGGGTGGAAACCACTGCGTGCCGGGGTTCCTTCTGCTTGAGGCGCTCCACCACGAAAGGATCGGCCACATCAACCTTGTTCAGGACGATGATCTCGGGAACCTTGCGGGCGTCGACCTCGGTGAAGACAGTGCGCACTGCTGCGATCTGACCTTCGGGGTCCGGGTGGGATGCATCCACGACATGGAGGATGAGGTCCGCATCGGCCACTTCCTCGAGCGTTGAGCGGAAGGCCTCAACGAGCTGGGTCGGCAGTGAGCGCACGAATCCCACGGTGTCGGCCAGTGTGTAGCCGATGCCGTCAGGAGTCTGCGCTTTGCGGACCGTGGGATCCAGAGTGGCGAACAGTGCGTTCTCCACAAGGACACCTGCGTCGGTGAGGCGGTTCAACAACGACGACTTACCGGCGTTGGTGTACCCGGCAATCGCGACGGACGGAACAGCATTACGACGGCGGTTGGCACGTTTGGTCTCACGGGCCGGCTTCATCGCGGCGATTTCCCGGCGCAGTTTGGCCATGCGTGTGCGGATTCGGCGGCGGTCGAGTTCGATCTTGGTTTCACCGGGACCGCGCGAGCCCATGCCTGCCCCGGCCCCGCCCACCTGGCCGCCGGCCTGCCGGGACATGGAGTCACCCCAACCACGCAGGCGTGGAAGCAGGTATTCCAGCTGCGCGAGCTCCACCTGGGCCTTGCCTTCGCGGCTCTTGGCGTGCTGGGCGAAGATATCCAGGATCAGCGTGGTCCGGTCAACGACCTTGACCTTCACGATGTCCTCAAGACCGCGTCGCTGTGACGGTGCCAGTTCAGTGTCCACCACGACAGTGTCCGCGCCTGTGGCAGCGACAATGTCCTTGAGTTCCTGTGCCTTGCCGGATCCAAGGAACGTTCCCGGGTCCGGCTTGGAGCGGCGTTGGACCAGGCCATCAAGTACTTCAGAACCTGCGGTCTCGGCAAGGGCCGCCAGTTCGCGCAGCGAGTTCTCGGCGTCGGCCAGGGTACCTTCTGTCCATAGGCCAGCCAGCACAACGCGTTCGAGGCGCAGCTGCCGGTATTCGACCTCTGTGACGTCTTCGAGTTCAGTCGACAACCCCGCGGTGCGGCGCAAGGCGCGACGCTCGGCCAGGTCTTCCTGGTCGCCGTCGTAGATACTGTGCTCTTGGTCCAGGGTCGAGATGGCCTGCGCCTTGCCGAACACACCACTGGTGTCGTTGTCTTCGGATGCCTGTGCGGGGGCATCCTTGGAAAGAATCCGGTCGATGACGGCCTGGATTTGTTCAGGACTCATATCCTGGGCGTCGGAATCGGATCCGGAGTGCTTCTGGGTGGTCATGGTCTCCTTAGACTGTTCGGCAATTCCAGAATAGTGCTGTTTGTCGCTCGATGGGGCGCTCTTCGCGCTGGGCTGACGGGCTTGGGCCAAAGTGGCCTCCTGTGTGCTGAACGCCACTGGCCTGTCGGGGACGTGGCGTCGGTGATCTGACGGGTGGATCCGCAGGGAGGTCCTGGCCTGCTTGAAGTCGTTATGCTGCCCACCAGGGTTCGCACGATGGCCCGGTTCCGGGAATACCGTCATGTGAAGGCATGGGTGGGGCTTTGATCTTCTGAGCGTCCGGCGCCACAAGGAAGTGGCGCCGACATGTGCCGTGGGACCTGCCGGGCGGAAAGGCCATGGGCCGGGCATGGTGCCAGGCCGGACCTGCGTCGCGGGCGGTGCCGGGGAACGCCTGGAAAGCAGGCGTGGTTCGGCCGATTACTCAAAGATCAAGAACATGACCTCAACACTATCAGCCGTGTCAAACGAACCTGGGACCGTGGCGGTTTCCCAAGGCGCCAATAGCCAACTAATCTGGCAAATTATGGAGTCTGCACACTATTTCACCGCCCAGCCCGCTGGGCCGTTCACCCGCAAGCCACTCACAGTTGAACTCGCTGGAGCTACGCGCCACCTGCAGACGTCATCCGGCATCTTCAGCCCCGACGGCGTGGACAAGGGAACGGCAATACTCCTGTCAGACGTTCCACCGCCCGCTCCCCAAGGCAATCTGCTGGACATCGGCTGCGGCTGGGGTCCGATAGCCCTCACCCTTGCTTTGATGGCCCCGCACGCCCGCGTGTACGCCGTCGACGTCAACGAACGCTGCGTGACCCTGACCAACGAGAACGCAGCGGCCCTGGGCCTGGACAACGTGACCGCCAGCCTCCCGCATGAGGTGGACCCCGCCGTCGAGTTCGACACCATCTGGTCCAATCCGCCCATCCGGATCGGCAAGGATGAACTCCACTCGTTGTTGCTGACCTGGTTGCCGCGGCTGGCGCCGGGAGGAAACGCATGGCTGGTGGTTCAGAAGAACCTGGGTTCAGACTCCTTGCAGCGGTGGCTGGCTTCTGAACTGGACGCGTCCTTCAGCGTTTCCCGCGAAAGCACGTCGAAGTCCTTCAGGATCATTCGGGTCAGGAAAGCGTCCCGCTAGCCACTATGACGGCGGGGCCGCTGAGTTCAACGTGCTCACGGCCACCGGCGCCGGGGAAGAACTTCACACCGACGACGCCGCCGGGAACCTTGACGTGCCAGTCGTTGGGCGCCGTACTGCCGGCCCAGTGACGGATTGCAACCGCTGCTGCGCAGGCTCCCGTACCGCAGGACTGGGTCTCCCCCACTCCCCGCTCGTGCACGCGCATGGTGATAGTTCCGACGCCGTCTTCGACCAACGGTTCGGCCGGAACAACGAATTCAACATTGGTGCCGTTGACCGGCTTGGGATCAACAACCGGAGCCTTGAACAGCTGGGTGGCTGAAAGCTCGCTGAGTTCGGCCAAGGCAACGACTGTGTGCGGGTTGCCCATACTGACCGAAAGGCCGGGGCGTGCCACTTCCAGGCCGTCCGCGCTGACCAGGGCATCCATGGCCTTGCTGGTTGCCTCGTCCGGGAAAATGAACTCCCAAGGGCCCATGTCCACCGCGTAGCCGTTCACGGTACGGACTACTTTCTTGACTCCGCCACGCGTGCCGATGGTGAGGGTTTCGCCGGGACCAAAGTCCACCAATCCCTGCTCATTGAGGAAGTGAACGAAGACGCGCACGCCGTTGCCGCACATTTCGGACAGCGAACCGTCGCCGTTGCGGTAGTCCATGAACCACTCCGCAGCAGGATCCACTTCCAGGAGTGCCCGCCCTTCCGGGAGGAACCGCGAGGGAACTGCACGGATAAGTCCGTCGCCACCGATGCCCGTGTGGCGATCGCACAAGTGTGCCACCTGTTCGGGAGTGATCTCGTGGGCGTCGCCGGGATCGGCGATCAGGACGAAATCGTTGCCTGTCCCGTGCCCTTTTGAGAACGCCAATCCGGCAAGGCTCGATGTGGGTTCGGCAGCCCCGGCAGCCGAGGGCTGGCGGGTGGGAACTGAGGCGGTTTCATCCATGGAACCAAGGCTACCTTCCACGTGTGTTCGGCCAGAAATTACCCAAGGTTATTCCTGGGCGAGGATTGCCGACACGGCCCGGGATGTCAGCCCGGGGTCCTTCCAGTCCAACCATGAGATCCGTGGGTCTGCCCGGAACCAGGTGAGCTGGCGGCGCGCGAACTGCCTTGTGGCGACGATGGTCTCCTCGGCCGCGGCCGGCACGTCCATCTCACCGTCCAGGACTTTGAGGAACTGGGCGTACCCCAGAGCCCTTGATGCTGTTTTGCCCTGGCGCAATCCCAAGGTGTCGAGTCGCGCGACCTCGTTCTCCAGGCCGGTCTCGACCATGCGGTGCACTCGGCGGGCAAGCCGCTCCCTGAGTTCTTCGCGGTCAACGGAAAGGCCGATCTGAACAGCGGGTTGATAGTACTCCCTCTGGGGCATGAAGGAACTGAAGGCCCGACCTGTCAGTCCGTGGACCTCCAAAGCACGAATTACCCTTCGGGCGTCGCCAAGACGGGCTGCCGAGACCGGGTCCACTTCCTCCAGGCGGGCCCTGAGCGGAGCCAGTCCTTTGGCTTCGTATTCGTCCTCGAGGCTTCGGCGCAGAGCGGGATCCGTTCCCGGAAACTCCAGGATGTCCAGGGCCGCGCGCACGTACAGTCCGGATCCGCCCACCAGAATGGCGTGCTTCCCCCTGGAGTGGATGTCCGCGATGACTGCGCGGCATTCGCTTTGGAAGTCCGCCACGCTTGCCTCTTGCGTGACATCCATGATGTCCAGGAGATGATGCGGAACGCCTTTCCGCTCTTCCATGCTGATCTTGGCTGTGCCGATGTCCATGCCCCGGTAGAACTGCAGCGCGTCAGCATTGATGACTTCTCCACCGAGCGCCAGGGCGATGTTGACGCCCAGATCCGACTTGCCCGAACCTGTGGGCCCGACCACGGCGATGACAGGCCGGGCCTGCTGGGAATCCGACATGGAATGGACGACGCGGCTACGCGCGGCGGATCGGCAATGCGGGCATGCCCAAGGACACCCCGGTCTTGCCGCCGGATGTGCCTGGTGCGGGAACACCGCAGGAGTCGGCCTGCGAACGGTCCCAGGCATCTCCGGCCCTGGAACGCCGCAGGACGTAGTCACTGGTTGTCGCGGGGTCGGCTACCAAGTGGAAAGCGGCTGCTTCCGTAATGGTCACCGTCACGAAGTCCCCGGGACGGGGGGTTTCCGCACCGTCAGGTACGGAAAAGTGCACAAGCCGCTGGTCCTTGGACCGCCCGGAAAGCCGATGGGTCTCCTCGGCCTTCCTGCCTGCCTGGGCTGTCACCAGGACCTCGACCTGCCGGCCAAGCTGCGCGGCGTTTTCCTCGGCGGCGATACGGTCCTGCAGGGCCGTGAGCCGTTCGAAGCGCTCCTGGACCACCGCTTTAGGCAGCTGATCAGGCAAGTCCGCTGCCGGTGTTCCCGGACGCTTGGAGTACTGGAACGTGAAGGCCGAGGAGAACCGCGACTTCTCCACGACGTCCAAGGTCGCCTGGAAATCCTCTTCGGTTTCACCCGGGAATCCAACAATGATGTCAGTGGTGATGGCAGCGTGCGGAATCCGCTCACGCACTTTGTCCAGGATGCCCAGGAAGCGGCTGGAGCGGTAGGAACGACGCATGTCCTTGAGGACTTTGTCCGATCCCGACTGCAGCGGCATATGAAGCTGCGGCATCACATTGGGGGTTTCAGCCATGGCATCGATGACGTCGTCGGTGAAGGCCGCGGGGTGGGGGCTGGTAAACCGCACGCGTTCGAGACCCTCGATGTCACCGCAGGCACGGAGGAGTTTGGAGAAGGCCTGGCGATCGCCGAATTCCACCCCGTACGAGTTCACGTTCTGGCCCAGCAACGTCACTTCGACAACGCCGTCATCGACGAGGGCCTGGATTTCCGCGAGGATCTCGCCTGGACGGCGGTCCTTTTCCTTGCCGCGCAGCGAGGGAACGATGCAGAACGTGCAGGTGTTGTTGCAACCGACTGAAATGGAAACCCACCCCGAGTACACAGACTCACGCTTGGTAGGAAGCGTGGACGGGAAGACGTCCAGGGATTCGAGGATTTCGAGTTGGGCCTCGTTGTTGTGCCGGGCCCGCTTGAGGAGGGCCGGCAGGGCGCCCACATTGTGGGTGCCGAAGACAGCATCCACCCACGGCGCTTTCCGGACAATGGTCTCGCGGTCCTTCTGCGCCAGGCACCCGCCAACGGCAATCTGCATGCCGGGATGGGATTCCTTGACCTGCCGCAATTGCCCAAGGTTTCCGTAGAGCTTGTTGTCCGCATTCTCCCGCACAGCGCACGTGTTGAAGACAACGACATCGGCAACGTCGCCCTCTGCAGGAACGTAGCCGGCGTCCTCTAGCAGGCCCGCCATGCGCTCGGAATCATGGACGTTCATCTGGCAACCGAAAGTACGGACCTGATAGGTCCGGGGCTCAGTCGAAGCAGCGGTGGCAGGTGTTGGGGAGGGAATGGTCAAACTCACTACTCAAGGGTACCGGCTTCTGCCAGCACCTCACCGACGATCCTGAAGGCCAATGATGGAGCGTAGCCCTTGCGCGCCAACATGGAGGCCAACCTACGCGTGTACTTGTCCCGCTCGGCACGGTCCGAGAGGTTCATGCCCGGCCGAAGCTTACGCTGCACCAGATCCCTCGCGGCTGACTCTTCATCCTGGTCACTGAGTTGCGACAGTGCTTCCTCGGCGGCCTCGAGGACGATGCCCTTATCAGCCAGTTCGCGACGAAGTGCACCTTTGGCCAGTTTCTTGCTTTGTGAACGGCTCCGCACCCACATCCGGGCGAATTCAGCGTCATCAATCAGCTGAACTTCCTCGAAGCGGTCCAGTACGGCCTCGGCAACGTCCTTGGGAACATTGCGTTCCGCCAGTTTGCGGGACAACTGCAGGCGGCTCCGTGGCGCCATCGTCAACTGTCGCAGGACGATGGCACGCGCCACGGACTCAGGGTCGGGCTCGGAGTCTGCAGCCAGGGCAGACTCCGGGTCCGGCCCGGTGCTAGCCGTCAACGGCCTTCAGCTTTGGGGAGTCTTCCTCCGGCTTGACGCCAACGCCAAGCTTTTCCTTGATCAGGCGCTCCAGTTCCTGCGCCAACTCGGGGTTGTCCCGCAGGAACCGCCGCGAGTTTTCCATGCCCTGGCCGAGCTGGTCGCCGTCGTAGGTAAACCACGAACCGGACTTCTTGATGATGCCGTGCTCAACGCCCATGTCGATGATGCCACCCTCGCGGGAGATGCCCTGACCATAGATGATGTCGAACTCGGCGATCTTGAACGGCGGAGCCATCTTGTTCTTGACGATCTTGGCCTTGGTGCGGTTACCTACGGAATCCGCGCCCTCCTTCAGCGTCTGGATGCGACGAACATCGATGCGTACCGAAGCGTAGAACTTAAGCGCCTTGCCACCGGTGGTGGTTTCCGGCGAGCCAAAGAAGACGCCGATCTTCTCACGCAGCTGGTTGATGAAGATGGCAGTGGTCTTGGTCTGGCTCAAACGACCAGTGATCTTACGCAGCGCCTGGCTCATAAGGCGCGCCTGGAGGCCAACGTGGGAGTCACCCATTTCGCCTTCGATTTCGGCACGGGGTACCAACGCGGCGACGGAGTCGATGACGATGATGTCCAGCGAACCGGAGCCCACCAGCATGTCCATGATTTCCAGGGCCTGCTCACCCGTATCCGGCTGGGAAACGAGGAGGGCGTCGGTGTCCACACCCAGCTTCGCGGCGTAGTCCGGGTCCAGCGCGTGCTCGGCGTCAATGAACGCGGCGATACCGCCGGCGCGCTGTGCGTTGGCTACGGCGTGCAGCGCCACGGTGGTCTTACCCGACGATTCAGGACCGTAGATTTCCACGACGCGGCCGCGGGGCAGGCCGCCGATGCCGAGGGCCACGTCCAGCGCAATGGAACCGGTGGGAATGACTTCGATGGGCGCACGGGTGTCATCACCCAAACGCATGATGGAGCCTTTGCCGAACTGCTTGTCGATCTGGGCAAGCGCTGCTTCGAGCGCCTTTTCACGATCCGGGGTTGCCGCCATGGTTCACACCTCTGATGCTTTCTCGCTGTGGAGTGGCCCGATAGGCCGCTTTCCTGTCATCCCAGACGCTATTACGGCGGCCTGACATTTTTAGGTGCCGACTCCGGCTATGTGGATAACCTGCTTGCCGAATGCTGTTGGAATGCGTCCTACGGGATCAATTTTCCTCTCACAGGAGCATATCCCCATCCGAACAGATATTCGAACAATGGTGCGGCGTGTCTCCCGGTGCCGAGGCGTTCCTGTCAGCGGCAGAGTCAGTTCGAGGCGGGTTTGATGTCCCTGCCCAGCCGGCGCTCGGGGGGTACGTCCTGGACCTCGCACACGGCCAGCCAGACCTCTCGGGGATGGTATCCGGCCGCCAGGGCCTCCACGGCCGTCCGTCCGCCCACACCGGCGAGTACCAGCGAGTTGGCCAGGACACGGGAATAGCCGGCCCCGAATTCATCGTCCATCAATCGCCAAAAGTCACTTGCCCTCACGGATAGAGTCTCTCATGGCAGTGGACTCTAGAATGGTTGCCATGAGCAATCCTCTCCAGAGCGCGCCAGGTCCGGCCGTGCCAGGCGACGACGTCGACGACGCCCTCCAGCAGGTGGAACACCAGCTGAGCCTGCTCTGGCGCCGCGCCCGTTCGATCTCCCACCAGCTGTCCCGCCAGGTCCATCCGGACATGGAACCGGCCGCCTACGGTTTGCTCACCGTCATCCGCAGGGAAGGCCCCATCCGCCTCACCGAGCTGGCCACTTGCATCGGCGTCGGCAAGCCATCGGTAAGCCGCCAGATCGCCTTCCTTGAGAGCATCGGCCTGGTCTACAAGGAAGCGGATCCGCAGGACGGGCGGGCGCAATCCATCCGCCTGACCGAAAAGGGCGAAGAGAAGATGCACCTCGTCCAGGATGCCCGGCGCCAGGTCTTCAGGGAACGCCTCGGTGAGTGGCCCTTGGAAGATGTCCAGACCCTGGCCGACTACATGGGGCGCCTGAATGCCATCTACGGTGACGGCGGGCTCAGGGACCTGGGAACCAAGGAAGCAGGAGCCGATTCCGCGGACAATCCCCCGGGCGCGTGACGCGACGCCGCAGCGCTAAAGAAAGAAGGTCCCCAGCCTCAGGCTGGGGACCTTCTTCGTTACTTATGGAACCGTTTAGCGGGCTCCGGAGAGCATTCCCTGGGGGAAGTCGTCCGAGAGGCCCAGATCGCGGCCATAACGCTGTGAGAATTCCTGCGGGACGGTGTCCGGGACAGCAACACCTTCTGCGACGGCCACGCGGTCGCTGACTTCGCGAAGCATGTGGGACAAAGGAACGTCCAAGGCTGTGCAGATAGAGGACAGGAGCTCGGAAGAAGCCTCCTTCTGGCCCCGTTCCACTTCGCTCAAGTAGCCAAGTGAGACGCGGGCGCTGTGCGAAACCTCGCGAAGGGTACGGCCCTGACGCTGGCGGACATCGCGCAGTACATCACCGATCTCGTGGCGTAGTACAACCATTTTGCGCTCCTTCTGTTCGCTCTGTGCCTGATCAGCCAAGCCCACATCCTTCCAGCGGACAACGCCGTTTACGGATACGGGCTGCTTTACCATCTGTATCGCCATGCTCCCTCGTTGATCCGGTTCGCTGGCTGGCGGACCGGGTATGTTTTTACATCCTAGGCGCCCCGGCTCTTCCGAAGCGACACAATGACACAACTATTGGCAATGAGTTTTTGTTCCCGACTACTTTACGAACGGTAACCAACGTCACCCAGCGCGGCAAGCAGGCGCGCCAAGGCGGCGTCGCAGGCCTGTTCGCGGATGGACTGACGGTCCCCGTCGAAGCTGTACTCGAACGACGCCACGCCCAGCGCAGACGCCACGCCAATGAACACGGTGCCGACATCTTTGCCGTCGTGCGGCTCCGGTCCGGCGACGCCGGTCGTCGAAATCCCGACGTCGGCAGCGCAAGCCCGGCGTGCGCCGTCGGCCATTGCCTCGGCGACACCGCCGTCAACGGAGCCGACCGACGCAAGAAGCTCCTCCGGCACGCCCAGGATGCCGGCCTTGACCGAGTTCTGGTAAGCGACCACACCGCCTTGCAGCATGGCCGAAGCGCCCGGAGTGTTGGCGAGCGTTGCGGCCACGAGACCTGCAGTCAAGGACTCAGCCGTAGCCACCGTGAGGCCACTGCGGACGGCGGCGCCCACCACCGTCTCCGCGGTTTCTGCCGCACCGCTCACGGACTTCACGCGCGACGTCCCGCTGCGCGCAGCCGCATGGCCTGGATGACATATTCGACGCCGGTCCACAACGTAATGGCGAGGGCAACCATCATGACCAGGAAAGCGACGGCGCCCAGCCATGGGGCGATCGCCTGGAGGGGAAGGATGTACAGGAAGATCGCCACTGTTTGAACGACGGTCTTGAGCTTGCCGCCACGGGAAGCGGGCATGACCCCGTACCGGATCACAACGAAGCGCAGTGCCGTGATGCCCCATTCACGGACCAGGATGAGAATGGTGACCCACCAGGGCAACTCCCCCAGGATGGACAGGAGCACCAACGCTGAGCCGATGAGCAGCTTGTCGGCAATGGGGTCCGCGATTTTGCCGAAGTTGGTAATAAGGCCGCGCGCCCGGGCGATGTCGCCGTCGAGCTTGTCGGTGTAGATCGCTACAGCGAAGGCAACCACCGCCGCCCAGCGCCAGATCCCGTACGCGCCGTTATCGGCCAGCAGGAACCAGACGAAGAACGGCACCAGGACGATGCGCAGCATCGTGAGGATGTTGGGCAGGTTCCAGATATCGGAACTGCTGGAGGTCGCGTTATCACCCTCGGCTGTAGTCACCCCTCTAGGCTACCGTCTTTGCGGCGGCCGCTTTGGGAGCTAACGTCCTGTGAGCGACCAGGCGTCTTCGCCGCCCTCGTCGTCGTCATCCGGGCCGTCCGCGCCGTCGTAGTACTCAACAGCCTGGGTCCGGTTGTCCAGGTCCGCCTGCACCAGGTCCTCTGCATAACCGCCGACGGCGATGTTCGAGTTCGCGTTGTCGCTCAGGGCGGCCGTGTGGGCATCAGGGGTGGACGGTGACTCCTGGCCCTTCATCGCAGCAAGTACAGCGGCGAGGTCATCGGGCTTTACCAGGACATCGCGGGCCTTGGAACCTTCGGACGGGCCCACGACGCCGCGGGATTCCAAGAGGTCCATCAGTCGTCCGGCCTTGGCGAAGCCGACGCGCAGCTTGCGCTGCAGCATGGACGTCGAACCGAACTGCGTGGTGACCACCAGCTCCGTAGCCTGGAGCAGGACCTCGAGGTCGTCTCCGATGTCGTCGTCGATCTGCTTCTTGGGAGCCTCGGCTGCGACGTCGTCACGGTAGACGGCCTGCAACTGACCCTTGACGTGCTCAACGACCTTGTGGATCTCGGACTCGGTCACCCAGGCACCCTGGACACGCATGGCCTTCGAAGCGCCCATGGGCAGGAACAGTGC
Source organism: Paenarthrobacter sp. TAF1 (assembly GCF_052113825.1). NCBI lineage: Bacteria > Bacillati > Actinomycetota > Actinomycetes > Micrococcales > Micrococcaceae > Paenarthrobacter > Paenarthrobacter sp. TAF1. Next base: position 61,466 of record NZ_JBFRDO010000011.1, read on the forward strand.
GTCACCCTGGCCAATGAGCTTCTCGGCGCCTGGCTGGTCCAGGACCACGCGGGAATCCGTCACGGACGAGGTGGCGAACGCCATGCGGGACGGCACGTTGGCCTTGATGAGGCCCGTGACGACGTCCACGGATGGACGCTGGGTGGCCAGCACCAGGTGGATACCGGCGGCACGGGCCAGCTGGGTGATACGGACAATCGAGTCTTCGACGTCACGCGGTGCCACCATCATGAGGTCCGCGAGTTCGTCCACGATGACCAGCAGGTAGGGGTAGGGCTTGATGACGCGCTTGGAATCGACCGGCGGCGTGACCTTGCCCGCACGGACGGCCTTGTTGAAGTCATCAATGTGCTTGTAGCCGTAGTTGGCGAGGTCGTCGTAACGGGCGTCCATTTCCCGGACCACCCATTGGAGGGCCTCTGCGGCCTTCTTCGGGTTGGTGATGATAGGCGTGATGAGGTGCGGGACGCCCTCGTAGGCGGTGAGTTCCACACGCTTGGGGTCCACCATGACCATGCGGACTTCATCCGGCGTTGCGCGCATGAGGATGGAGGTGATCATGGAGTTCACGAAGCTCGACTTACCTGCACCGGTAGCACCGGCGACCAGGAGGTGGGGCATTTTGGCGAGGTTGGCCACGACGTAGCCGCCCTCAACGTCCTTGCCCACGCCCATGACCATCGGGTGGTCGGTACGGCGGGCATTCTGGCTCCGGAGGACATCACCCAAGGACACCGTCTCGCGGTCGGTGTTCGGGATCTCGATGCCGATCGCGGACTTGCCCGGGATGGGGCTCAGGATGCGGACATCACTGGAAGCCACGGCATAGGAGATGTTCTTGGACAGCGCCGTGACGCGTTCCACCTTGGTGCCGGGAGAGAGCTCAATCTCGTAGCGGGTCACGGTGGGACCACGGCTGAAGCCGGTCACCGCGGCGTCGACGTTGAACTGCGTGAGGGTGTCCGTCAGCGCGGCGACGACGGCGTCGTTGGCTTCCGTGCGCTCCTTCGGAATGGAGCCCGGCGTCAGGTAGTCGGAGGCAGGCAGTGTATACGTGACGTCACCGGCCAGTGACAACTGCTCCGTACGCTGCGGAATCGGCGTGGGCGGAGGCGGAGGCGTCGCGGGCCGCGCCGGCACCTGGGCCGCCACGGGAGCCGTCATTTCCGGCGTCAGGACGGGAATGGCTTCCGTGGGGTTGTCGATCCCGGGATTTGCGCCCGCGAGGCCTTGGGCGGCCTTGATCTTCTCCACGGCAATTTCCGCTTGCGTGGGGCGCCGGACACCCGGCGGTACACGTGGTGCGGATGCGGCGGGGGTTTCGTCGTCGTCGACTATTGCGTGTTCGAAAGCTTCGTCACCGACGTAACCTTCCAGGCCGGCGTCGGGTTCTTCATCCTTGCCGAAGAGGCGCATGCGCTTCTTCTTCTTCGGCGGCGCGGACGAGGAGCCGTTGCCGTAGAGGTAGCTTCGGTCGTGGTCGTCCTTGCCGGAGTCGTCCATGAGGTCAACGCCCATGAGGTGTTCGTAGGCACCCCGGATCCGGGCGGGAATGGCACCGAAGGGGGTTGCCGTAACGATCAGCAAGGAAACAAAGGCCAGGAGACTGTAGATGATGACCGGAACAGCGACATGGATGGCGGCAAGTGGAGCCGCGGCGAGGAAGCCCAGCATGCCGCCCGCACGGCGCAGGCCGTCGAAGCCATCGGCGACGGTGGGCTGGCCCCCAATGACCTGGGCAAGTCCGGAGCCGGCCAGCGTCATGATCATGAATCCGATGCCCACGCGGTTGTTTCCGCGGCCATCCTGAGGCTTGCGGAACAAGCGGAAGGCGCAGACGAAGAGCATGAAAGGCAGGATCAGGGACATCCAGCCGAAGGTCCCGTTGACCACGCTGTACACGATGTCCGGGAGCCAACCGGTGAGGCCCCACCAGGCAAAAGTAGCGATCGCGATGCCCAGCACAAGGTTGAACAGCGCTGCCCCGTCCCGGCGGTCCGCGGGGTCGAGGTCGCTGACATCGTGGCCGATCCGGCGCACGCCGGCACCCACCACGTGCCCGATGCCCTGCCAGGCACCGGACAGCATGCGAAGCGGAAGCGGAGCCTGGGGCTCGACGGCGGCTGCTTGCTTGGTGCGGGCAGTGCTTCCCCGCCCGCTTTTGCTGGCGGAGCTGGTTTTGGATGCGGCTCCGCCCCGGCCTGTGCCGCCGGATTTATTGCTGGAGCTGCCTCGTGGCGCGGAGGTAGTACGGGTCGCCATACGTGCCACGGTACCGCAAGGGGGTCTGAAATCCGCGGATTTCAGACCCCCTTGGGTATTCATGTTGCTGGCGGACTAGGCCTCCAGGACCACCGGGATGATCATGGGACGGCGGCGAAGCTTGCGGTTGACCCACGTGCCGATGATCCTGCGAACCACCTGTTGCAACTGGTGGTTCGTGTGGTCTGTGTGATTCAGCACAGCCTCTTCGAGTGCGGCGTTGATCTTCGGGATGATCTCGTCGAAGACCGAGTCGTCTTCAGCGACGCCACGGGCGTGGATCTCCGGTCCGGACACGATTTTGCCGGTGGTGCGGCTGATGACCGTGATGACGGAAATGAAGCCTTCGTCGCCGAGGACGCGGCGGTCCTTCAGGTCTGCGTCAGTGATTTCGCCAACGCTCGAACCATCCACGTAGACGAAGCCCACCTCCACTTGGCCCACAATGTTCGCCACGTGGTCCTTGAGGTCGATCACGGTGCCGTTATCGCTGAGGATGATGCCGTCCGACGGCACGCCTGATTCCAGGGCAATGTTCCCGTTGGCGATCAGGTGGCGCGTTTCACCGTGCACCGGCATGGCGTTGAGCGGCTCAAGGATGTTGTAGCAATAGAGCAACTCCCCCGCCGCCGCGTGACCGGAGACGTGGACCTTGGCCGTGCCCTTGTGGATGACGTCGGCTCCGAGCTTGAGGAGACCGTTGATGATGCGGAATACGGCGTTCTCGTTGCCGGGGATGAGGCTGGACGCCAGGATGACGGTATCGCCCTTGCCGACAATCACCCGGTGGTCGCCGTTGGCCATGCGCGACAGGGCTGCCATCGGCTCACCCTGGGACCCCGTGGACATGAGGACCACGCGATCGTCCGGCATGTTGTCGATGTTCTTGATGTCAACCAGGATGCCGTCAGGAACCTCCAGGTAACCAAGCTTGGCGGCGATGGCCATGTTCCGCACCATGGAGCGGCCCACGAAGGCGACCTTGCGTCCGTGCTTTGCTGCTGCATCGAGTACCTGCTGGACACGGTGCACATGGGAGGAGAAGGAAGCCACAATGATGCGCTTCTTTGCCTGCCCGAAGAGTCGGTCCAGTGTTGGCCCGATTTCCTTCTCTGCCGTGGTGAAGCCAGGCACGTCGGCGTTGGTGGAGTCGGCCATGAAGAGGTCGACTCCTTCCTCACCGAGGCGGGCAAAGTGCCGGAGGTCCGTGATGCGGCCATCCAACGGCAACTGGTCCATCTTGAAGTCACCGGTATGGAGGACGTTGCCCCCTTCGGTACGGATAAAGACGGCCAAGGCATCCGGAATGGAGTGGTTGACGGCAACGAATTCACACTCGAAGGGACCGAACTGCTCCACCTGGCCCTCCGTGACGGTGAGCGTGTAAGGCTTGATCCGGTGCTCCTGCAGCTTCGCTTCCACCAGCGCAAGGGTGAGCTGGGAACCGATCAGCGGAATGTCGGCCTTGAGGCGCAGCAGGTAGGGAACCGCGCCAATGTGGTCCTCGTGGCCGTGGGTGAGGACAACCCCGACCACGTCCTCCAGCCGGTTCTCGATGTAGGAGAAATCGGGCAGGATCAGATCAACGCCGGGCTGCGTCTCCTCGGGGAAAAGTACCCCGCAGTCGACTATGAGCAGCTTGCCGTCGATCTCGAAGACCGCCATGTTGCGGCCGATCTCTCCCAGTCCACCGAGCGGAACGATCCGCAGCGTGCCTTTCGGCAGTTTCGGCGGCGTAACCAGTCCGGGAAGGGCGGTTTGGGTCATATTGTGCTACTTTCCGGCGGAACCATCCTGGACGGTGAAGTCCATTCCGGCTTCCGCCAAATCCCCGCGGATGATTTCGATCTCGGCCGCGTCCGGCTCCACGAGGGGCAAACGGACAACCGAGTTGGGCAGGACTCCCTGCCACTTGAGAATCTGCTTGGCGGCTACTGCGCCTTGGACCCGGGTCATGGTTCCACGAACCACCGGCTCCAGTTCAAAGTTGATGGACCGCGCCGTAGCGAGGTCGTTGTTGTTGACGGCGTCGATCAGCTCGCGGAAGCGGCGCGTAGCCACGTGGGTGGTGACGCCGACCAGTCCGACGGCGCCGAGAGCCATCCACTGGAGGGTCAGGCCGTCATCGCCGGAGTAGAAAAGAAGGTCGGTCTCAGCCATGACGCGGGTAGCGGCAGCGAAATCAGCCTTCGCATCCTTGACGGCCACAATGTTCTGGTGCTTGGCCAGTTCGATCATGGTCTCCGGCGCAATGGCGATGGAGGACCGTCCGGGAATGTCATAGAGCATCACCGGCAAGTCGGTAGCCGAGGCAATGGTCTCGAAGTGGGCGCGCACACCAGCCTGGCTTGGCTTGTTGTAGTAAGGGGTCACGATCAGGAGACCATCGACGCCCAACTCGGCAGCGCGCTGCGAAAGGTGCACTGAGTGGGCAGTGTCGTTGGTGCCCGTGCCGGCGATAATGGCAGCCTTGCCACCGACGGCTTCCTTGACAGCCCGGAACATGCCCAGGTTTTCGTCGTCCGTGAGGGTGGACGTCTCTCCGGTGGTGCCTGTAACCACCAGTCCATCGCAGCCATCCTGGACAAGCTTTTCTGCCAGTGCCGCGGCTTGGTCGTAGTCCACCTTGCCGTCGTCGGTGAACGGGGTGACCATGGCGGTCAGCAGGGTACCAAGGGCGGGAATGGGCGCGCGAACGTCAGACATAGGAAAAACGTTACCCTGTCACGGCCTCGTTACAAGAATGGGTATCGCGTGACGGTCCTCATGCGCGTTGCCGCGAAGGCTATGCGACCCCGGGTGTGCGGGCACGCTGACCCGAGCAGTACTGCCCTACGGCGCGCTCTTTGAGTTGTTCTGCCCAGGCGACCAAACGCTGCGAGGCCCGCACGTACTCGAACAGTTCCAGGGGCGTCAGCGATTCCACATCCGTTTCAAACAAGCGGCGGGCCAGTTCAGCACCCGGAGCCTGCTCCGCGAGCACCGTACCCTCGCGGCGCCATTGCGTGTCTTCGGGAGGTTCGCCGGCCACGAGCTGCCGGAAAAGGAAGTCGACAACTCCCGGACTCATCGCTTTCATGGGGCCGCCCATGCCGTCCGGCCGCTCTGGAACTTCATTCATGCCGCCATATTATTCGAATATATATTCGAACACAAGGGCGCGGGCCGGGAACGTCCCGGCAGCCGTCACTCGCCGGTCGCGGGACCCGGCTGTGAGACGATCGCTCCATGACTTCGCAAGAGACGGCGCCTCCGCGAAAAACACGGGGTCAACGCGCGGCTCCCACCCGGTTGACCGGCATCGACGCAGCCAGGGGGGCTGCCCTCCTTGGCATGATGGCCACGCACCTGATGCCGACATTCGGCCCGGCACCCCAGTGGGAGCCAACAATGGTGGGCTTGGTGTTCTCGGGGCGGTCCGCTGCGTTGTTCGCGGTACTGGCCGGAATCGGCCTTGCACTGTCCACCGGCAAGCAGGATCCCCGCAGCGGAAAGGAGCTTTGGTCCGCGAGGGCCGGCGTGGCAATGCGCGCGGTGGTGATCGCCGTCGTCGGACTTGCGTTGGGAGGGCTGGACGTCAACGTCGCGGTGATCCTGGTCCACTACGCGATGCTGTTCCTGTGCATCCTGCCGTTCCTCGGCTTGCGGCTCAAAGCCCTTTGCTTCTGGGCGGCTGGGTGGATCCTTGTTTCACCCGTCCTCGCGTTCCTGGTCCGCCCCGTGCTGCTTGACGGGAACCCGCCGCTGCAACTGGGGCACAACCCCGGCTGGGAGGATCTGGAAACCCCCGGCCGTCTGCTCGCCGATCTGTTCTTCACCGGGTACTACCCGGTGTTCCAGTGGATCTCCTACCTTCTTGTCGGCCTGGTCATCGGGCGGCTGGCACTGACGACGGCGGGCGTCCAGCTGATGCTGCTGACATCCGGACTCGTCGTGGCCGGCATGGCGAAGATATGCGGCGTGCTGGCCATGGAGGTATGGGGCGGCCGGGCAGCCCTGTCGGCGCTTCCCGGCACCAGGGGCTATCCCCTGGAGAGCATGCTCCAGGTCAATCTCACCGGGCTCCAGCAAGTGGACTCGTGGTGGTGGTTGGCTACGGCCTCACCGCATGCGGGTACCACGCTGGACTTGTTGCACACCAGTGGCGTTGCCGCCGGCGTCGTTGGGATTTTCCTGATGCTTGGCAGGCTCGCCGAACGCATCAAGGTCAATTTCCTGCTGGTGCTCAGCGGACCAGGCGCCATGACCTTGAGCCTGTATTCAGCGCACGTATGGCTCGTCTCGGGCTTCACCAACCAACCGCTTCCCGCCGGGTGGACCGACGAAGGCATGTACTGGACGCAGGCGCTCGGAGCCATCGGCATCGGCGTGTGTTTCGCCTTGCTCCGGCGGCGTGGACCGCTTGAATGGGCTGCCCACATGGCATCGAGGCTGGGCAGCTACCGTCCGGCCGCGGTGGGCTGAGAGCGGAACAGCTTCACGGCGTCGCGCATGGATGCGCGCGCACGTTTGCGGTCACCGGAAGCGTCGTAGGCACAGCTCAGCCTGAACCAGGAACGCCAATCCTCCGGCGCAGCCTCGGCCTCGGCACGGTATTTCTCAAATTCGGCGTCGGCAGCGGCGCGAACGATCCGTCCGCCCGGGGTCCGGGGCAGGGTGTCCTCCGGCAGTCCACCCTCGGCTTCGAGCACCTTGGCCATCTGCTCTGTCCGGGCGCCAAAAAGCAGCTCGCGGATCATGGCCCAGGCGCCAATGACCGGAAGCACCAGGTAAGCCGCTCCGATGCCCTTGGCCACCAGGTTGGGATCACCGAGAAGCAGGAAGGACCGCTGAACCGAGACCACCAGGTACAACACCAAAAGCAAGGTGATCGCACCTACCCAGATTTTGGTGCGGTTCTTCTTCAGGGCTGCCAGGAAATTTCCCACGTCCTAGAGCCCCAGGTCCAAGTAGCCGTCCAAGCCGACCGTCAGGCCGGGATTGGCTGCCACTTTCCGCAGCCCCAGCAAGACTCCGGGCATGAAGGACGCCCGGTCGAAGGAGTCATGGCGCAGCGTCAATTGTTCGCCGGGCCCGCCGAAGAGTACTTCCTGGTGGGCCACCAGGCCGCGGAGCCGGACACTGTGCACACGGATTCCGTCCACGTCACAGCCCCGGGCACCGTCCAGCGAGGTTTCAGTGGCGTCCGGGCTCGCCGGCACTCCTGCCTCATGCCGGGCTTCGGCGATGAGCTGGGCTGTGCGTACCGCCGTACCCGAGGGGGCATCCACCTTGTCGGGGTGGTGCAGTTCGATGACTTCCACGGATTCAAAGTACTGGGAAGCCTTGGCCGCGAAAGCGGACGCCAGCACTGAGCCCAGGGCAAAATTCGGGGCAATCAGGACACCTGTGTCCGGCTTCTGCTCCAGCAGCGCCCGCAGGGATTCCAGTCTGTCCGCATTCCAACCGGTGGTACCCACAACAGCGTGGATTCCGTGCTCAACTGCGAACCGGACGTTGGTTTCGGTGATATCCGGAACGGTGAGGTCAACAACGTACTGTGCACCGGCGTCGAGCAGTTTCTCCAGCGAATCACCACGGCCGAGCGCTGCCACGAGCGTCATGTCCCCTGCTGCTTCAATGGCCTTGACGGCTTCGATTCCCATGCGCCCATTGGCGCCCAGCACAGCAACAGCAAGTTGTTCGGTCATGCCTTTAACCCTACCGCCGGGCAGGACCCGGGAAGGAACCGTGACAGCTTCCTACTCCCCCGCACCTACCCATTCAACGGTTCCGTCGGAGAAGAACTGTTCCTTCCAGATGGGGACCTGCTCCTTGACCCGGTCCACGAGTTCCGAGCAAACAGCGAACGCCTGTCCACGGTGGGCAGCTGCAACCGCACATACCAGCGCGGGATCACCGATCTCCAGCGTGCCTATCCTGTGGGCAGCCCAGATACGGACCGGCTGGTCAGCCTCGCCCGAGTGCTCTGCGACGAGCCGGGCCACGACCTCGGACATGACCTGATGCGCTGTGGGATGGGCGCTGTAGCTCAACCGGTCCACTGCCTTGCCGCCGTCGTGGTTGCGCACAACGCCGCTGAAGCTGACGACCGCGCCGGCAGTGTCCGATTCCACTGCACTGATGGCCTGGTCCACCGAGATCGGCTCGGAACTGAGGACAGCGCTGACAACTTCGAAGTCTGTTTCAGTGCCCATGGCTTCCTTCCAATTGCTCGCAGAGATGCCCGATCACAGGGTCAAGGACGGCCAGTCCGTCCATGACTCCCTTGGGAGATCCCGGCAGGTTGATGATGAATGTCTTTCCCGCAACGCCCGCGTGGCCACGGCTCAGCATCGCCATGGGGGTCTTGGCGGCGCCTGCGCGGCGGAGGCCCTCCATGATGCCGGGTATCTCCCGGTCCAGCAGTGGAAGCGTCATTTCCGGTGTGTGGTCGTCCGGGCTGAGGCCCGTTCCCCCGCTGGTGATGATGACGGCCGGTTCCTGGGTCAGCAATGCCCTCAGCGCGGCACCCACGGCTTCACCGTCCGGGACCACCATGGTGGGGAAGGTGTCGAAGCCGTGCTCTTTGAGCCAGTCGAGAATGATAGGACCTGTCTCATCGGAGTAGATCCCGGCGGCGGCCCGGGTGGAGGCAATCACGACGCCGGCCTTCCGGGGGCCGTGTGCGTTCGGCTCGCATGCACTCATGCCCTTGCCTCCGGCCTGGAGTCCCCGGAGACGTCCCAGCTTCCGCTCTTGCCACCGCTCTTGGACAGCACCCGGATGTCGTCCAGGACGGCATGTTTGTCCACGGCCTTGATCATGTCGTAGACACTCAGGGCGGCAACGGAGGCCGCAGTCAACGCTTCCATTTCGACGCCGGTCACGCCCCGGGTCTTGACCGTGGCAAGGATCCCCACGGAATCCGTACCCAGTTCAAAGTCCACCGTGACCTTGGAAATGGGCAAAGGATGGCACAGCGGGATCAGTTCAGGTGTTTTCTTTGCAGCCATGATGCCGGCAACGCGTGCAACTGCGAGCGCATCGCCCTTGGGCAGTTCGCCGGCACCCAGCAGGGCCAGGACTTCGGAGGTGGAGCGGACCGTGGCCGTGGCGGTGGCTTCGCGGGTGGTGACGGCTTTTTCGGAGACATCCACCATCTGGGCGGTGCCGTCCTGCCTCAGGTGGGTCAGGCCTGTGGGGCCTGCCGGGGATTCGGGAGTGTGGTTCACAACATCCATACTTCCACTTCGTCTCCTTCGGCGAGTTCCGTGACGTCCTCGGGGATCTGCACCAAGGCATTGGCGCGGGCCAGGGCATGGACCAGATGGGAGCCGGCACCACCTTCCATGCGGACAACGCCATCCACGACGGTTCCACGGCGCACCTGATGCTTGCCCTGCGGGGAGGTAAGGCCTCCGGCCAGGCGTGCCCTCAGCACGGGCCTGGGCGAGGGGGCGCCGGCAACCTGCGAAAGGGCGGGGCGGAGGAACATTTCGAAGGAGACCAGGCAACTGACGGGATTGCCCGGGAAGCCGATGAAAGGGGTTCCTTCGAAAGTGCCCAGTCCCTGTGGTCCGCCAGGTTGCATGGCGACGTGGAGGAATTCCACCGGCTGCCCGGTCATGGCCAGGCGCACGACTTCGTAAGCCCCTTTGCTCACTCCCCCGGTGGAAACGATCATGTCCACCGGTTTGTCCGGGTCCGCGAGGTGCTGCCTCAGGACTGCGAGCAGGCCCTCGGGTTGGTCGTCCGAGATACCGGTGCGGACTACGTCGAGGCCGGCTTGCCGCATGGAGGCTTCCAGGAGTGTTCCATTGGAGTCGTAGATCTTCCCGGCTGTCAGTTCGGTTCCCGGTTCCAGGACCTCATCGCCCGTCGTGACCAGGAGGACACGCCAGGGCTGCCGGATCTCCACTTCGACAAGGCCGAGCGCTGCCAGCAGCCCCAGCTGGCTTGGGCCCAGCAGCGTGCCGGCGGCAAGCGCCAAGGCTCCCTTGCCGATGTCGCTGCCGCTATCACGCACGTACGTCCCGGGCTCGACCGTTGGCAGCTCCACCTCCGCGTCGACGTCCGTGGGCGCCGGAAAAGTGCCGGGCGTCGCCTTCTCAATAGGTACGACGGCGTCCGCTCCCTCCGGCATCATGGCTCCGGTCATGATCGGAGCGGCATGGCCCGGCTTCAGGGCTTCCGGCGCGGCACCCGCCGGAACGGGCGCCGCTAAGGGGAGCTTCGCACCGCCGTCGGGGATGTCTGCTGAACGGACGGCAAAGCCGTCCATTTGGGAGTTGGCGAAGGGCGGGAGGGACAAAGGTGCGTGGAGGTCGACGGCGAGCACCCTTCCGAGTGCGTCCATCAACGGAAGCCGGTGCGTGCCTTTCCTTGCGGCGGCTGTTGTCAGCAATTCCGCGATTGCCTGGCGGTGGGCTGCAACGGATCTGGGCACGGATATCCTCCTGGGGGCACATTGGCTTCCGGCTACGATCCGGACGTTCCCAGCGTAGATCCTCAGGCCACTTTCACGGTGATGGTGTGATAACCCGTGGCGCCGTCGGGGGCCACAGGGGCCTTGTCTTCGGTTTGCGGTTGGCCGCTTGCGTCAGTGGCCCGGACCTGGACTTCGTAGTCGCCAGGCTGGAGGTCAATGCCGATCTGCCACTGGTACCAGGTGTCGGTGGAGATGGCACCGGCGAGTTGTGCCTTCTGCCAGGCGCCGCGGTTGACCCGCAGTTCGACGCGTTCAATGCCACGATGTTGGGCCCAGGCAACCCCGCCGAATTGGACCTTTCCAGGCTGGACCGTCCGTCCGCTGCGTGGGACGTCAATGCGCGATTGCGTTTTGATGGGTCCGTGGTCGCTCCACCCCCGGGGTGTCCAGTACGCGGTATCGTCCGCGAAACGGGTGACTTTGAGTTCGGTCAACCATTTTGTGGCTGAGACGAACCCGTAAAGTCCAGGCACAATCATCCGGACCGGGAACCCGTGTTCCAATGGCAACGGCTCGCCGTTCATGCCCACGGCGAGCAATGCGTCACGGTCGTCGGTGAGCGCCTCCAGGGGCGTGCTGGCGGTCCAGCCGTCGTTGCTGGTGGACAGCACCATGTCCGCCCCGGCTTTCGGGCCGGCCATGGCCAGCAGTTCGCGCACCGGCCACCCCAGCCACAGCGCGTTGCCGATGAGGTCGCCACCAACGTTGTTGGAAACGCAGGCGATGGTGATGTGGCGTTCAGTCATGGGTTTGGCCAAGAGGTCGGCAAAGTCCAGTTCGATGTCGCGTTCCACCATTCCGGTGACTTTCAGCTTCCACGACGGAGGATCGATGGCCGGGACAGTCAGGGCCGTGTCGATCCTGTAGAAGTCCGCGTTCGGCGTCACCAGCGGGCTGATGCCCGGCACGCTCAAGGACGCGCCAGCGGGAATGGTTTGCGGCGGCGTTGCGGGCGCCGGCAGTGCCAGTGAGCTTCTGAACCCGGCAGCCACAGCGGTGGCCCGGGTGAGGATGGCGGTGACGGTCCCTCCGACCGCCGCTGCCAGGGCAGTTCCGGACAGGGCGTTGAGGAAGCTCCTCCTGGCAAGGGGCGCCCGCCCGGCACCGTCCCCGTCCGCGGCGCTCCCGCGCGGAATCCAGGCATCCAGCCTCCGAACGAGCATCCGCAGGAGCAGCATGGTGACAACTGCGGCCACGATCGGTGCCAGCGCCGCCTGCGGGCCGGCTTGGGCACGAGTGACGACGGCGGTAAGTCCCGCCACGCCCGCCAGGCCGGCAAGTGCCACGCCCAGTCCGGGCCGCCGGCGTTCCAGGATGCCGGCGAGCGCGGCCAGGAATCCTGCGACCACCACGATGGAGGCCACCAGGACGACTTTGTCGGCCGTTCCGAAAAGTTGCACGGCCAGATCCTTCACCCCGGGCGGGACGGCGTCTATCACTGCGCCGCCGAGGGCCGTCACCGGAGAAACCAGCGGGCTGAGGAATCCTGCCGTCAGCTCTCCCGCGGCAATCCCGGCGGCTCCGGCAGCGAGTCCGGCGGCAGGTGCCCACAACCGGGCTCCGCCGGCGGGACGTCCGGTTTTCGTTTGCTTGACTGCCGGCGCGCTCATGATGTGCCTCCAGGGCCCTCGTTTGTTTCAGTGGTTTCCAGCGGCCCGGGCTTTGGCGAAGCCGGAGCGGGCGATGGCTCCGGAAGCGAACCGGCCGGAAGTTTCAGGGCGAAGCGGCAGCCGCCGTCGACGTTGCGGACCGTCACTGATCCCCCGTGCGCCTTAACGATGCCCGCCACCATGCTGAGCCCGATGCCGGCACCGCTGTAACTTCCCTGCAGGGACCCCTGGGTGCCCCGGGCGGGGTCTTTCTGCCAGCCCGTTTCGAACAGGTGCGGAAGGTCCTCCTCCGGGATGCCACCGCAGTGGTCCTGGACGGCAATGACAGCGTTTCCGTTGTCCCGCCCGACACTGACATGGACGTCAGTCTCCGGCCGGCTGTATATGATCGCATTGAGGAGGATATTCCTCACGGCCCTGGCCAGGCTGGGTCCGTCCGCCACGGCCATGCACTCACGGTCACCACCGCCGTCGAGCCTGATGCCCCGTTTCGCTGCCAACGGAGCCAGGTCCGAGAGGGCATCGCTGACGAGGTCGTACAGGTCCAGCGCTTCAGCGCGCAGATGCAACGTCCCGGCCTGGATCTTGGAAAGCTCCAGGAGGTCGTTGACCATGGCAGTCATCTGCTCGGTCTGCCCGATGATCTTCCGGTAATAGCCCTGCACATCCGAGGCCATGCCGTCTTCGAGGGCCTCCGTCATGGCTCGCATGCTGGCAAGGGGCGTTCGAAGATCATGGGAAATCCAGGACACCAGTTCGCGCCGTGCCGTCTCGATGGCGGCTTCCCGTTCCCGGGATTCGGCGAGGCTCCGGCTGCTGGCTTCCAGTTCCTGTTCAAGCGCAGCGAGCTCCGATGTCATGGCAGGGGCCGCCCTCCTGCCCTCAGGCCCGGAGGTCTCCAGCGTTTCGCCACGGCCGATCCTGCGGGCGGCCTCCACCAGCCGGGCAGCATTCCTGGACACCCCCGCGCCGAGCACCAAAGACAGCGCTATAGCCACGGCCGATGCCACCGCCAGGATGTACCACATCACTTCGAGGTCCCTGGCGGAGATGAACATTGCGTTGAAGGCGCTGACCATCCCGGCCACCAGCACAGCCACGGTGGCTACCACCACCAAGCAGATCCGGACCAGTACCGAGGCCCGCCGAAGCAACCTCAACAAGAGCAGCGTTGCAGCACCGATCAGGACTGCCCAGAAGAGCACCCACGCAAGGATGGTCCAGAGCTCGCTACCCTCCATGGACGGCTTCCGCCTTTCCCTCCGTGGGAACGTCAAAGCGGTAGCCGATGCCCCACACGGTCTTGAGGAGTTCCGGCTTGGTGGGATTTGCTTCGATCTTCTCGCGCAGCCGCCGGACGTGGACCGTCACCGTGGAAAGGTCTCCGAAGTCCCATCCCCACACGGCTTTGATGAGTTCTTCACGGCTGAACACCTGGTTGGGCCTGCGCATCAGGAAGGCCAGGAGGTCGAATTCACGGGCCGTCAAAGCCAGCGGTGAACCAAGCATGGTGACAGTCCGGGACGCGGGGTCAAGCTCCAGGCCTGCCGATTGGACCGCTGGTTCCGGCGTATGGTCCTTGATGCTGCGCCGCAGTACCGACTTGACGCGCAGTACCAGTTCCCGGGGAGAAAACGGCTTGGTGACGTAATCGTCAGCTCCCATCTCCAATCCCAGGATCCGGTCGTCTTCGGTTCCCAAGGCCGTGACCATGATGACCGGCACGCTCATGGTTTGGCGTAACCGCCGGCATACTTCAACCCCGTCCAGTCCCGGCAGCATACGGTCCAGGATGACCAGGTCCGGTGTGCGGGCCGTGGCCACTTCCAAGGCCGTGAAGCCATCGCCCGCAGTGTCCACTTGGAAGCCCGCCCTCACCAGGTAGTCGCGGACGACAGCGGCAATGGTCTCTTCGTCTTCGACCAGGAGGATGCGCCGGTTTCCGGGCTCCGCTGACGATGCCGTATTTGTGGTCACGCTCTCAGCATAAGTTTGCTGCGGGTGCCCGGCACCCGATTCCGCCCCTCCCGGGCGAACCGTACGGATTCCGTAAGAACTGAAGACTGTAACGGGTATCACTGATCAGGGTGCGGTGGCGTAGCCTGAATTTATGAGTGTTCAGTTGGGCATGCCGATGCCCCCTTCCAGCAGTGCCGCAGGCAGCACGGAAAGCGGTGGGCAAACACCGCCACCCCGCCCTGCCGGAACGCCTGCCGGTTTGTGGGATCAGTACGGTCGTCGGGCCACTGACATGCGTCTTTCCCTGACCGACAAATGCAATCTGCGGTGCACGTACTGCATGCCTGCCGAGGGCCTCGACTGGCTTTCCAAGCAAGCTGTCATGACCCGGGATGAGATCGTCAGGATAGTCCGCATCGGCGTCACCGCCCTGGGCGTGCGGGAACTTCGCCTCACCGGCGGCGAACCCCTGGTCCGCGCCGACCTCACAGACATTATTTCCGGCATCCGCAGCGAACATCCGGATCTTCCCATCTCCATGACCACCAACGGTGTGGGGTTGGACAAGAAAGCCGCTGCCCTGAAGGCTGCCGGCCTGAACCGGATCAACGTCTCCCTTGATTCCCTGCATGAGGAGACATTCACCAAACTCACCCGTCGTCCGTTCCTGGACAGGGTCCTGGCCGGCGTGGACGCCGCGTGGGCGGCCGGCCTGGGTCCCGTCAAGCTCAACGCCGTGCTCATGCGTGGCATCAACGACACCGAGTCCCCGGACCTCCTTGCCTGGGCATTGGGCCGCGGCTACGAACTCCGCTTCATCGAACAGATGCCGCTCGACGCCGACCACGGCTGGACCCGACGCAACATGATCACGGCCGCGGAGATCCGGGAGCTCCTGTCCCGGGACTTCGTACTGTCCAGCGATCCCCGTGAAAGGGACGGCGCACCAGCAGAGCGGTTTGAAGTACGACGCCGGGACACGGCTTCGGGGGATGCCTCCGGTCCCGTGCTGGGCACCGTTGGCATCATCGCCTCCGTCACCGAGCCGTTCTGCTCGGACTGCCGCCGCACGCGCATCACCGCAGAGGGCAAGATCATGAGCTGCCTGTTCTCCCGTGAAGAGTTCGACCTCCTGGGGCTGCTTCGCAGCGGGGCTACGGATACCGAGCTCGCCGGCCGTTGGCAGGACGCCATGTGGATCAAGCCCAAGGCCCATGGCATGGACCACACCGGTCTCGGCGCAGCGGACTTCGTCCAGCCGGACCGCAGCATGAGCGCAATCGGAGGCTGAAAACTTGTTGGTCCGTTACTTCGCTGCCGCGCGTGCGGCAGCAGGCGTCGAAGAAGAACTCCACGCCCTCCCGGAAGGCACGAGTCTGGAGGGGCTCCTGGAAGCCGCCCTCGCCGTCGAACGTCCGGCGCCTCCGGAAGGTACGCCGACGCTGGCGAGGATAGTGGCACGCAGCAGTTTCCTCCGCAACGAAGTGGCCGTCCGTGACCACTCCGTGCCGCTGGGCACGGAAGACGTCATTGACGTGCTTCCGCCTTTCGCCGGAGGCTAAGCTCCCGGTTCAGGGCTCTTCCGGAACACGCTCTTCAACAGTGGGCTGAAACCGCTGTGTCCTTCCAGCCGCAAGTCAGCGGTGTGCACCAGGACGCCGTCTTCAACGCGGAAGGTGTGCCTGGCACAGCCGTCGGCCGTGCGCCTGTCCAGGGTCAGGACTCCCCCGCTCCAGGTTCCCCTCACGGGAGCGGCCGGGCCCTTGCCCATGCTGTCCACGTAGTACCACAGGGTGTCTCCGTGGTCGCGGTCGACAGTGAACATGCCATGCCCTTCGAAATGGGTGCCGTCGGGCTCACGGTGCCTGTAGCTCTGGACCACTGCGTGGCCGCCGGCGGCCTTGGTGAACACCACTTCGGCCTCAGCCGTCCGTGCAGTCCCCCAGGGTGAAGAGGCAATCTCCGTAATGCCCCGCCAATGACCGATGAAATCCCGCAGAATATCCGCGGCATGAGCGGTTGCGGGCAGGTCCATCTCGTCTCCAAAGTCCACGGGGGGCAGCATCACCTTGTGTGATCATGCTGCCCTGCCGATGCCGGCTGCGTCCAGAGACTTCGGACCCGGATGGGGTCCGCGTCAGAGACCGAAGGTTTCCGATTCCTCGAAGGGGCCAACCACGGTGATGGTGCGGGGAGCCCCGGCCAGTTCGCGGGCAAGATCGCGGACCTCTTCCACGGTGACTGCCTGGATGCGGGCCAATGTCTCGTCGATGTCCTGGAATTCGCCGGACACCAGCTCTGCCCGGCCCAACCGGGACATCCTGGAGCCTGTATCCTCAAGCGCCAGAACAATCCCGCCGCTGAGCTGGCCCACAGCCTTCCGGAGTTCGTCCTCCGTGATGCCATCCTCAGCCAGCTTGTCCAGCTCCACACCCAGAAGTTCCACCACCTGGCGGACCTTGGAGGGCGTGCAACCGGCGTACATCCCGAAGTACCCGGCGTCGGCGTAGGCGGCAGTGAACGAGTACGTCGAGTAGACCAAGCCGCGCTTTTCGCGGATCTCCTGGAACAATCGTGAGGACATGCCTCCACCGAGGACGGCGTTGAGAACACTCATGACAAAGCGCCGGTCATCGGTGGCGACGATCGTGGGGCAGCCCATGATGATGTTTGCCTGTTCCACGGGGCGCTTGACCACGTGCAGCCCTGACGTCCCTGTGATGACTGCCCTGCCGGTCCCCCGCCGGTTCACCGGAGCAGAGTCGGAATCAAGCTTCCAGCCGGCGGCGGTGAGGGCGTCGAGGACCAGCCCGCAGACGACGTCGTGGTCCAGTCCCCCTGCAGCGGTGATGACCAGTTCTTCGGGCCGGTAGTAGCGCTGGTAGTGCTCCCACACGGAATCGCGGGCCACGGCTTTGATGGCTTCGGGCGTTCCGCCGATGGGGCGCGCCAACGGGTGGTCACCCAGGACAGCGGCCACAAACTTCTCATGCGCCACATCCGTCGGGTCATCGCTGTCCATGGCGATTTCCTCGAGGATAACGTCGCGTTCCTGTTCCAGCTCCGCAGGGTCCAGAACCGCTCCGGTGATCATGTCCGCGATGACATCAATGGCCATGGGCAGATCGGTGTCCAGTACCCGGGCAAAGTAGCAGGTGCTTTCCTTTGCCGTTGCAGCATTGGACTCGCCGCCTACTTCATCAAACGCTGAGGCAATTTCCAAGGCAGTGCGGCGTTTGGTGCCCTTGAAAAGCAGGTGCTCAAGGAAGTGTGTTGATCCGTGCTGGCCTTCTGCCTCATCACGGGAACCGACTGCCACCCAGAATCCAATAGTGGCCGATCGCTGGCCCGGCATCGCCTCGGTCAGGACGCGGACGCCCCCAGGAAGAACAGAACGCCGGACAACGGAACCGCCCTCGGCACCATGGATCAATTCGCCGCCAGGAAGTGTTTGCTCCAACGGCAAGGGTACGACAGTCATTAAAGCCTTTCAGGTTAAGGCCGGAAGGGCCGGTGGCGCTTTTTCAAGCCCACCGGCCCCGCCGGGTGTACTGCTTACAGACTACTCTGCGGAAGCTTCGGCGGCCTCGGCCGGAGCTTCCTCTGCGCTTGCGCCTTCTTCATCGGCAACAACCGGCGAGAGGGAGAGCTTTCCGCGGTCGTCGATCTTGGTGATCTCGACCTGGACCTTCTGGCCCACGGAAACGACGTCATCCACGTTGTCCACGCGCTTGCCGTTGGCCAGCTTGCGGAGCTCGGAGATGTGCAGCAGGCCGTCCTTGCCCGGGGTAAGGGAAACGAAGGCGCCGAAGGTGGTGGTCTTGACGACCGTACCCAGGTAGCGCTCACCGATTTCCGGTACCTGCGGGTTGGCGATGGCGTTGATGGCCGAACGTGCTGCATCTGCAGACGGACCGTTCGTAGCGCCGATGTAGACCGTGCCGTCATCTTCGATGGAGATGTCCGCGCCCGTGTCTTCCTGGATCTGGTTGATCATCTTGCCCTTGGGGCCGATGACCTCGCCGATCTTGTCCACGGGGATCTTCACGGCAATGACGCGCGGTGCGAACTCGGAGAGCTCGTCCGGGGTGTCGATCGCGGCGTTGATGACCTCGAGGATGTGGAGGCGGGCTTCGCGGGCCTGCTTCAGTGCTGCTGCGAGCACGGAGGCGGGGATGCCGTCCAGCTTGGTGTCCAGCTGGATGGCCGTGACGAACTCGGACGTACCGGCGACCWTGAAGTCCATGTCGCCGAAGGCGTCTTCGGCTCCAAGGATGTCGGTCAGGGCTGCGTAGCGGGTCTGGCCGTCGACCTGGTCGGAAACCAGGCCCATGGCGATACCGGCGACGGCTGCCTTCAGCGGAACACCGGCGTTGAGCATGGAGAGCGTCGAAGCGCAGACCGAACCCATGGAGGTTGAACCGTTGGACCCGAGAGCTTCGGATACCTGGCGGATGGCGTACGGGAATTCTTCACGGCTGGGCAGAACCGGAACCAAGGCGCGCTCGGCGAGGGCACCGTGTCCGATTTCGCGGCGCTTGGGGGAACCAACGCGGCCGGTCTCGCCGGTGGAGTACGGCGGGAAGTTGTAGTTGTGCATGTAGCGCTTGCGCGTTACCGGCGACAACGAGTCGATCTGCTGTTCCATCTTGAGCATGTTCAGCGTGGTGACACCCATGATCTGGGTCTCGCCGCGTTCGAAGATGGCAGAGCCGTGAACGCGGGGCAGAACCTCGACCTCGGCGGTCAGCTGGCGGATGTCCGTCAGGCCACGGCCATCGATACGGACCTGGTCCTTGAGGATTCGCTGGCGCACGACGTGCTTGGTGACCGAGCGGAATGCTGCGGACAGTTCCTTCTCACGGCCTTCGAAGTCACCGGCAAGGGCGCCAAGGACTTCGTCCTTGAGCTCGTCGGAAGCGTTGTCGCGCTCCTGCTTGTCGGCGATCTGGAAGACGGCAGCCAGCTTGTCAGCGGCAGCGGCTTCAACAGCGGCGTAAACGTCGTCCTGGTAATCAAGGAAGACCGGGAACTCGACCGTGGGCTTGGCAGCGCGGGCTGCCAGGTCGGCCTGTGCTTCGCAGAGTGCCTTGATGAACGGCTTGGCAGCCTCGAGGCCCTCGGAAACGACCTCTTCGGTGGGAGCGGTTGCGCCCTGTTCCTTGATGAGGTTCCAGGAGTTGTCCGTGGCTTCGGCTTCAACCATCATGATGGCGACGTCGTCACCGGCAATACGGCCGGCGACAACCATGTTGAAGACAGCGTTTTCGAGCTGGGAGTGCTTCGGGAAAGCAACCCACTGCGAACCCTGCTCGTCGGCGATGAGGGCAACGCGGACGCCGCCGATCGGGCCGGAGAACGGGAGGCCGGAAAGCTGGGTGGACATCGAGGACGCGTTGATGGCGACGACGTCGTACAGCTCATCGGGGTTGATCGCCAGGACGGTGACGACGATCTGGACCTCGTTGCGCAGGCCCTTGACGAACGCCGGGCGAAGCGGGCGGTCCATCAGGCGGCAAGCAAGGATGGCTTCCGTGGAGGGGCGGCCTTCGCGGCGGAAGAACGAACCCGGGATGCGGCCGGCAGCGTACATACGCTCTTCGACATCCACGGTCAGCGGGAAGAAGTCGAAACCTTCACGCGGCTGCTTGCCTGCGGTGGTTGCGGAGAGAAGTGCGGTGTCTTCGTCGATGTAGACCATCGAGGCGCCGGCTGCTTGCTTGGCAAGGCGGCCTGTTTCAAAGCGAATGACGCGCTTGCCAAAACGGCCGTTGTCGATGATGGCTTCGGAGAACTGGATTTCGGGACCCTCCATAGAGAGTCACCTCCGTTTCTGTTAGCGGAAGTCCACCGCATCAACCCAGGCCTCTTCTTTTTTCCTGGCCTGTACGACACCCGGTCATCGATCGAGATCCACGGGCGCCATCATCACAGATGGCCCTCCCGGGAATCACTACCGAGGACCGCGAATGCGCGATGCGGTTGATTCCTGTTTTTAGTTGTTGGTGAAGAAGGCGGCCCGTCCTGCAGAGGCGCGGGCCGCCCCTAAAGGCAGACTAGCGGCGCAGGCCGAGACGCTCGATGAGCGAACGGTAGCGGGCAATGTCAGTGTTCTTCAGGTAGGACAGCATGCGCTTACGACGACCAACCATGGCCAGCAGACCGCGCTGGGTGTGGAAGTCGTGCTTGTGCTCCTTCATGTGCTCAGTCAGATCCTTGATCCGCTGGGTCAGGACTGCAACCTGGACCTCGGGCGAACCGGTGTCGCCTTCAGAGGTTGCGTATTCCTTGATGATGGACTGCTTTACAGCGGCTTCAAGTGCCACGTGAACTCCTAGAGTTGTGCCGTGCTTCCCGATGCAGCGCCTCGCTGACGGGTTGCCTTGCATGCGTTGCCGCACACAAAAACAGGTCCAGCTGCCACGGACTGCGGCCGGATCCACTCATCAGTTTACCGGCAGGTCAGTAGTGTTGTCGAAACACCCTTAGCTGGGGGCGAGCAACTCGCGCGCCTGGGCAACGTCAAGGCACATCTGTTCCACCAGGGCTTCGGGTCCGCGGTAGGCAACCATCCCCCGCAAGCGCCGCGTGAATTCGACCGCAACGGTCTGGCCGTAAAGGTCGAAGTCCTCCACATTTTCCTCCGGGCGGTCGATGACGTGCGCTTCGACCTGACGGCTGACGCCATCAAAGGTGGGGTTGGAACCGACGGAAATGGCGGCAGGCCAACGCGTCCCTGACTGGTCGATCAGCCACCCCGCGTAGATGCCGTCGGCGGGGATGTAGCCGGTTGAATCGGGGGAAAGATTTGCTGTGGGGAATCCGAGATCGCGGCCGCGGGCAGCGCCGTGGACAACTTCCCCGCGCATCCGGTGGGGCCTGCCCAGCACGGCGGCGGCAGTGACCACATCGCCTTCGGACAAGGCCTCCCGTACCCAGGTGGAGGAACAGCGGCGGTCCGCGTCGCCGTCGTGATGCAGCGGAAAACCGCCTGCGCCGTATTCGTTGACCACCTGCACGCCGAAGCCCAGCTGTTCGCCCAATTCCTGCATGGTCACGACGTCGCCGACGTTCCCGGCACCGAACCGCAGGTCGTGGCCGACAACAACGTGCGCCGCATGGAGTCCGTCGATCAGGACATCACGAACAAATTCGATGGGTGACATCGCAGCAAGGTCCAGGGTGTACTTCATGACCAGTACGGCATCGACACCGGTATCGCCCAGCGCTTCCAGTTTGTCCTGGAGGCCCATGATCAGTTCAGGCGCTGCATCCGGCCGGTGTACCTGTGCAGGATGGGGATCGAAGGTCACGGCGACGGAGGGAATGCTGTACCGCTTTGCGGTGTCCGTCAGTTGCGAGAGGACATGCTGGTGGCCCCGATGTACCCCGTCAAAATTTCCGATGGTGACAACGGTAGGTCCGAAGTCCTTGGGGACCTCGGTGGGATCGTTCCAGATGTGGACCATCAACCTCGCCTTTTACTGCAGATGTTCGTTCCGCCCGACAACCTCCCGGCGCCGGAACATTCTAAGGTTACCCGCATGGGCCGGCGGCTCAGGACGGACGGCGCTTGTTGAGCCACAGGAGCCCAAGGATCGGCAGCAGCAGGGGCACGAAGCCATATCCCCGGCCAAACAGTGACCATACGGTGTCATGCGGGAAAGCCACAGGATCGAAGAGGCTGATCGCACCAACCACCAGCACGCCAACGAGTTCCGTGAGCACGGCCGCCAGTGACACCTTGAACCAGGTGCGGCCTGGCTTGGCCAGTGAAACCGTCGCCACGATATAGACGACGGCGGCGAACGCCGAAAGGATGTGCGCCAACGGAGCTTCTGCGAACTTGGTGGCGATCTGGTAGCCGGCGCGGGCTGTGGCCGACAGGGCGAACACCGCGTACACCGCGATCAGCAGTCGCCCCGGACCTGTGTTTCGGGTGTCTTTTTGCTTCGGCTGCTGGCCGGTGGAGTTGGTCTCGGTTCCAGTCACTTTGTGTTCTTCCTTCAAGGTCAGTACCAGATCTGGTTCATGCGGGCACCCATGACAAGTACCGTCACACCTACGGCTGCGAGGACGAAATTGCTCCAGCGGGTTCGTTCAAGGATTGCCCAGTAAACGGCGCCCAGCGGGATGATCAGCGCGGTGATGAGGTAACCCCAGAACTCCCAGGGCTCCCCGGCAATCTGTTCACCCATGGCGACGCGTACGATCGAGCCCACCAGGTACACCAGCAGTACCACTTCGACGGCCAGCACGGAGTAGATCGTGAGATCGTTCGGGGCTTTCTTCATCAAGCCGGCCACCAGGCACATGATGGTGGAGACCAGGCCGACGATCAGGAGTGCGTAAAAGTATCCGTCCATGCCTACTGCGCCTGCCCCGCTCCCGCGCCTGTTCCCGCGCCTGTTCCCGGGGCAAAGACCAGGACCGGTTTGGCGAAAGTTCCGGTATCGGCCAGCAAAGCGACCAACTCTCCCGACGGCGCGAACGCTGCGGCGGGCTTCTCGGCCGTGGCAGCATCCGGGGTGCCTGCACCCGGGCCGGCAGCAATGCGGCGGCCGAATGAGATCTCCGTGGTTTCGTCGTCGCTCAGTTCCCGGTTGGGCATGAGGGCACGTGCGGCCAGTGACATGTCGAGGACCTCGAGTTCTTCCGCCAGCTCCTCCAGCGTCCTGGCCTGCTCGATCGAGTACGGTCCCACCTGGGTACGACGCAGGGCCGTGAGGTGTCCGCCGACGCCCAGGGCGTTGCCGAGGTCGCGGGCCAAGGCCCTGATGTACGTGCCGGAAGAACATTCCACGGTGACGTCGAGGTCGACTACCCTGCCGCCGTCGACCCTGGTGACCGCGTGGATGTCGAAGCGGTGGATGGTAACCGGGCGGGCAGCGAGTTTGACCTCTTCCCCCGAGCGGACCCGGGCGTAAGAGCGCTCACCGTTCACTTTGATGGCGCTGACGCTGCTGGGCACCTGCTGGATGGGGCCCGTCAGGGCCGCTACTCCGGCTGCAATGGCGTCGTCGGTGACGGCGGCAGCGCTGCGGGCCTCGGTGACGTCGCCCTCGGCGTCATCGGTAATGGTGGTTTCACCGAGCCTGATGGTGGCTGTGTAGGTTTTGGACGTGCCCACGATGTAGGTCAGGAGCCGGGTGGCTTTGTTGATGCCAAGCACCAGCACCCCCGTGGCCATGGGATCGAGCGTCCCGGCATGCCCCACTTTCCGGGTGCCGGCCAGCCGCCGCATCCGGCCAACCACATCATGGCTGGTCCATCCCTGCGGTTTGTCAACGATTACCAGTCCAGAAAGCACGCTTACCAGTATATGGGTGGCTAGGATGGCTCCCATGCCTGAGCTTGYCGCGCACGTCCGCGACGTCCCCGTGAACCAGATCCGTGAAATCACAGAAGCCGCCTGGGCCACCCCCGGAGCGATCGTCCTCAGCATCGGCGAGCCGGGCTTTGCCCTGCCGCGCCACGTCCTGGATGCCGGCATTGCGTGCCTGGACAGGGACGAGACCAACTACACACCCAATGCCGGCTTCCCGGCCCTCCGTGAAGCCTTCGCTGCCCGGTTCCGCGCCCAGCAAGGCGTGAACATCGGCGCCGAACGGGTTTATGTTGTGGATGGCGCCCAGCAGGGACTGCATTTCGCCATGTGCCTCCTCCTCTCCCCCGGCGACGAAATCCTCATCCCCAACCCCGGGTACCCCACGTTTGCCATGACAAGCCGCCTCCTGCATGCCGTCCCGGTGCAGTATCCCCTGTATCCGCACAACGACTTCCAGCCGCACATCGAGGACATCGAAGCGCTGGTTACCCCGCAGACCAGGGTGCTGATGCTGAACTCCCCATCCAATCCGCTTGGCGCCGTCATCAGTGAGGAAACAACCCGCGAACTGGTGGCGTTGGCAGTCAAGCACGATCTCTGGATCATCTCTGATGAATGCTACGAAGCCTTCACCTTCGACGTCCCGCATGTCAGTCCGGCCCGCTTCGACAGCGCCGTTCCCGGGGAAGCCCGGGTCTTCACGTCCCTGACGCTTTCGAAGACGTACGGCTTGACCGGGCTCCGGATCGGGGCGTTGGTCTGCCCGCCGGGTCTGGAGCAGAAGATGAACAACGTCATGGAATCGATCGTGTCGTGCGTTGCGTCGCCGTCGCAGTACGCAGCCCTGGCTGCCTTGACGGGCCCGCAGGACTACGTTGCCACCGCCCGCGATCACTACCGGAGCAACCGCGACGCGGCCTCGGCCGTGCTCGGGTCGAAGAACATTCCGTTCCTTGGCGCGCAGGGCGCCTTCTACTTATGGGCTGACGTTTCGCACGTCAGCGACGGGGATGTCCGAACCTGGGTGCGCAAATTCCTTGCGGACTCCGGCGTGTCGTTCGCCCCCGGGACGGCGTTTGGATCCATCGGCGAGGGATGGATACGGATTGCGCTCTGCGGCGGCCAGGAAGCACTGCTCGACGGCGTCAATCGCCTTCCAGCCCGGGTCTAGTACCGGCGCGTCCTAGTAAGAGGTGCGCCGCACGTGGTTCCGCCAGGCGTCGAAGGGTTGCTCGGACGCGAGGAGGACGGTTTGTTCGACGGGGAGAAGTTCGGGCCGTGAGCCGCTGAAATATTCATAGAACACAGCATCGTCAAAACCGGCACGCGCGGCTCCATGCCTGTCAGCGGCGAAGTAGACCCGCCCTATCCTGGCCCAGAGCGTAGCCGACAGGCAGAGCGGACAAGGCTCGCAACTGGCGTAGAGAACCGACCCTGAAAGATCGAACTTCCCGATCGCTGCTGCGGCCCGGCGGATCGCCACTACTTCCGCATGGGCCGTGGGATCGTGGTCCCTCGTGACACGGTTGACTCCTTCATGGGCCTCCCCGTCCGGG
The DNA here is from genome assembly GCF_052113825.1 of Paenarthrobacter sp. TAF1. Classification (NCBI taxonomy): domain Bacteria; kingdom Bacillati; phylum Actinomycetota; class Actinomycetes; order Micrococcales; family Micrococcaceae; genus Paenarthrobacter; species Paenarthrobacter sp. TAF1. The sequence continues at coordinate 86,651 of NZ_JBFRDO010000011.1, forward strand.
GTGACCACGACGGCGCCGAACGGTCCGCCGCCGTCGGCAACGTTCTGTACGGCCAGCTGTATGGCCCGGTTCAGGTATTCATCACGCTGGTGAGCACTGTGCGCCGACATGCTCTGATCCTAACGAGTTTGAGTACAGCTCATGCCCCTAAAACGCAGTCTTAGGGGCATGAGCTGTACAAAAACTTGGGGTACTAGCGGTTGGCGTCTTCGTCGAGCTCGTTATCGCCGGAGAGGTCGGTGTTCTCTTCGTCGAAATCGTCCTCGTCGATATCCTCCGGGGCGTCGCCCTTGTACGGGTCTGCTTCGCCGGCGTGCTTGGCGCTGGCAGCCAGTGCGGCTACCTCGGCGTCGCGACGCTTGGCTTCACGCAGCAGTTCCTCGAGGTTCGAGGCGTTGACCGGGATCTGGTCCGCCACGAATTCGAGGGTCGGAGTGAGCCTCACTGTGATATTGCGGCCAACTTCCTGGCGCAGCACACCCTTTGCCTTCTCCAAAGCCCGCGCGGCATCAGCGTGCGCGACTTCATCGCCAAAGACGGTGTAGTAGATGGTGGCGTGCTGAAGGTCGTTGGTGACGCGGGCGTCGGTGACCGTGATGGACTCGACGCGCGGATCCTTGACCCGGCGCCCGAGGGCCTCGGCGACGACCACCTTGATCCGCTGTGCCAGCTTGGCAGCGCGTGCGGGATCAGCCATGACTTCCTCCTGGAAAGTAGAAACGGGGAACGGAACGGGTCCGCCGGGACTACCCGACGGACCCGTTCCATGCGGAACCTAGACGCGCGGCTTCTCGCGCATTTCGAAGGTCTCGATGATGTCGCCTTCGCTGATGTCATTGAAGGAACCAAGACCGATACCACACTCGAAGTCCGTACGGACTTCAGTGGCGTCATCCTTGAAGCGCTTGAGCGTCTCAACGGTGAGGTTGTCACCGATGATCTTGCCGTCGCGGGTGACACGGGCCTTCGAGTTACGGCGGATGATGCCCGAGCGGACGATCGAACCTGCGATGTTGCCGAACTTGGAAGAACGGAAGACTTCGCGTACCTCGGCAGTACCGAGCTGGACTTCTTCGTACTCCGGCTTGAGCATGCCCTTGAGAGCCATCTCAATGTCATCGATTGCTGCGTAGATGACGGAGTAGAAGCGCATGTCCACGCCTTCACGGTCAGCCAGTTCAGCCACGCGCTCGGCGGGCTTGACGTTGAAGCCGATGATGATGGCGTTGTCCACTGTTGCCAGGTTGACGTCGTTCTGCGTGATGGCACCCACACCGCGGTGGATGACACGGAGCTGAACGTCGTCGTCCCCAACGTCGATCTTGAGCAAGGCGTCTTCGAGGGCTTCCACGGCACCGGATACGTCACCCTTGAGGATGAGGTTGAGGGTGTCGATCTTGCCTTCGGCAACGGCCTGGTCGAAGTCTTCCAGGCTGATGCGCTTGCGACGCTTGGCCAGGGCCGCGTTGCGGTCGGCAGCCTCACGCTTCTCAGCGATCTGGCGGGCCGTACGCTCGTCAGGGGTCACCAGGAAGGTGTCACCTGCACGCGGCACGTTGGACAGACCCAGGACCTGGACGGGGCGGGACGGCAGTGCGACATCGAGTGCCTCACCGTTCTCGTCGAACATGGCACGGACACGGCCGTGGGCCGTACCGGCAACGATCGTGTCGCCGACAGCCAAGGTGCCGGACTGGACCAGGACGGTAGCAACAGCACCGCGGCCCTTGTCCAGGTTCGCTTCGATGGCAATGCCTCGAGCGTCCTTGTCCGGGTTGGCACGCAGGTCCAGGGCGGCATCGGCCGTCAGCAGGACTGCGTCGATCAGTTCGTCGATGTTGAGGTTCTGGCGTGCGGAGACCTCAACGAACATGGTGTCGCCACCGTATTCTTCGGGAACCAAGCCGTACTCGGTCAGCTGGCCCTTGACCTTGTCAGGGTTGGCGCCTTCCTTGTCGATCTTGTTCACTGCGACGACGATCGGCACGTTTGCTGCCTGTGCGTGGTTGAGCGCTTCCACCGTCTGCGGCATAACGCCGTCGTCGGCTGCAACAACCAGGATCGCGATGTCGGTGACCTTGGCACCACGGGCACGCATGGCCGTGAAGGCCTCGTGACCGGGGGTGTCAATGAAGGTGATGTCGCGGGGAGTGCCCTCGTGGACGTGGCTGATCTGGTAGGCACCGATGTGCTGGGTGATGCCACCGTGCTCGCCGGCCACAACGTTGGAGTTGCGGATGGCGTCCAACAGACGGGTCTTACCGTGGTCAACGTGACCCATGACCGTGACAACCGGTGCGCGGGGCTCAAGGACGTCGTCGCCTTCGGCGTCGAGTTCGTCCTGGATGTTGATGTCGAACTGGTCCAGAAGCTCGCGCTCTTCGTCTTCCGGCGAAACAACCTGGAGCTTGTAGCCAAGTTCGGCGCCAAGCAAGCCAAAGGTGTCCTCGTCGAGGGACTGCGTAGCCGTAGCCATCTCACCAAGGTGGAACAGCACGGTTACCAGCGATGCGGGGTTCGCGTCGATCTTCTCGGCGAAGTCCGTGATGGACGAACCACGACGCAGGCGGATGATGGTCTCACCGTCACCGCGGGGTACTGATACGCCGCCCAGCGACGGAGCACTCATCTGCTCCAGTTCCTGGCGCTTTGCACGCTTCGACTTGCGCTGCTTGCCACGACCGGCGCCGCCCTTGCCGAAGGCACCCTGGGTGCCACCGCGACCGCGGCCACCCTTGCCGAAGCCACCGCCGGCGGGAGCTCCGCCGCCAGTGCCCGAACCTGGAGCGCCACCGGGACGACCCGGTCCGCCACCCGGACGACCAGCGCCACCGGGACGGCCTGCGCCACCCGGAGCCGGACGCTCAGTGCGGTTGGGCATCATGCCCGGAGTCGGACGGTTTCCGCCACCGGGGCCGCCGGCAGGACGCGGAGCGCCCGGACGGGGTGCGCCGGGACGCGGAGCACCCGGACGGGGTCCACCGGTACCTGCTGCGGGACGGGGACCGCCTGCACCGGCTGCCGGACGCGGGCCACCGGGGCGTTCGCCGTCATTGCGGCGTTCACCGCGGGGCATGCCCTGCGACGGTGCGAACGGGTTGTTGCCCGGACGCGGCGGACGATCGCCATCGCCACCACGGCCGCGGGGCATGCCCTGCGACGTGGCAAACGGGTTGTTGCCGGGACGGGGACCGCCCGGACGGGGAGCCTGGCCGCCTTGGCGTGCCGGAGCCGGAGTTTCTGCCTTGGGAGCAGGACGGGCACCGGGCTTGGCCGAAACCGGGGTGGATGCGGCGGGAGCAGCGGGGGCTGCCGGAGCCGCGGGAGCCGGAGCTGCCGGAGCAGGAGCTGCGGGTGCCGGGGCCGGAGCCTTCGGCGCTGCAGGGCCCGGAGCCGGGGCAGCCGGACGGGATGCTGCTGCTGGACGGGTTGCCGCCGGAGCGGCAGCGGGAGCGGCGGACTTTGCAGCGCCGGCACCCGGGTAGGCGTCGCGAAGCTTCTTCACGACGGGGGCCTCAATGGTGGAAGAGGCGGAGCGAACGAATTCGCCCAATTCCTGCAGTTTGGTTACTGCATCTTTGGAAGTAATACCGAGCTCTTTGGCGAGCTCATGTACGCGGACCTTGGCCACATTTCTCCTGTCTCGGTCCGCACCGAGCCAGGCACGAACCGTCTACTTCTTACTGCGGGCCTTCGCCGCTTGCGCGATTGAAAGGCCCATTGCAGAGCGCAACAAAGTTGTCATCGTTACGCACTCATCGCTGGGAACTCATCGGGTTTCCATCAGTTTTCTGACCCGCTTTCAGGTTTGGACGGTTTTCCTGCGGCTGCCGGGGCCTCCACAAGTGGCGTGCCCGGCATCAGGTAGCGTTCGACGGCGTCCGTTTCGGTAGCGCCCGCAAGGGCCCTTCCGAAAGCGCGACGCTTGATCGCCAATGCCAGGCACTTTTCGTTGGGGTGCAGCCACGCACCCCTGCCGGCCATCCGGCGTCGAACATCGACGAGGACAGCGGATGAACCGCTGCCTTGGGCGACCAGCCGGACAAGCTCGGACCGGGAGCCTTGCTTCCGGCATCCGATGCACGTGCGAACAGGCCCCTGGCCGTGTTCAAGCAGTTCAGCCACGACGTGTCCAACCTGCCTTACGTTACTGGCGCCGGCGGCCCCGGTCCTGCAGATGCAGCTGAGGCACGCCAAAGCGCGCGGATACCGGACGTAAGCCCGGTTCCATCTAGTCTAGCCCCCCGGCCCCTGACTCCTGAAACCAGGAGCGCCGGGAGGGCGGCGCGAAACCGGCGGCCGATGCCGTCGGTTCTGCCGCTATTCGGATTTCGCCGGGGCTGCGTCCGAAACGATATCGATCCGCCATCCAGTCAGCTTGGCTGCGAGCCGGGCGTTCTGACCTTCTTTGCCGATCGCCAGCGAAAGCTGGTAGTCCGGCACGACCACGCGGGCCGACCGGGTCGCCTCGTCGGTGATTGTGACCGAATTCACCCGCGACGGCGACAGCGAGTTCGCGATGAACGTTGCCGGGTCGTCGCTGAAGTCCACGATGTCGATCTTCTCGTCGTTCAGCTCAGTCATGACCGCGCGGACGCGGGAGCCCATTTCACCGATGCAGGCACCCTTGGCGTTGACGCCCGGGATGTTCGCTTTCACTGCGATTTTGGTGCGGTGGCCGGCCTCACGGGCCAGCGCCACGATCTCGACGGAGTGGTCCGCGATCTCCGGAACTTCCATTTCGAAGAGCTTGCGGACCAGGCCGGGATGCGACCGGGAAAGGGTGATGGAGGGACCCTTGGCGCCGCGGTGGACGTCCACGACGAAGGCACGCAGGCGGCTTCCGTGCAGGTACTTTTCACCGGGAACCTGTTCGGGCGGGGGAAGCAGGGCTTCCACGGTTCCGAGGTTGACCTGGATCATGTGGGGGTTGTTGCCCTGCTGGATCATTCCGGCAACGAGCTCACCCTCACGGCCCTTGAATTCGCCCAGCACGTTGTCGTCCTCAACGTCACGGAGGCGCTGGAGGATGATCTGGCGAGCAGTGCTTGCTGCGATGCGTCCGAAGCCGGCCGGGGTGTCTTCGAACTCGCCGATGGGCTCGCCGTCGTCGTCAATCTCGGTGGCCCAGATGGTCACGTGTCCGCTCTTGCGGTCCAGCTCGGCGCGGGCCTTCTCAAAGGCGCCGGGGGTCTTGTGGTACGCCACCAACAAGGCTTGCTCGATGGTCGGAATCAGGAGATCCAGCGGGATTTCACGCTCACGCTCCAGGAGTCTCAGTGCGCTCATGTCAATATCCATTAGGCCTCCTCGGAAGGTCCGTTGTGCTCGTCTTCCAGCGCAGCCTCGTGGAGGTGGCTGAATTCAATCTCGACTTTTCCATGGCGGATCCTGTCGAAAGGAATAGTGATGGGGTCGCCCTGCTTGGGCTTCATGCCCTTCTTGACTTCGTGCTCGGGAATGATCGTCACGTCGTTGTCACCGACGGAGGTGATTCGTCCCAGCAGGTTGTCTCCCTGGATGACGTTGACCCGCACCATTCGGCCACGGGCGCGGTGCCAGTGGCGGGGTTCGGTCAGGGGGCGTCCCACTCCCGGCGAGGAAACCTCGAGGTCGTAGGGACGTCCGTCATCATGGGGATCGTTGTCCAGAATATCCGACAGGCCCCGGGAAACCTCCGCAATGGCGTCAAGGCTGACACCGCCGGTTTCTTCCTGGGGAAGGTCCACGACGACGTGGACAGTGCGGTGTTTTCCGGCAACGTGGATGGAAACATCCTCGAGGTAGAGCCTGCTGGCGAGGACAGCCGGTTCGAGCAGCGCCTTGAGCCTGCTCTCTTCCGGGTTGTGGATGGTGGCCGTTGAGTTCGATTCAGAACGGTCTGTTGAAGTCGTGGCTTCCGAGTCACTCACGTTGCCCGCCGCCTCCCGATAGATGTTGTTGTGACTACTAGCCTAACGATTATCCCGGGAACATGGTGCACGGAGTTGCCTGCCCGCGTGACACCATGGTGTGTTGTGAACGGGCAAACAAGCGAAAAACGACGAGCACCAGCATGGGGCAGGGTTCTGCTGGTTGCCGTGGTGGCTTTGCTGGTGGCTGGCACCGGGATGGTGCTGATTCCGCGCGATTCCGGGACTCCTCCGCCCGTTTCGTTCTCCGAAGCTGCCCGCACTGATGCCGCGAAAGAGGCCGCGGCTTTGCTCGAAGCAGCCCAAGCCCTCGCGGAAGCCGAGGGGAAGGACGCCAAAAACCCGGGCCTTGGCGGTCTTGTGACATTGCTGACAACCCACGCGCGGGCACTGATGGTTCCGGAAGATGCTACCRGCGCAGCTGCCACCCATCCCACTCCCCAGGCCACACCAGCTACGAAAACCGCATCAGTCGCACCGGCAACACGCGCTTCCCTGGTTGAAGAGCTCGCTCTGAGCGGCCGGAAACGCCTTGCGGCTGCACGGGAAGCCGACGGCGGGATCGCCCGCCTGCTGGCCTCCGTCGGCACCGCCCAACTGCTCCACGCTGAGACACTTGCTGCCCAGTGGCAATTACCGTTGCCCGTGGAGCCGCCGGCGGACAGCAAGACACTGCTTGCTTCGACGGTTCCGGCGGCGACGCCAACCGCGGCATCCTGTCCCTCAGTCAGCCCCACACCGAAGCCCTCGTCGGCAACTACCGATGCTGCGCTTGCTGCGGCAGTCCGTTCACAACAAGAAGCGGTGTACGCCTACCAGGTCGCCCTGAAAAGGCTGGAGAACAGTGCCGGCACCGCTGCGGCAAGGGGTTTGGAAGTGCACGTCCTTTTGCTTCGGCAGGCAGAAGCGCTGACCCGTGCCAATTGCGGGGACGTCCCAGCCACAACGGCCGGCTATCAGCTTCCGGAGCTGTTTGCGCAGGATCCCGCTACGGCCCTCGCCGCCTTGGAAACGTCGTCATTGCCGCGCTTCGGGGACTTGGTGGCCTTGTCCACCGGTGAGACCCGCGGGTGGGCCGTGGACGGCCTTCTGGCGGCGGCCCGCAGGAGCGTCGCCTGGGGTGCCTCACTTCCCGCACTGCCTGGACTCAAGCTCGACGCCGATACCTTGCCTTCCTTGCCCACTCCGGGCGCTGTTTCCTCCCGCGCCCAGGCATCCACCGGCGGATAAGCGACCGCACGGGCGCGGGGTGGATAGGCGAGCCTAGCCATGCTGGCCAACGTCGTCGCCGGGTGCTTGGCTAGGAACATGGCTTCAACGGAAACTGCCACCACCCATGAGAATGAACCGCACCGGGACGATCTGGCCCACCGGCTGAACTGGTTGCGGGCCGGGGTGCTGGGCGCCAATGACGGAATCGTGTCGGTCGCCGCGATCGTGGTGGGCGTGGCGGGTGCCACTACCAACACGGGCAGCATCCTGGCTGCCGGAACAGCGGGTTTGGTGGGTGGTGCAATCTCCATGGCCCTGGGCGAGTACGTTTCCGTCAGCAGCCAGAGCGACACCCAGAAGGCCCTGATCGAGAAGGAACGCCGGGAACTCGCCGAGCAACCCGAAGACGAACTTAACGAGCTCGCCGCGATCTACGAGTCCAAGGGGCTGAGCGCCAAGACGGCCAGGACTGTCGCCGAAGAACTGACCGAGCACGATGCTTTGGCTGCCCACCTGTCCGCCGAGCTGAACATTCACGAAGACGACATCGTGAGCCCATGGAATGCCGCTTTGGCCTCCGCTGTGGCGTTCACCTTGGGGGCAGTGCTCCCGATGCTGGCAATCCTCCTTCCGCCCGCGGAGATGCGCGTACCGCTGACGTTCGTTGCGGTGCTTGTGGCCTTGGCCATCACAGGAGCAATTGGGGCCTGGATCGGCGGGGCTTCCCGTGTCCGGGCTGCGGTCCGCGTAGTGCTGGGTGGAGCGCTCGCGCTGGCCGCTACGTTCTCCATCGGAACGCTCTTGGGCGCCAGCGGCGTTTTCTAGGGGCCGTCCATTCCCGCAGAGTTAGGCTGTTCGCGTGACCCTTCACGCGATGATTCCTATTCCGGGCGCCCTGCACGCCCGCTATAACCGTGACTCAGCGGGCCGGGACTGGCTGGCCAGCCTGCCGGGTCTCATCTCCGGTGCCCTGGATCGCTGGGAACTCTCTGTGGACCTGGCGCCCGCCGCCGAGCCATGGAACGGCCACGGCGCGTTGGTGGTGCCCGTCCGCCGGCATGGTGCCGCGCCGGCCGCCCTGAAGATTGCCTTCCCGCACGACGAAGCACGGGCAGAACGGCACGCGCTGGCACTCTGGGAAGGGCGTGGGGCCGTCCGGCTCCTGGCTTCCGACGCCGCCAGCTGCTCCATGCTGTTGGAGCGGCTGGACGCCATCCATGGGCTTCAGGACGTGCCGATGGACCAGGCCGTGGACTCGTGGGGCCGCATCGTGCGGGAACTCTCCATACAGCCGGGCGAGGGACGTGAATGGCAGGCCTTCGACCATATCGCCGCGACCGCGGAGCGTTGGAGCGACGAGCTCCCCGCAGAGTGGGAACGCCTCGACCGCCCCTTCCCCCGGTGGCTGCTGGAGGCGGCCCTCGAGGTGTGCCAAACCCGCGGAGCCGTAGGCCGCCGTTCAGGTAAAGACGTGCTGGTCCACACGGATCTGCACTTCATGAACATCCTCGCCACCACCACAGACCAGCAGGCGCGTGGAAGCTACCTCGCCATTGATCCCCAACCTCAGATCGGCGAGGCCGAATTTGCCGTAGCACCGATCCTCTGGAACCGCCTTTCGGACCTTTCGTGGGCAGATCCTGAGGCAGCCCTTCGCGAGCGATGCCATGACTTCAGCCTCGCAGCCGGTCTCGACCCCGGGATTGCGGAGCAGTGGAGCATCGCCCGCGAAGTGGAAAACGCTTTGTCGTACGCAGCCAAACCCGGACACGGCGGTGACCTGGCACGGTCCCTCTGGGTGGCAAGCACCATGGCGGGCCGGACCCTGGACAACCTTCCCCGGGCACACGATCTTCCGGATCCGGGAGAACTCGAAAGCTGAGGAGAACAGCCCGGAGTGTGGGGCCGGACTGCGCCGCGGTTCCTTAGGCGAAGTTCTCGTTCCAGACGTCCGCGCCCAGTTTGACGATCAACGCGGCGACCACCACCAGGAAGACGAGGCGTACGAACTTGCTCCCCCTGGCCACGGCTGTCCTGGCACCCAGATAGCCTCCGGCCATGTTGGCGAGGCCCAGGACCAGGCCTACGCCCCAGAGGAGCGAGCCGTGCGGCAGGAAGAAGATCAGCGCCCCTGCGTTGGTTGCCATATTCACGATCTTCGCCTTGGCGCTCGCTTCAAGGAAGGCGTAGCCCATGGCCGAAACCAGGGCAATGACCAGGAACGAGCCCGTTCCCGGGCCGATCAGGCCGTCATAAAAACCAATGACGCCGCCGATCAGGCAGGCCACGACATAGTGTTTGTGGCCATCGTGGCGCAATGCCGTCAGCTCACCTGCACTGGGACGCATCGCGGTGAAAACTGCGACGGCGACCAGCGCCAGCACGATGATCGGCTTGAAGACGCTTGCCGGCAAGGACGCGGCCAGGATGGCGCCGCCGAAGCTTCCGGCCAAAGCAATCACAGCCATGGGAATCGCGGTCTTGAGGTCCGGACCAACACGGCGGTAGTACGTCACCGCGCTGGTGGTGGTCCCGAAGATGGACCCCATTTTGTTGGTCGCCAGCGCCTGGACAGGGCTGATGCCCGGTACCAGCAGAAGGGCGGGGAGCTGGATCAGTCCCCCGCCACCAACGACTGCATCGATCCAACCGGCTGCGAATCCAGCCACCACGATCAGGATGATGGTGGTGAGCTGGATCGATTCGAAGCCGGAAATCACCGGGAGCGTACGGCGTTGACCACGTAATCCACGGCCTTGTCCACCGGGATGTTCTCGGCGTCACCGCTGCGGCGGTCCTTGATTTCCACGACGCCGTCCACGAGTCCACGGCCAACGGCCAGGATGGTGGGAACGCCTACGAGCTCGGCATCACCGAATTTCACGCCTGGTGAAACCTTGGGACGGTCGTCGAAGATGACCTCCAGGCCTGCGGCCTCGAGTTCAATGGAGAGCTTCTCGGCAGCATCAAAGATGTCGTCGCCGCGGCCAACGGCCACCACGTGGACGTCTGCCGGAGCAACCGAGCGCGGCCACACGATGCCGCGCTCGTCATGGTTGGCTTCAGCCAGGGCCGCCACGGCACGGGTAACACCAACGCCATAGGAACCCATCGTGACCACCACCTGCTTGCCGTTCTGGTCCAGGACCTTCAGGTCGAGGGCTTCGGCATATTTGCGGCCAAGCTGGAAGATGTGGCCCATCTCTATGCCACGAGCGGTTTCCAGGGGTCCCGAGCCATCCGGCGCAGGATCGCCCGCGCGCACTTCGGTGCTTTCGATGACGCCGTCCCAGGTGAAGTCGCGGCCGGCCACCAGGCCGAAGACGTGCTTGCCTTCAGCGTTGGCGCCGGTGACCCAGCGGGTGCCGGAAACCACGCGGGGATCCACGAGGAACAGCACCTTGGAGGACCCCTCAAGACCCAGCACAGGCTGGTCCAGCGACAGGCCAGGGCCGATGTAGCCCTTGACCAGCCATGGGAGTTTCTTGAGGTCCTCTTCGTTGGCGGCCTCGAGGCCGATCTCACCGGCGATCGGCAGGTGGGAACCGATGTTGGCTTCCACGCGCTTGAGGTCCACGGCCCGGTCGCCCGGTACGCCGATGACGACGATCTGGCGCTCACCGGTGGGCAGCGTCACGGCAAGGACCACGTTCTTGAGGGTATCGGCGGCAGTCCATGCGCCGCCGTCGGCCTCGTTGCGCGGAGCCAGCTGGTTGGCTGCCGCGACCAGGGTATCGATGGTCGGCGTGTTCGGCGTATCAAGGACTTCGGCTGCCGGAGCGTTCGTGAAGTCGATGTCCGCCGGAACAACCGTGGTGACGGCTTCCACGTTGGCGTAGTATCCACCGGCCGAGCGAACGAAGGTGTCCTCGCCGATCTCGGTGGGGAACAGGAATTCCTCGCTCTTGGAACCACCCATGGCACCGGCGGTGGCGGCAACCGGAATGACTTCCAGGCCCAGGCGCTCGAAGATCTTCAGGTACGCGGCACGGTGGGCGGCGTAACTGGCGTCCAAACCGGCGTCGTCAACGTCAAAGGAGTAGGAATCCTTCATGATGAATTCCCGGCCGCGGAGGAGCCCGGCGCGGGGACGTGCTTCATCACGGTACTTGTTCTGGATCTGGTACAGGCTCAGCGGCAGGTCCTTGTACGAGGAGTACAGATCCTTCACCAGCAGCGTGAACATTTCTTCGTGCGTGGGGGCAAGGAGGTAGTCGGCGCCCTTACGGTCCTGGAGACGGAACAGGCCTTCGCCGTACTCGGTCCAGCGGTTGGTGGCCTCGTAGGGTTCGCGCGGGAGCAACGCCGGGAAGTGGACTTCCTGGGCTCCGATGGCGGACATTTCCTGGCGGATGATTTCCTCAACCTTGCGCAGGACGCTCAGGCCCAGCGGGAGCCAGGTGTAGATACCGGGGGCCGCACGGCGGATATAGCCGGCGCGGACCAGAAGCTTGTGACTGGCGACCTCGGCGTCGACGGGATCTTCACGCAGGGTGCGCAGGAATAACTGGGAAAGGCGAAGGACCACGGGTACGTATCCGTTTCTTTGGCAGATGTGGCAAAACAACTGCGTACTAATCTACCGGCTGACGGCCTTGCGCCTTGAACGGACGGCCTTAGGAGCCTCATTGCCCCGCACACGGAAGAGCCACGCCGTCGCGAGCGGAAGCCCCTGGCCGCTGTGGGCTGGTCATCCTGCGATGGCGTGGCTCAACGGCCGGCCGCGGGCTTATCCGTGGACTACTTGGTCTTGCCCTCCAGGGCGACGAGTACGCCTGCGACTGCGAAGAACTTATTGCTGCCGAGCTCGCGGATGGTGTCGATACCCAGGGAATCCTTCAAGGCCTTTGCCGTGGCATCCGTAACACCTGCTAACGCGGCCGGAGATGCATCCAGAATTTCCTTCAGGGTCTTGTCCTCGTACGCCTTGTCAAGTGCCTTGGAAAGATCAACGCCAACTGCCATTGTCACGATTCCCCTCAATAATCACCCGCGCCCCAACGACACGGTTAGGGATGAACCTATGTGATTGACGACACGTTTTCAAGGATTTTTGTACTTTCGATGGAGGAGAAAGTCCTTGACCACTCATCAGCGGCAGTTCTACCGTTATTTCATCACTTGATGAATTTTCGGATGCTCGTGAGGCCATCATGTCGCGCACTCCCCAACCTGCCGCTCCCTCCGCTGCTGCCGTTGCCATCGCAGCAACGGATCTCCATGTTTCCTTGGGCCGCAACAGAGTCCTCCGCGGCCTCGATTTCACGGTAGCGCCGGGGCAGGTAGCAGGACTGCTTGGCCCCTCGGGAAGCGGCAAGACCACGCTCATGCGCGCCATCGTCGGAGTCCAGCGGATCACCCGCGGATCCATCACCGTGCTGGGACAGGCCGCAGGCAGCGCCCCCCTCAGGCACGACGTCGGATATGTCACCCAGGGCGCCAGCGTCTATGGAGACCTCAGCGTCGAAGCGAACGTCCGCTATTTTGGCGCCATGCACAGCGCGACGGCGGCAGACGCCGCCGAGGCGATTGCCGCCGTCGGGCTTCGGGATCTTGCCCGGCAAAAGGCGGCCGATCTTTCAGGCGGACAGTTCAGCCGGGTGTCGTTGGCCTGCGCACTGGTGGCCCACCCGAGAGTCCTCGTCCTGGACGAGCCCACGGTGGGGCTGGATCCCGTTCTTCGGGCCGAACTGTGGGAGCGGTTCGCCGCCATGGCCGCAGCCGGCACAACCCTGCTGGTCTCCAGCCACGTCATGGAGGAAGCGTCCCATTGCTCCACCTTGCTGTTGCTCAGGCAAGGACTCCTGCTCGCCCAGCTCACGCCGGCCGAACTTGCCGAACGCGGCCAGAGCGTGGACCTCGAGCGGGCGTTCCTGACCATCATCCGGGCTGCGGACCGCGGCCGGCACGAAAACCAGGTGGCATCATGAACCTCCGGATGACGCTGGCTACGACCACCCGGGTCCTGGGCCAGCTGCGTCACGACCACCGAAGCGTGGCAATGATCCTCGTTGTTCCCGCCCTCCTGCTGACGGCCGTCTACTTCCTCTATGAGAACGAAACCCTGCCGCCCGGGGTACCGCGCACGTTCGACCGTGTGGGCCTGATGATGCTGGCGATCTTTCCCTTCGTTGTGATGTTCCTGGTGACGTCCATCACCATGCTGCGAGAACGCACGTCCGGGACCTTGGAGCGGTTACTCACCACTCCTATCCACAAAGCCGATCTCCTGTTCGGATACGCCTTGGCTTTCTCCATCATGGCGGCCCTGCAATCCCTGGTGGCCACAGCGGTGGCGTACTGGATCTTTGACTTGGACATCAAGGGAAGCCCTGGCCTGGTGGTGCTGATCGCCGTCATCAACGCGGTATTGGGTGTCGCCCTGGGCCTGTTGTGTTCGGCGTTCGCCCGGACGGAGTTCCAAGCCGTGCAGTTCATGCCGGTAGTGGTTGTTCCGCAGATCCTGCTGTGCGGACTCTTTGTTGCGCGGGAGCACATGAATGAGGTCCTGGACGGCATCTCGGGCGTCCTGCCGCTGACTTTCTCGGTGGACGCCCTGAAGGAGATCGCAGGCAATTCCGAGGCGACGTCGGCGATGTGGCAGGACGCCTCGGTGATGGCTGCGATCGTGGTAGGCGTATTGGTCCTGGCGTCGCTGACCCTGCGGCGACAAACGCGATGAGCCTCCCGCAGCTACGACGCGGCCGACGCAGTCAGGAAGATCACTCCAGAGAAGCCATACTGGCTGCCGCCCGGGGGCTTTTCGCGGAGCAGGGGTTCGATGGAACAAGCCTGCGCCAGGTAGCCCGCGAATCCGGCGTGGATCCGGCCATGGTGCACCACTTCTTCAAGGGCAAAGACGAGCTGTTCGCAGCAAGCGTCGAATTGCCGGCAGACCCCGCGGCGGTCCTGTCCGACGTCGAAAACGCTGACCCCCAGGTGAGGGCTGAAGTCATTGTCCGCACCGTCCTGGAGCTCTGGGAAGGCCCGGCACAGCACGCCATGGTGGCCTTCGCCCGTGGCACCATCGGCTCCAAAGCCAAGACGGCGCTCATGAAGGAAGTGGTCAGCAGGGCGGTCCTGCCACGGATCATGGGGGGCTTGCCGGGCTCCGCCGCCGAAGTGCGACTGCGCGGAAACCTGGTGGCTACCCAAGTGGTGGGCCTCATGCTGGCGCGATACGTGATCCGGCTGCAGCCGCTGGCGTCCGCCCCACGCGAGGAAGTGGTCCGCTTGGTTGCCCCGAACATCCAGCACTACCTCACAGGCAACCTGGACTCCCCAGGTAAGGAGCAGTACATGCCGTAATGAAGCTCCAAAACGGCATGTACTTCTACACAGATTCCGGCGGCTACTTGATGAGATCGGCAGCCTGGTCCAGCATCGCCTCAAGCTTGGGAAGATCGGAGTCCGAGACCTTCGTACCGGTGGACTGTGCCACCAGGACGACTCCGCTCTTGACCGTGCTGACGAACAACTGTTCCTGCGATCCAGCTGGCCCCGCCGCGGTGCTGTGGTAGGCAATGGCCCCCGGAGTCTTGGCGGAGGTGGGCAGCGCCTTGATGCTGGCGTGTACCGCATTTCCCATGACCGTCATCTGGATGTCACCACAGGCAGCGAGATCCTTGGCACTGTTCTCGGCGACAGCTTTGACCTTGTCCTCTGCAGCACCGGAGAACAAAGACAGCAGGTAAGCCGTCTCTGCCGTTGAACTGGCCGAGGCGCCGATGCTCATCGTGGCTCCTTCTTCCATCTGGATACCGCCACCAGTCAGGAAGCTGGTGCAGGACGCGGGCTCAATGACGCTGTTCGCCACGAGGTCCTTCACCTGCTGCAGGGTGTCTGCCAAGCGGTCGTCAGGCATCACCATAAGTCTGGTGCCTTTGCCGTCACGGACATCTCCGACCATCTTTGTTAGCTCCGCCTTTGAGTACGTGCGGAACTCAACGGTCGTCGGCGTCGGTGTCGCCGTTTCGCTGGCCGGCGCGGACGCCGCTTCCGTGGAAGTGCCGGCACCGCCGCATGCGGTGAGGCCCATGACCAACAGTCCTGACACGGCAAAACCGCGCAGCGCATTTTTATTCATTTGTTCCCCAGGGAAGTTCGAGTGATGTGGTGGCACGCGCCAACCGGGACCAGACTACAACTTGGGCACGGCGGGCCGGAAAACGTATAGGGACAAGGAGCCGGATCAGGCTAAAACAGGACCGTCGCGAAGGTGCCAACCTGTTCAAATCCCACGCGCTCGTAGGTGGCCCGGGCTTTGGTGTTGTAGTCGTTGACGTACAGGCTCGTCACCGGAGCGAACGTCCTCGAGAGGTTGACGACGGCGGYCATGTACCCGGCGCTCTGGCCACGGCCACGCAGTTCCGGATTCATCCACACGCCCTGCACCTGGGTGACATCCCGTGTGACGGCACCCAGCTCGGCCTTGAAGACCACCGTGCCGCTTGTATCGATGTGAACCAGGGAATGGCCCTGCCGGATGAGGCCGGCCACCCTCTTGCTGTAGAACTCCTGGCCTCCCAGGAAGGGAGAGTAGCCCACTTCTTCCTCAAACATGGCAGCACAGGCGGGAAGGATGCGGTCGAAATCCACCATTGAGCCAAAGGTGAGGGCCGGATTGGCACCGATGGCCGGGCCGCCGGAGATGCTGAGAAGTGGCTGCTCGGCGCGGACCTCATGGGCCACATGGCCCAACTGCTCGAACCGGGCATAAAGCGCAAGCACAGTCTCGGCCGGTCCGAAGATGGAAGCGTACCGGCGTCCGGTCTGGTGGGCGGCGTTGGCCACGTAGCCGGCCAGCCCGGGCTCCAGCTGCACGGGAACCAGATTGGCGCCGGCCCAGCAGGCACCCAGGAGCGTGTCGCCGTCGAAAACTCCGAAAACGCTGGCCCCGCCGCTGGTAGGCGCCGCCGTTCCGGTACTTTCCAGATGGGCAAGGATGAAGACGTTGGCTACGGCGTCTTCGTTTGCGAGCGCGCGAAGAGCCAGGGTGTCGGCACCGCCGAGCACCCTGACCCCCAAGCCGTTCTCGTTACGAGACGCTAACCACGGGGCTACCCTTGACAGCATCTTCGCCATCGGCCTCCCCCATCTCTTCAGCGATACGCATGGCCTCTTCGATCAGTGTCTCAACAATTTCGCTCTCGGGCACAGTCTTAATGACTTCGCCCTTCACGAAAATCTGGCCCTTGCCGTTTCCGGAGGCCACACCGAGGTCTGCTTCGCGTGCTTCACCGGGTCCGTTGACTACACAGCCCATCACCGCAACGCGCAACGGAATCTCCATGCCTTCCAGGCCGGCAGTTACCTGCTCGGCGAGGGTGTAGACATCCACCTGGGCGCGGCCACAGGACGGGCAGGAGACGATCTCGAGCTTGCGTGGGCGGAGGTTGAGGGACTGGAGGATCTGGTTGCCAACCTTGATTTCCTCCACCGGTGGGGCGGACAGGGAAACGCGGATGGTGTCGCCGATGCCGCGGGACAGGAGCGCACCGAAGGCCGTGGCCGACTTGATGGTTCCCTGGAAAGCCGGTCCGGCCTCCGTCACACCGAGGTGGAGCGGCCAGTCACCCTTCTCTGCCAGCATCTCGTAGGCGGCCACCATGATCACGGGGTCGTTGTGCTTCACGGAGATCTTGAAGTCGTGGAATCCGTGTTCTTCGAACAGCGAGGCCTCCCACACGGCGGATTCAACCAGCGCCTCGGGCGTTGCCTTGCCGTACTTCTTCAGGATGCCGGGCTCCAGGGAACCCGCGTTAACGCCGATGCGGATGGACGTGCCGTGGTCCCGGGCCGCTGCCGCGATTTCCTTGACCTGGTCATCGAACTTGCGGATGTTGCCCGGGTTCACGCGGACGGCGGCACAACCTGCTTCGATGGCGGCGAAGACGTACTTGGGCTGGAAGTGGATGTCGGCGATCACCGGAATCTGCGACTTCCGAGCGATGATCGGCAAGGCTTCGGCATCATCAGCGGAGGGGCAGGCAACGCGCACAATGTCGCAGCCTGATGCAGTCAGTTCCGCGATCTGCTGGAGGGTGGCGTTGATGTCCGTGGTTGGCGTAGTGGTCATGGACTGAACACTGATCGGCGAATCAGAGCCAACGCCAACGGAACCAACCTTGATTTGTCGCGTCTTGCGGCGCGGGGCAAGAACGGGTGGTGGGGCTGCTGGCATTCCCAGGCTGACCGAGGTCACGTGGACTCCTTGGGTTGGGGTGATCGTTGAGGTGGAGGACGCCGGGGCTAGGAAGCGTGGGCTGCCAGGACGCCGATGATGGGGGCCCATTCGGTGGTGCGGATGCCGGCGATAACCCCGGCTTCAGCAAATGGATCCTGCTTGAGGAGGTTATTGAGTTCGGCTTCTTCCGCGGCCTTGAAGATCAGCAAAGCGCCGGCACCGTCACCATAGGGGCCGCTGGCAAGCAGCTTGTCGTCCTCAGCCAGTCCGGCGAGCCACGCACGGTGTGCTGGCCGGGCTTCGTCGCGGAGGGCGTCGGAATCGGCGACGTATACGTACTCAACAGCGAAAACAGTCATGGAGCTAGCCTATCCCCACAGTCCGGTCGTCAATGTTCATGGGTCAGCCGAAAATGTTGACGGGCTTGACGATGTCCGCGTAAATCAGCAGGACGCTCATGCACAGCAGCAACGCCGCCACGACGTAGGTCACCGGCAGGAGCTTCGCGATGTCGAAGGCGCCCGGGTCCGGCTTGCCACGCAACTTGGCCAACCGCCGTCGTGCTCCTTCGTACAGGGCACCGGCCACATGGCCGCCGTCGAGCGGCAGGAGCGGGATGAGGTTGAAGATGGCCAGGGCGAAGTTGAGCCCCGCCAGCAGTCCGATCAGGGTCCCTATCCGGGCCTGCAGGGGTACCTGTTCCATGGCTGCCACCTCGCCGGCCACGCGGCCGACACCCACCACGCTGATGGGGCCGTTGGGGTCCCTGGGCTCCTCGCTGAAGGCCGCTTTGGCGACGCCGACCACCCTGGCGGGCAGGTTGAAGATCACACCGGAAATTTGCTTGATGTTCTCTCCCGCCATGGGAAGGACAGCCGACGCCGGTTGGGGAACCAAGGCGCTTTGCGCACCGATGCCAAGGAAGCCGACTTCCTGGTATTTGAGGACGCCGTTGGCGTCCTGCTCGGGGCGGCCGTCCGCCCCGATGACCGGGCGCGAGGAAAGAACGGGCGTCACGGTGGTCTCCACGCTTGCACCATTGCGTTCCACCGTGATGGGTACTTCCTTGCCCGCGGAGGACCTGATCCAACTGGTCAGTTCATCCCAGCTGGTGACGGCCTTGCCGTCGAAGGAGGTGACCTTGTCATTGGGCTGAAGCCCTGCGGCAGCTGCCGGGGTGAGCTTGCAGTCGGCTGAATCAGGGTCCACGGTTTCGCCTGCCGCCACCTGGCATTTGGAGACATCGGAGATCGTGGTTGTTGCCTGGGCAACGCCGAATCCCATGAGCAGCACGGCCAACAGGACCAAGCCAATCACCATGTTCATGGCCGGTCCGCCGAGCATGATGATGATTTTCTTCCAGACCGGAAGCTTGTAGAAGACACGTCCTTCGTCGCCGGGCCCTACTTCTTCATGGGCGACCGAGCGGGCTTCGGTGGCGAGGGTCTGGAACATGCCGGTGCTTGAAGGGCGGACTCCGCCGTCCTCCTTGTTGGGCGGATACATGCCGATCATCGAGACGTAGCCGCCCAGGGGCAGGGCCTTGAAGCCGTACTCCGTTTCGCCCTTCTTCCTGGACCAGAGCGTCGGCCCGAAGCCGATCATGTACTTGGTGACGCGCACCTTGAAGAGTTTCGCCGGCACCAGGTGGCCCACCTCGTGCAGCGCAATGGAGACAGCGACGCCTATCGCGACGAAGATAACTCCAAGAATGAAGAGAAGGACGGGACTCATGCCGGTGGGACTGCTTCCGTAAAGGTATGGGGAGGTTACAGGGCGCTGCGTGAAGCTAAACGATCGTGGGTTCGGGCTCGTGCCCACTTCTCAGCATCCAGCACGGACTCCACCGTTAGCTCAGAGGATCCTGAGTGTTCGCTGAGGACGGACTCCACCGTGTCAACGATGTCCGTGAAGCGGATCCGGCCGGAATGGAAGGCCTCAACGGCTTCCTCATTGGCCGCGTTGAAAACCGCCGGGAAGGTACTCCCCTGCTTGGCTGCGTCCTTGGCGAGGTCGACGGCCGGGAACGCCACGGCATCGAGCGGTTCGAACGTCCAGCTCGTGGCCTGCGTCCAATCGCAGGCCTGCGCGGCCCGGGGCACTCTGTCGGGCCAACCCAGTCCGAGGGCAATGGGAAGCCTCATGTCCGGGGGCGATGCCTGGGCAATGATGGAACCGTCCACGAACTGAACCATGGAATGGACCACGGATTGGGGATGGACCACAACCTCGATCCGATCCAGGGGGACGTCGAACAGCAAGTGCGCTTCGATCACTTCCAGGCCCTTGTTGACCAGGCTGGCCGAGTTGGTCGTCACCATGAGGCCCATGTCCCAGGTGGGGTGGGCCAGCGCTTCCTGCGGAGTGACGTGGTGGAGTTCCTCACGGGTGCGGCCGCGGAACGGCCCACCGGAAGCGGTCAGGATCAGTTTCTCCACTTCCTGCTCGGTGCCGGACCGGAGACACTGTGCAATGGCGGAGTGTTCGGAGTCGACGGGAACAATCTGGCCCGGGCGTGCGGCGGCTTTGACCAGGGCACCGCCGACGATCAGCGACTCCTTGTTGGCCAGGGCCAGCGTAGCTCCCGTGCCCAACGCAGCGAGTGTGGGGGCCAAGCCGATGGAACCAGTGATGCCGTTAAGGACAACATCGCAGTCGATGGCGGCAATCTCCGTTGAGGCATCGGGGCCGACGAAGATCTGCGGAGCGAAGTCCGGCACGCCCGCTTCCGCGGCCGCAGCGGCAATGAACTGCTGCAGGGTGGCAGGATCGCCCTGGGCAATGCCCACCGCTTGCGCCCGGGTGTGAACGGCCTGCTGGGCGATGAGTTCCAGGTTTCCTCCGCCGGCGCTCAGTGCCACCACCTCGAAACGGTGCGGGGCGGCGTCGACGACGTCGATCGCCTGCGTGCCGATGGAACCAGTGGACCCGAGGATGACGATCTTGCGCGGCTGCATTCCTTAAGTATCCCAGCCGGCACGAGGGCCTGCGAACGGGACGGGAACCCCTGCGGCCCTGCACTGCTTGACCGCCGGGCTCCCCTGCGTACCGTGGGATTGTGGAATGGCTGTCCTGGTTTGATGCGTGGGACCATGAATTCGCCCGGCAGGTGTTGCAGCGCGGCACCGCGGCACTCTACGCGGTTGCGTTCCTTTCGACGCTGAACCAGTTCCCTGCCCTTTTGGGCGAGCGGGGGCTGCTACCGGTACCGGCATTCCTGGACCTTGCACGCCGCTTGGCCAGGCCGACTCTTTTCCGCTGGCACTACTCGGATGCGCTGCTCCGGGCCGTGTGCCGGGTGGGGATCACAGTGGCGGCCTTACTGCTGATCGGCCTCCCGCAGGCCGGTCCTCCATGGCTGCCCATGGTGGCTTTCCTTGCCCTGTGGTTCCTGTACATGTCGATCGTCAACGTGGGCCAGACGTTCTATGGGTTTGGATGGGAGATCCTCCTCCTCGAGATGGGATTCACGGTGGCGTTTCTTGGTTCGGACCAGACGCCCCCACCCACCACCATCCTCATCCTGATCACGTGGCTGGTCTTCCGGCTGGAGTTCGGTGCCGGGATGATCAAGATCCGCGGCGGACGCGAGTGGCGCGACATGACAGCGATGTTCTACCACCACGAAACACAGCCAATGCCCGGCCCGCTCAGCCGGCAGGCCCACCTCCTCCCCCGCCCGCTGCACAAGGTCGAGGTAGCGGGAAACCATTTTGCGCAGCTGGTGGTGCCATTCTTCCTTTTCGCACCGCAGCCGGTCGCCAGCGCCGCCGCGGGCGTCATCATCGTCACCCAGCTGTGGCTGGTGGCTTCAGGGAACTTCGCGTGGCTGAATTGGGCAGCGATCATCCTGACCTTCGGAGCGGTGGGCGACTCCGCGGTCCATGCCGTCTTCCCGTTCATCCCGCTCGAGTGGCACTCAGGCGCCGAAACCCCGGCGTGGTGGCTCGCCGTCGTCGTTATGGTCAGTGTCCTGCTGCTGGTCCTGAGCTACCGTCCGCTCCTGAACCTGTTTTCGCGTCAGCAGCTCATGAATGCCAGCTTCAACCGATGGCGCCTGGTCAATGCCTATGGGGCGTTCGGGACGGTCACCAAACAGCGGATCGAAATCGTCGTGGAGGGCACCCTGGACGAGGAACCTGATGCGCCCGATGACCGCTGGCTGGAATACGGCTTCAAGGGAAAGCCCGACGACGTCCGGCGCCTCCCGCGCCAATGGGCGCCCTATCACCTCAGGCTGGACTGGCTGATGTGGTTCCTGCCGCTGCGAACCGTCCACGAGGAATGGTTTTATGCCTTCCTTAAGAGACTCCTGGAGGCGGACCAAGCAACGCTTGGGCTGCTTCGCCAAGACCCGTTCGACGGCGAACGCCCCCGCTGGGTGCGTGCGCGCAGCTACCTTTACCGCTTTGCCAGCCGTGAGGAGTACCGCGAAACCGGCGATCGTTGGGTTCGGTTGCTGCTGTACGAAGCCATTCCGCCGCTCCGGCTCTGACTGCCGGCGTCAATCCGCCTGGCGTCGGAGACCTGCCGGACTCTGCTGCGTACGCGGCGGGGCGGTGGACTCACGCACCACCAGGTGGGTGGCAAGTTCGACGCGCCGGGAGTCGATTTCCTCTCCGCTCCGTTGGCGGAGAATGAAGCTCAACGCTGAACGGCCCATTTCCAGCAGGGGTTGCGATACCGAAGTCAGTGGCGGCAGGGACTCTTCAGCCTGCGTCGTGCCATCGAATCCCACCAGGCTCATGTCGTCCGGAATGCGGATGTTCTGCCTCCTGGCTTCTGCCAGGACCCCAAGGGCGATGCTGTCGCTGGCGGCGAAGACCGCCGTGGGGGGATCGTCCAGGGCCAGGAGCGACTTCATCGCCGCCACCCCGGTTGACGAGCGGAACGGACCTGCCGAGACATATTCCTCCACCACCGGCACGCCGGCGGCCATCAGCGCGGCCATGTAACCATGCAAACGGGCCTGGCTGCATTCGGCGGCCGCCGGACCTCCAATGTACGCAATGCGACGGTGCCCCATGTCCAACAGGTGGGTAGCCGCCGCCTTTCCCCCTGCCCAGTTGCTTGCTCCGACGCTGAAGACGTCTCCCGGTGGCGGGTTGAGCGGATCCACCACGACCACCGGAATGCGGCGGCGCTGGAAGGCCTTAAGCTGCCCTGGCCCGAAGGCCGAGGTGACGACGATCATGCCGCTGCGGCCCTCATCGAGCAGGCGCTGGGCACGCTCCTCCGGGTCCATGGGCGATGCTGACTGCCTGCTGGTGACGGAGAGGATCACTTCCATCTGCGAGGCCGCGGCATGCTCCATTATTCCGTTGAGCACCTCCACGGAGTACGCAGAGTTCAGCGAATCGAAGACCACCTCCACGGCTTGCTGCGCGGGAGGACTCTTGCGCTGAAGCGGGGAACGGTAGCCCGTTCTGTGCAAGGCCGCGAGGACGCGGTTACGGGTCTCCTCGGCCACGTCCTGCCGGCCGTTAACCACCTTGGACACGGTTGGCGCGGAGACGCCAACTTCCTTGGCGACGGCAGCCAAGGTCAATTTGGGCGGACGCACTTCTCGAACCATGTTCCCCAACTTTCGAAATCTTTCGACGTGTTTTCAGTATCGGCGATAAATCTGACGCGTGCAATTCACCGGATTTATCACCGTAGATCTTTACCAGGAGACCCTTGACGGACTGTGACGCAGGCTTTAGTTTAGACCGTGACCTAAATCATGGCATCGAAATTTTTCGATAAATTTCGGGCCAGGCACTCTGTTCGGCAGTAAGCACCAAGGCTTGCTCAGTGATGCGACTACCCCTGGAGAAGCAATGAAGCAGTTCCAATCATCCCGGCGTTCCTTCCTGGCCCTCGCGGCCGTGACTCCCTTCGCCGCCATGGCCACAAGCGCCTGCGGCACGTCCGGTCCAGGCGGTGCGAGCGGAGGAGGCGGAGCCAGCATGTGGTTCCTTACAGGCGAGCCCAACCAAACCACCATGCAGAAGGCCGTGGATGCATTCGGATCGGCCAATCCCGATAACAAGATCGCCGTCACGTACTTCCAGAACGACGCGTACAAGACCAAGATCAAGACGGCCATCGGGGCCGGCCAGGCCCCCACGATCATCTACGGCTGGGGTGGCGGTGGCCTGAAAACGTACGCCGACGCGGGACAGGTTGAAGACCTCACCAGCTGGTTTGATTCCAACCCGGACCTCAAAGACAAGTTCTTCCCCTCCTCCTTCGGAGCAGCAACGGTTGACGGCAAGATCTACGCCCTTCCCAACCAGTACGTGGCCCCGATCGTCCTTTTCTACAACAAGGACCTGTTCGACAAAGCCGGAGTCCAGCCGCCGAAAACCTGGGAAGACCTCATGTCCCTGGTCAAGACCTTCAACGACATGGGCGTAGCCCCGTTGTCCCTGGGCGGACAATCCCGCTGGACCTCCATGATGTGGCTGGAATACTTGCTGGACCGCATCGGCGGCCCCGAGGTCTTCAAGGCTATTTTCGATGGCAAGCCCAACGCTTGGATGGACCCGGCCGTCATCGAAACCGGCACCAAGATCCAGGAACTGGTCTCCGCCGATGGCTTCATCAAGGGTTTCTCCTCCATCACGGCGGATTCAAAGGCAGACCAGGCCCTCCTGTTCACCGGCAAGGCAGCGATGATGCTGCAGGGCTCTTGGACCTACGGCGCCATGAAGAAGGACGGCCAGAACTTCGTCCAGAATGGAAAGCTCGGTTTCGTAAACTTCCCGACCATTGCCGGCGGCAAGGGAGACCCGAAGAACGGCGTGGGCAACCCGGCCCAGTACATGTCGATCTCGGCCAAGGCCACGGACAAGGAAAAGGAATCGGCCAAGAAATTCTTCAAGGACGGCATCATGACAGATACGGTCATCGACGCCTACATCAACTCCGGCTCGGTTCCGATCGTCAAGGGCATTGAAGACAAGCTTGCCTCGTCCCCGGACAAGGACTTCCTGAACTTCGTCTACGCCCTGGGCAAGGACGCCCCCAACTTCCAGCAGTCCTGGGACCAGGCCCTGAGCCCCACCGCTGCCGAAGCCCTGCTGAACAACATTGACCAGCTCTTCCTCAAGTCGATCACCCCGCAGCAATTCGCTGAGAACATGAATGCCACCCTGGGCAAATGAGTTCCATAACCTCTAACAGGGCTGCCTCTGGTACACAAAAGACCCAAGGAAGCGTGCAGCAAAGATCCGCGCTTCCCTGGCTGACGATTCCGGCCTTGTTCTTCTTTGTCGTCTTCGCCGTTGTACCGCTTCTCGGGGTACTGATCCTGAGTTTCACCAACTGGGACGGCATCGGCGCCATTGGAGCAGCCGGAATGGAGAACTGGACGTCGGTCTTGTCCGACCCCGAGCTCTACAACTCCCTTGGCCTGACCTTCATGATCATGATTGTGTCCTGGCTCGTCCAGACGCCCATCAGTCTGTTGCTGGGGGTCTTTACCGCGGGAACGCAGCGATACAGGGCAGCTCTGGCCGTGTTGTACTTCCTGCCCCTGCTGCTTTCCTCGGCTGCGGTCGCCATCGCCTACAAGGCGTTGCTGGACCCGAACTTCGGCCTGGCCATGGGCCTGGGACTTCCGTTCCTTGCCCAGGACTGGTTGGGAGTGCCCCAGCTGGCGCTCGGACTGATCATCTTCGTTATCGCCTGGCAGTTCGTGCCGTTCCACACCCTGATTTACCAAGGTGGCGTGCGGCAGATCCCCAAGTCGCTCTATGAAGCGGCCCAGATCGACGGCGCAGGAACCATCAAGCAGTTCTTCCACATCACACTGCCTCAGCTGAAGTACACCATCATCACGTCCTCAACCCTGATGGTTGTTGGGTCGCTGACGTATTTCGACCTCATCTTCGTCCTCACAGGTGGCGGACCGGGTAACACCACCCGCATCCTGGCCCTCGACATGTACTTGCGCGGCTTCCGGGCCAACCTCATGGGACCTGCAAGCGTCATCGCCGTCATCCTTGTCGTCATTGGCCTGGCGCTGGCCCTATTCCTCCAACGCCTGGGCGGCAAGGACCAACAGGGCAGCCAACTGGAAGGTATGTAACGTGAGTACTGTCCTCAAGAGCGACTCAAAACCCGGAACACCCGCCTCTGCGGCGTCGTCGATCAAAGCCAAGCAAAGCCTTGGCACACGGATCAGGCGGCTCAACATCCCCGGCGGCCTCGGCGGCTGGATCTGGCTGGCCGTCATCATCATTCCGGTCTACTACATCGTCATCACCAGCCTGAAGACCTCCGAAGGCTATTTCGGACAAAATCCGATGGCGCTGCCGACAGCCCCGACCCTGGAGAACTACCAGCTGGTTCTTGAAGCCAACTTCGCCACTTACTTCATGAACAGCGTCATCGTCACACTGGGATCGGTTATCCCCACGGTCCTGATCGCCTTCATGGCGGCCTTCGCGATCGTGCGCGGCAAGGGCAGGTACTTGAAGTTCGTCAACGGTGTCTTCCTGATGGGACTGGCAATTCCCCTTCAGGCCACCATCATCCCGATCTACCTGATGATCATCCGACTGAATCTCTATGACAGCCTGTTGGCCATCATGCTTCCGTCCATTGCGTTCGCCATACCGCTGACGGTATTGATCCTGTCCAACTTCATCCGCGACGTTCCGAACGAGCTCTTCGAATCCATGCGCCTGGACGGGTGCAGCGAGTGGCAGACCATGTGGCGTTTGGCTCTTCCATTGACCAAGCCCGCCATCGTCACCGTGGCTATCTACAACGGCCTGCATGTCTGGAACGGCTTCCTGCTCCCGCTCGTGCTCACCCAGAGTCCCGGACTGCGCGTCCTGCCCTTGGGTCTGTGGTCCTTCCAGGGTGAGTTCAGCGTCAACATCCCTGCCGTTCTCGCCTCGGTCGTGCTGAGCACGCTGCCCATCCTGGTGATCTATGTCCTTGGACGCCGCCAATTGGTCAGCGGCCTGACCGCAGGCTTCAGCAAATAGAAAGGACTCCCCTGTGACACAAGCAAAACCACTGCGTGTAGGAATGGTGGGCTACGCCTTCATGGGCGCCGCGCACTCCCACGCCTGGCGTACCGCACCGCGGTTCTTTGACCTGCCACGGACACCGGAACTTACGGCCGTGGCAGGCAGGAATCCTGACGGTGTCAAGGCTGCGGCAGCCAAATACGGCTGGGCATCCACCGAAACCGACTGGCGGCGGTTGATCGAACGGGACGACATCGACCTGATCGACATCTGCACCCCGGGCAACACCCATGCCGAGATCGCCATTGCCGCGCTCGAGGCCGGCAAGCATGTCCTGTGCGAAAAGCCCTTGGCCAACTCCGTGGAGGAAGCCGAAAAGATGACAGTCGTCGCGCAGGCAGCAGCCGAGCGCGGAGTCCTGTCCATGTGCGGCTTCAGCTACCGCCGCACGCCTGCTTTGGCACTGGCAAAGAGAATGGTTGAAGAAGGCCGGCTCGGCGAAATCCGCCATGTCCGCGCCCAGTACCTCCAGGACTGGCTCAGCGATGCGGACGCACCCCTGACGTGGCGACTGGACAAATCCAAGTCCGGTTCCGGTTCCCTGGGCGACATCGGAGCCCACAGCATCGACGCCGCGCAGTGGATCACCGGCCTCGATATCACCGGAGTCTCTGCGCTGCTGGAAACCTTCGTCAAGGAACGCCCGGTGGGCGGCGATTTCGTGGGGTTGGGCGGCCACGGCGGTTCAGATGGACCGCGTGGCCCGGTAACCGTTGATGATGCGGCCCTGTTCACTGCGCGGTTCGAGTCAGGACCCATCGGCATCTTCGAAGCCACCCGCTTTGCCCTGGGACGCAAGAATGCCATGCGCCTGGAGCTCAACGGCACCAAGGGTTCCCTGGCTTTCGATTTCGAGGACATGAACTCACTGCAGTTCTATGAAGCGGCGCTGGAACCGGACGCGGGCTTCCGGAAGATCATGGTCACCGAACCGTCCCATCCCTACACCGCCAACTGGTGGCCCACCGGACATGGTTTGGGCTATGAGCACGGATTTACCCATCAGGTTGTGGACCTCGTGAACGCGATCGACGCAGGCGAGCAGCCCTCGCCGTCGTTCGCTGATGCCTTGCAGGTGCAAAAGGTACTGGCCGCAGTCGAGACCAGCGCGGACAACGCAAGCCGCTGGCAGAACGTCGACAAGGAAGCATCATGACCCGACCCATCACCCTCTTCACCGGCCAGTGGGCTGATCTGCCGTTCGAGGAAGTGGCACGGCTTGCAGGCGAGTGGGGCTTTGACGGCTTGGAAATCGCCTGCTGGGGCGATCATCTGGATCCCCTGCAAGTGGTGGAGGACGACGCTTATCTTCAGGGAAAGCTCGACATCCTGGAAAAGCACAACCTGACTGTCCATGCCATTGCCAACCACCTCACCGGACAGGCCGTCTGCGATGACCCCATCGATGAGCGGCACCGTGACATCCTCGCCCCGGCGGTATGGGGCGATGGTGACCCTGAAGGCGTACGCCAACGCGCGGCTGAAGCCATGAAAACCACGGCCCGCGCCGCCGCGAGGCTGGGCGTCAAGACGGTCACCGGTTTCACTGGCTCGTCCATCTGGAAGTGCGTAGCCATGTTCCCACCGGCTTCGGACGCCATGATTGAGCGCGGCTACCAGGACTTCGCCGATCGGTGGAATCCCATCCTGGACGTCTTTGACGAAGTTGGTGTCCGCTTCGCCCTGGAAGTCCACCCATCGGAAATCGCCTACGACTACTGGACAGCCAAGCGCACCCTGGAAGCCATCGGGCCGCGGGAGAGCTTTGGCTTGAACTTCGACCCGTCCCACTTCATCTGGCAAGACCTGGACCCGGTGATGTTCCTGCAGGACTTTGCCGACAAGATCTTCCATGTCCACGTCAAGGAATCCGTCCGGCAACTCAATGGACGAAACGGCCGTCTTGGTTCCCACCTGCCCTGGGCGGATCCCCGCCGCGGGTGGGACTTCGTCACGGCCGGTCACGGCGACGTGAACTGGGAGCCGATCTTCCGCACCTTGAACGCTGTTGGTTATGAAGGACCAACCAGCATCGAATGGGAGGACGCCGGCATGGACCGGTTGGTGGGCGCTCCCCAGGCGCTCAAGATGGTCCGCGAACTCGCTGCCATCCGTCCTCCGGCCGCTGCCTTTGATGCGGCCTTCGCAACACGCTGAATCCCTACCCTGACTCCAACGAACACGCCCCGATACGAAGGAAACCATGACAAGCAATAACAAGACCGCGTTGGTGGTCCGCGGCGGCTGGGATGGACACCAGCCAATCGAGGCCACGGAGCTTTTCCTCCCCTACTTGCGGGACAACGGCTACGACGTCCGCGTCGAAGAGTCACCCAAGATATATGCCGACGCTGAATATATGGCCGGTGTGGACCTGATCGTCCAATGCATGACCATGTCCACCATCGAGAAGGACGAGTTCCAAGGGCTGCGGACCGCCGTCGAAAACGGCACGGGACTGGCCGGCTGGCACGGCGGAATCGCCGATTCCTACCGCAACAACTCCGATTACCTCCATCTCATCGGTGGCCAGTTCGCCTGCCACCCGGGTAAGCACTCGGACGAACAGACCGGGGAGCAATCGGACAATTATGTTCCCTACACGGTGAACATGCTGCCCGCCGCCGCCGAACACCCCATTACCCAGGGAATTGGCGATTTTGACCTCGTCACGGAGCAGTACTGGGTTTTGAGCGACGACTACGTTGATGTCCTGGCCACCACCACCCAAAAGGTACGTGAGTGGGATCCTTGGAACCGCGAGGTTACCTCGCCGGCCATCTGGACACGCCAGTGGGGCAAGGGCAAAATCTTCGTCTGCACCCCCGGCCACAGGGTGGAAATCCTGCAGGACAGCAACGTCCGCACCATCATCGAAAGGGGAATGCTGTGGGCATCCCGCTGAACCCCGCCAAGCCGCTCAACGTCGGCATCATCGGCTGCGGCGCCATCATTGCCCAGTACCTGGCAAACTTCCGCCGGCTGGATTCGGTGAATCTGGTGGCCGTGGCAGACCTTGATCCCGCAAGGGCGCAGGCTGTGGCCGACTCCTACGAGGGCGTCAGGGCGCTGAGTGTGGACGGGCTTTTGGCAGCGGATGATGTCGAGCTGGTGCTGAACCTGACCATCCCGGCTGCTCACGCGGAGATCGCACTCAAGGCAATCGCCGCCGGCAAATCGGTGTACGGCGAAAAGCCCCTCGCAGCCACAACTACTGAGGCCAAGGAGGTAATTGAGGCTGCGTCCGCCGCGGGTGTCTTGGTTGGCTGTGCACCGGACACCGTCCTGGGTACCGGTATTCAAACTGCCCGCAAGGCGATCGACGACGGACTGATCGGTGCACCGGTTTCCGCCACGGCCACGATGGCAACTCCCGGACACGAACGCTGGCACCCGAACCCCGACTTCTACTACCAGCCCGGTGGTGGGCCCCTGCTGGACATGGGGCCGTACTACGTATCCGCATTGGTCACGTTGCTGGGGCCCGTGGTGTCGGTGGTGGGGGCGGCCAGCCATACCCGAAACGAACGCACCATCGGCTCAGGTCCGCGGGAAGGGCAGAAGGTCCCGGTGGACATCGAGTCCCACGTCACCGGAGTACTGGTCCACGCTTCCGGGGCCCTGTCCACGCTCTTCATGAGCTTCGACGCCGTGAAGACCAAGAGCCCGAACATCGAAATCCACGGCGAAAAGGGGTCGTTGATCGTCCCGGATCCCAACCATTTCGACGGGGATGTGCAGCTCTTCGCCCTTGGCGCCGAGGACTGGGAAACCCTCCCGGTTTCTGCGGGCTACAAGGACTCGGGCCGCGGCTTCGGCATCGCAGACCTCGCCGCGACTCCCGCCGGTGAGGAACCGCGGGCCGGTGGCCAGTTGGCCTTCCATGCACTGGACGTCATGGAATCGGTACTGGCCTCGGCCAAGAGCGGGAAGGCCGAAGTCATCAAGAGCACGGTTGCCAGGCCCGCTGCCGTCGAGCTCACTGAACTCGCGACGGCGGTCCACGCCTAAGGCGTCATAGCGGACGCACACGAATCCGGCCCTTGTTCACCCAGCCCACCGGTCTACGGTGGCTGCGCAACAAGGGCCGGTTCTGTTTAACGCCTGGCCCGGCGCAGCGTCGCTTCCGCATGCTTGAGAATGGGTCCGTCGATCATCTTGCCCTTGAACTGGAACACACCTGAGCCTGCGGCGGCCGCTGCTTCGAGGAGTTCTTCGGCTTGGGCAACAGCTTCGGGGGCAGGCGCATAAGCCTCCCGGACCACGGCCACCTGGTTGGGGTGGATGCACGCCTTCGCCCCGAATCCGCTGGCCACCGCGTCTGCGGACTCGGTCAGCAGGCCCGCCAAGTCCGGGATGTTCACGTACACGGAGTCGATTGCTTCCTTGCCGGCGGCTTTGGCTGCGAGCAGCACAGTGGAGCGCGCGTGCAGTGCGACAGCGCGGTAGCCGCCGTCGTCGTTCCTGCTGGAGAGTCCGCCCAAGGAAGCCAGGAGGTCCTCCGCACCCCACATCATGGCAACGGTGTTGGGCTCAGCCGCGATGGCGGAAGCATTAACGATGCCTGATGCGGTTTCACACAGAGCGATGACGCTGTAGCCGGCCAGCGCCCGCAGCTGTTCTCCGCTTTCTGCTTTGGCCAGCATGACCGTCCGGTACGGCGTCTGTTCCAAGGCCTGGAGATCGAGTTCGAAGTCACGGGTTCCCACTGGATTCACGCGCACTATGGTCCGTTGGGGGTCCAGTTCCCCGGCACCCAGCTGCTTCAAAACAGCATCACGGGCCCCGGGCTTGTCCGCGGGAGCCACGGCATCCTCGAAGTCCAGGATGACCGCGTCCGCGCGGTCCGCGGCCTTGCCGAAACGCTCCGGCCGGTCGGCGGGGCAGAAGAGGAGGGCCGGGCCCATGGTGAAGGGAGAGTGCATGGATTTCCTTGCTGCTGGGCGTGCTGATTGCTGCGCGTACTAATGGTCGGCGAGGTTCGCGGCGTGCGCTTCCTTGGTCCACATCAGGCAGGTGCGGGTGGCCAGGGCTACCACGGTACCGTCCTGGTTGCGGCCCGTGTGCTGCATGGTCACCACGCCCTGTCCGGGCCGGGACGAAGACAAACGCTTTCCCGTGATCACCGTTTCCGTGTACAGCGTATCCCCGTGATACAGCGGGTGCGGGAACGTGACATCCGTCAGCCCCAACTGGGCAATGATGGTCCCCTGCGTCAGCTGTGTCACCGACTGCCCCACCATGGTAGACAGCGTGAACATGGAATTCATGAGGCGCTGACCGAACGGCTGTCCGGAACTCCAGGCAGCATCCAGATGGAGCGCCTGGGTGTTCATGGTCAACGTGGTGAAGAGAACGTTGTCCGTCTCCGTGACGGTGCGGCCGGGCTTGTGGGCGTAGATCACGCCTTCTTCGAGTTCGTCGAAGTAGAGTCCGCGTTGTTCCACGACCCGCGTCATACAGTGAGCTCCTGGTCCTCTTCGAACAGCTCGGCGCCTGTGGCCGCCAGGACGTCGTCAAGGGTGACGTTCGGGGCGAGCTCGCGCAACACCAACCGCGGATCCCCCTCGTCCTTGACGACGTCGATCACCGCCAGGTCCGTGATGATCCTGTCCACACAGCCCTTGCCGGTGAGGGGAAGCGTGCAGCTCGGGACAATCTTTGGCCGGCCGTTGCGGTCGACGTGCTCCATCATGACGATGACCTTCTTGGCACCGAACACCAGGTCCATGGCGCCGCCCATGCCTTTGACCATCTTGCCGGGGATCATCCAGTTGGCAAGATCGCCGTTGGCAGCGACCTCCATCGCTCCCAGGACCGCCACGTCCACGTGTCCGCCGCGGATCATGCCGAACGAGGACGCCGAGTCGAAGAACGCAGCACCCGGGTTGGTTGTCACGGTCTCCTTGCCGGCATTGATGAGGTCGGGATCGACCCTGTCCTCGGTAGGGTACGGGCCAACTCCGAGGATGCCGTTCTCGGAGTGGAGGATGACCTCCACTCCGTCCGGGATGTAGTTGGGGATCAGGGTGGGCATCCCGATTCCCAGGTTCACGTACTGTCCGTTGACCAGTTCCTTGGCCACGCGGGCGGCCAGTTCGTTGCGGGTCCAGCCTTTTGCTTCGTGGTGTTCGACGTCGGCCCGCCGGTACTCGTGCCGTACTGCTTCGGGACGTGGCGGTAAGTCCTGATATGTGTTGTCGGCCATCATGAAGCTCCTGTCTGTCCGCTTGTTGCGGAGGTCAACGCGACGGTGCGCTTTTCGATCCGTTTCTCCGCCGTTCCTGCTACGACGACCCGCTGAACGAAGATACCCGGCGTGTGGATGTGCTCCGGATCCAACTCCCCCGGTTCCACGAGTTCCTCGACCTCGGCAATCGTCACCCGGGCTGCCATGGCACAGAGAGGGTTGAAGTTCATGGCCGTCGCATGGAAAACAAGGTTGCCGTGGCGGTCCCCCTTCCAGGCATGGACCAGCCCGAAGTCCGGGGTCAAAGACTCTTCCAGGACGTAGTCGCCGTCCTTGAAAGCCCGCACCTCCTTCGGCGCCGAAGCAATCGCAACGTTGCCTTCGGCGTCGTACTTTTGCGGGAGGCCGCCTTCGGACACCTGGGTTCCCACGCCGGCCTTGGTATAAAAGGCCGGGATGCCTGCGCCGCCGGCGCGCAGCTTCTCCGCCAAGGTGCCCTGCGGGGTGAGGACAACTTCAAGCTCCCCCGCCAGATACTGCCGGGCAAACTCCTTGTTCTCGCCCACGTACGAACTGATGGTGCGGCGGATGCGGCCGTCCTTGAGGAGGATTCCCAGGCCCCAATCGTCCACGCCGCAGTTGTTGCTGACAGTTTCCAGGTCCGTGGTTCCCTGCTGATGAAGGGCTTCAATCAGGGAAACGGGGATACCGCATAAGCCAAAGCCCCCTACCGCGAGCGAGGCTCCGTCCGGGATGTCCTTCACCGCTACGGCGGCGCTGGCAACAACCTTGTCAATCATCCTTGATCCTTCCCTGCCACTGCCGACCCAACGTACGGTTACAGACCCAGCTCGCGGGCGATGAGCATCAACTGGACTTCGGTGGTGCCTTCGCCGATCTCAAGGATCTTGGAGTCGCGGTAATGGCGTGCCACCGTGAATTCGTTGATGAAGCCATAGCCGCCGAACACCTGGGTGGCGTCCCGCGCGTTGTCCATGGCTGCCTCGCCTGCGACCATCTTAGCTATGGCTGCTTCGGTCTTGAACGGCTTGCCCGCCAGCATCCTCGCGGCGGCGTCGTAGTAGGCAAGGCGGGCTGTGTGGGCCCTGGCCTGCATGCGGGCGATCTTGAACTGGATGGCCTGGTACTTGCCGATGTTCTGTCCGAACGCGCTGCGCTCCTTGGCGTACTTCACGGACAGGTCCACGCAACCTTGGGCCGCACCCGTGGCCAGGGCAGCGATGGCGATCCGGCCCTCATCCAGGATGGAGAGGAAGTTGGCATAGCCGCGGCCGCGCTCGCCCAAGAGATTGGCTTCGGGAACCCTGACGTTGTCCAGGGTCAGCGGGTGGGTGTCCGACGCGTTCCACCCCACCTTGTTATAGGGCTTTTCTGCGGTAAACCCCGGCGTGTCCGTCGGCACCAGGATGGTGGAGATCTCCTTCTTGGTGCTGCCGTCGGCGTTCTCTTTCCGGCCTGTCACTGCCGTGACGGTGACCAAGGTGGTGATGTCCGTGCCGGAGTTGGTAATGAACTCCTTGTTGCCGTTGATGACCCACTCGCCGTTTTCCAGGTGGGCGTTGGTCTTGGTGCCGCCGGCGTCGGATCCGGCTTCACGCTCGGTCAACCCGAAACCGGCCAAGGACCGGCCGGATGCCAGCTGCGGCAGCCACTCCTGCTTCTGTTCTTCGGTGCCGAAGCGGTAAACCGGCATGGCCCCCAGCGATACTCCGGCTTCCAAAGTGATGGCCACGGACTGGTCTACGCGCCCCAACTGTTCCAACGCCAAGGCGAGCGCGAAGTAATCTCCGCCCATCCCGCCGAATTCTTCGGGGAACGGCAGGCCGAACAGGCCCATCTCCCCCATCTGCTTGACCACTTCGTAAGGGAAACTGTGCTCTTCGTCGTGCTTGGCGGAGACAGGGGCTACTACCTCGTCGGCGAACTCCCTGACGGAATCGCTGAGGTCCTGGTATTCCTCTGTCAGTTCAAACGTGCTCATGGCTGGACTTCCTTGTCTGGGTTCTGGCTCTTGTCTGGGTTCCGGCCGTTGTTGGTGTCGCGGCCCGCGTTGGCCGTGTCTTCTGCGGCGGCCGCTGCATGGATGGTGGCGAGCACCTGGTCGGCTTTGACCAGATCGCCGGGTTTGCTGGTGAGGTGGACGGTTCCGGCGACGGACGCCACAAGTTGGTGCTCCATCTTCATGGCTTCAACAGCCAGGAGGACCTGTCCTTCCTCGACCACGTCACCGTTGGCCACGGACACGGAAACCACCGTCCCCGGCATGGGCGAGCGCACTTCCGGATCGGCTGCTCCTTCGACGCGCTGGATCCCCGCGAGCATCCGTTGCAGGCGCCCGGCCCGGTCAAGGACCTCAAGCCGGCAGGACCAGCCATCGTTGCCCACGAAGATCTCCCGTGCTGCGTCCGCCGTGGCCACCGCATAGGTGACCTGACCGCCGTCGAACTCCAGGGTTATCCCGGTCCCGCTGCGGTCGGCCACCCGCACGCCCACCGGTTCGCCGTCGTCGACCCTTGCCGTCACGGTGCCGGCCTTTTCGGTGACGGCGACCGTAGCCATGGCGGCGCCTGGGACGCCGAAGGTCGCGGTCCAGGCACCGGGAGCCCCGACCCGCCAAGCGTCGGCGCTCTTCCACGCGTCTCCTGCGAGCGCCGGGGCCGGGCGGTCAAGCCACAGCGTGAGGGCGGCCGCGATCAGTTCCTTGGGGCCTGCGTGCCGGAACTCCATGGACGGCAGCTTGCGTTCAATCAACCCGGTGTCGAGGTGCCCGGCACGGACATCGGCGTCGTTGATCAGGAGTCGAAGGTACTCGACGTTCGTGTCCACGCCCAGCAAGGTGTAACGGCCCAGCGCAGCATCCAGCGTGTCCAGTGCGGCGGCCCTGTCCGCTCCCCACGCGATGACTTTGGCGAGCATGGGATCGTAGTCACCCGTGATCTGCAGCCCGTCCCGCATGGCGGAGTCGATCCGCACATTGGCATGGGCCTGCTGCTGACCGGACACCGCGGCGTCCGCCGCGCCATGCTCAGCGAGTGCCACGATGCGCCCCATCGACGGCATGAAGTTCCGCTCGGGCACCTCCGCGTACACCCGCGCCTCCACGGCATGACCTTGCAGTACGACGTCGGACTGCGCCACGGTGAGCACCTCACCGGCGGCGATCCTCACCTGCCATTCAACGAGGTCGATTCCCGTGACCAGCTCAGTGACGGGATGCTCCACCTGCAGCCGGGTGTTCATCTCCATGAAGAAGAACTCATCCGGATGTTCGTCGGACACCAGGAACTCGACGGTTCCCGCGCCGCTGTAATTGACCGAACGCGCTGCGTTGCAGGCCGCCTCGCCGATCCGCGCCCTGTGGGCAGCGCCGTCCGCCAGTGATTCGAAAAGCGCGGAGGGAGCTTCTTCAATGACCTTTTGGTGCCGGCGCTGCAGGGAACATTCGCGCTCGCCGAGGTGGATGACATTTCCATGATTGTCGGCCAGGACCTGCACTTCGATGTGCCGGGGAGCCCGGATGAGCCGTTCCAGGAAGAGAGTGTCGTCACCGAAAGCGGACGCTGCGACGCGCCTCGCCGTCAGAAGCGTGGAGGCCATGTCCTCGGCCCGTTCCACCACGTGCATGCCCTTGCCGCCGCCGCCTGCCGATGGCTTGATCAGGAGCGGGAAGCCGACGTCGGAGGCTGCATCAATGAGATCCTGGTCAGTGAGTCCGGGCTTGGCGATGCCGGGAACGCAGGGAACGTCGTAGGCCATTACGTGGTTCTTGGACCGGATCTTGTCTCCCATCACTTCGATGGCACCGATACCGGGTCCGATGAACGTGATGCCGGCAGCGTCCAACGCTTTGGCGAACGCTACGTTCTCGGACAGGAAGCCGTAGCCCGGATGAACGGCCTCCGCTCCGCTGCGGCGGCACGCGTCAATGATGGCGTCGATCTTCAAGTAGCTGTCCGCAGGTGACGTTCCGCCAATGGCGACGGCCGTATCCGCCAGGCTGACGTGTTTGGCGTCCTTGTCCACTTCCGAATAGACGGCGACTGAGCGGATGCCCATGTCCCTTAGGGTTCGGATGACACGGCACGCGATCTCACCTCGGTTGGCAACGAGGACGGCCGAAAAGGTCTGCGCTGAGACTGTGGGTTCTGTGGCTGTTGTTGGTTCTGTGGCTGTTGTTGGCAGGGTCATGGTCACATCCTGAAGAG
The DNA here is from genome assembly GCF_052113825.1 of Paenarthrobacter sp. TAF1. NCBI lineage: Bacteria > Bacillati > Actinomycetota > Actinomycetes > Micrococcales > Micrococcaceae > Paenarthrobacter > Paenarthrobacter sp. TAF1. Next base: position 123,406 of record NZ_JBFRDO010000011.1, read on the forward strand.
GCCGAAAGAGGTCTCCGGCAGTGGCGGGCGGGAAACGACGTCGAGGGCCATGCCCAGAACCCGCCGCGTGTCAGCGGGGTCGATAATGCCGTCATCCCACAGCCGGGCGGTGGAGTAGTAGGGGCTGCCCTGGTCCTCGTACTGCTGCTTGATGGGGGCCTTGAAGGCTTCCTCGTCCTCGACGGACCATTCCTGGCCGGCGGCCTCGTATTGGTCCCTTTTGACTGTTGCCAGGACGCTGGAGGCCTGGTTTCCGCCCATGACGGAGATGCGGGCCGCGGGCCACATCCAGAGGAAACGCGGCGAATAAGCCCGGCCGCACATGGAGTAGTTTCCCGCGCCGAAGGAGCCGCCGATCACCACGGTCAGTTTCGGCACCCGGGCCGTCGCCACTGCCGTGACCATCTTGGCGCCGTTCTTGGCGATGCCGCCCTGTTCGTAGTCCTTTCCCACCATGAACCCGGAGAGATTCTGGAGGAAGACCAAGGGAATGCCCCGCTGATCGCACAGCTCAATGAAGTGGGCACCCTTCAACGACGACTCGCTGAAAAGGACTCCGTTGTTGGCCACGATTCCCACGGGGTGGCCATGCAGGTGCGCGAAACCGGTCACCAGGGTGGTGCCATAGTTCTTCTTGAACTCATGGAATTCGGAACCGTCCACGAGGCGTGCGATGACTTCCCGGACGTCATATTGGGCGTTGACGTCCGTGGGAACCACACCGTAGATCTCCGAGGGGTCGACGACGGGCGGCAGGACGACGTCGAGCACGTCCCAGGCCGGCTGCGCCGGCTTCGGCAACGTCGCTACGATGTCCCGGACGATTTCCAGCGCATGCTGGTCGTTCTCGGCCAGGTGATCGGTGACCCCGGAGATCCTTGAGTGGACGTCGCCACCGCCCAGTTCCTCCGCTGTGACGATCTCGCCGATGGCTGCTTTGACCAGCGGGGGCCCACCCAAAAAGATGGTGCCTTGGTTGCGGACGATGACTGTTTCGTCGCTCATTGCCGGGACGTAGGCACCGCCGGCAGTGCAGGAGCCCATCACGGAGGCGATCTGTGGGATCTTGGCCGCAGACATCCTGGCCTGGTTGTAGAAGATCCGGCCAAAGTGTTCCTTGTCCGGGAAGACCTCGTCCTGCTTGGGCAGGAACGCTCCCCCGGAATCCACCAGGTAGATGCACGGAAGCTTGTTCTCCAGGGCAATCTCTTGGGCCCTGAGGTGCTTCTTCACGGTCATCGGGTAGTACGTACCGCCCTTGACCGTCGCATCATTGGAGATCACCAGGACGTGCCGGCCATGGACCAGGCCGATGCCGGCGATCACCCCGGCGCCGGGTGAATCGTCGTTGTACATGCCATTGGCGGCAAGAGGCGCGATCTCAAGGAACGGGCTGCCCTCATCCAACAGGAAATCAATGCGCTCCCTCGGCAGGAGCTTTCCCCGGGCAACGTGCCGCTCCCGGGATTTAGCCGGTCCACCCAATGCTGCCGTGGCGAGGCGCTCCTTCAGTTCCCCCACCAGGGCACGCTGTGCCTCCTGGTTGGCCTCGAAGGTGCCGGCGGCAGCTCCCGTCAGGCTGGCAATTGTCACCATCGACCCCTGTTCCATTCCCGGCCCACGGCCATTTCGGTTAGTGCCATGTAACTGAAATTTAGGTTAGTCTTTATTAACTGACATGTCCAGCACGGCGGAGCTCCTGCCGCCTGCGTTGGGACGGGCACGGGGAGGACACCATGACAGCAAGCCCGGAAGCACACGCCGAAGGCTCCCGTGCCGCCACAACCCAGCGGAGCCAAGCCAAAGAGCTCCGCCGGTTGGCACTGCTGTCAGCCGCAGCCGGACTCTTCGCGGACAACGGATTCAGCCGCGTATCCCTGGAAGACCTGGGAGCCGCGGCCGGTGTAAGCGGACCGGCGGTGTACCGGCACTTTCCGGGAAAACAGGCGGTTCTGGGTGAACTGCTCCTCAGTGTCAGCCGCGACCTCCTGGAGGGCGGCCGTCGCGTTGTTGCGGAAGCCGGCAGCCCATCGGACGCCCTGAAAGCCCTGGTGAAATTCCAGGTGGACTTCGCCCTGAGCAATCCGGATGTCATCCGGGTACAGGACCGTGATTTCGCCAGCCTCACTGAGGCAGACCAGGCCGAGGTCCGCTCCCTGCAACGCAGTTATGTAGAGACCTGGGTGGATGTTCTGGCCCGGATTCATGCCGACGCGGACATCGCAGGCCTGCGCGTCCGGGCACACGCAGCCTTCGGGTTGATCAACTCCACCCCGCATTCGGTCCGGCATCACGGCCGCAGGATCGCAGTGAAATCAGCCAGGCCCATACTGGAGCAGATGGCCTTGGCGGCGCTGACATCTGCCTGAGTGTGCAGTTTCCGGAACGCGGAGCAGCCGACAGGGTGAAGCGCTAATAATGTCAGACCCTGGTGAAAAGCTTTATGCATGGAAGCTTTGGGGCAACTGACAGCAGCGCGAGTGGCGTCGTCACCTGCTGTCGCTGCCCTGACCGCGAGCTGCTCACGGCAATCCCCAGGCAACTTCCAGTGGATCAAGGGTTCGACGGCGGTAGCCACCGCTATCGGCCACTTCCACGGCGTTGGACTACTCAGCCGCGAGGGCACCACCTCCAGGGGTTCCGACGGCGGGAAACCTGCTGCGCCTGCGGGGCCGGATCTCGCGGCACTTCTTGAGGACGGACAGGCTCTTCTGGACACCGCACGGTTGTCGTTTGCCGAGCAGGCACCCTTGTTCGATCTAGCGCAGGCTGCTGACCTTGCCGGCAGGATCGAGGACATCTCGCGGTCGATCGAGTACCTCCAGGTCGTTGCGGCGCAGGCTGTGGAGCGGACCCGGACGGAGGCGCAGCGTGCGGTGCCGGCACAGCAGCCCGGACAGTCCCCGGCGTCCGGCGCCCAGGAATGGCGGACGGGGTGGACCGAGCCCGCCGGTGAGTCAGAAGGTGGCGTCGGCGGTGGATCCGGTGGTGGTACGGGTGAAGCAGCCCCCGGAAGCACCGTCAAAGCGGGTGGTGCTGGTGCTGGTGGTGGTGGCAGTGTTTTGGATGATGGGTACCGGAACGCGGCGGAGTTCCTCCGGGCCCGGTTGAGGATCGGGATCGGCGAAGCACGGCGCAGGCTCGCCCTCGCGAACGATGTCCTGCCCGGGGCCGGAATGACCGGCCAGGAAATCCCGGCCCGTCGTCAAAGACTCGCCGAGGCCCTCCACACCGGACAGGTCCCGTCCCGGTCCGCGACGATCATCAGCACCGCCCTGGACAAAGCCCAACACTTCACCGACCCGGACACCCTCACCGGCATGGAACA
>NZ_JBFRDO010000012.1:0-162731 GCF_052113825.1 Paenarthrobacter sp. TAF1
AACCCCCGAGGACATCCGCCTGGTCGCAGCGAAACTCAACCGCCGCCCCAGACCAACACTGAACCTCGAGACCCCAGCCAACCGGCTAAACCAGCTGCTACAAGCGGCCTAACCCCCAGCGTTGCTCCCACCAATTGACTTTGCCCGCGGAACATTGGCATTAACTGTCACTTCGCGGGGGCGAGGGAGTGCTACCTGGCCGACCACCCGCCGTCCATGGTGTAGCTCGCGCCGGTGACCATACCGGCGTCGTCGGAGGCCATCCAAGCTGCCAACGACGCAACTTCCTCCGGCTCCACCAACCGCTTCACCGCCGACTCCGTGAGCATCACCTTGGCCAGGACTTCGGCCTCGGGGATGCCATGGAGCCGGGCCTGGTCCGCGATCTGCTTCTCAACAAGGGGCGTGCGGACGTAGCCGGGGTTGATGCAGTTGGACGTGACACCGTGCTCACCGCCTTCCAAAGCAGTGACCTTGCTGAGTCCCTCAAGGCCGTGCTTGGCGGACACGTACGCGCTCTTGTAGGCCGAGGCCCGGAGCCCGTGGACCGAGGAGATGTTGATGATCCGGCCGAAGTTGTTGGCGTACATGTGCGGGAGGGCGGCCCGGATCAGGAGGAACGGCGCCTCCAGCATCAGGGCCAGGATCCGTCGGAACTCGGCTGGTTCGAACTCCTCGATCGGCGCGACCTTTTGGATGCCGGCATTGTTGACCAGGATGTCGCAGTCAAGGCTCAGCGCGGCCAACGCCTCAGTATCCAGCAGGTCCACCGTCCAGGCCGTGCCGCCCAGCTCGTCGGCGAGGGCCGCAGCTCCGGAGGCATCGACGTCGGCCACTACTACCTTCGCGCCGCGTGCGGCGAGCGCACGGGCACAGGCAGCCCCGATACCGCTCGCGCCTCCGGTTATCAGCGCTTTGCGTCCGTTCAAGGAGTTGTCCATCAGATCAGCCCTTCGAGGTAGCGGGTGCGGTGGTGAGTCCGTGCCTTACTGCGTCGGCCTCGTCCACCTCCTGGAGCGCGATGCCCTTGGTTTCCTTGAGTGAAATAACCGCGACGGCGGTAATCGCGCAGGCGACCACGAGGTAGATCGCTGTGGGAACCCATGAGCCGGTGTCCTTGAGCCACTGGGTTGCCAGCAGCGGAGCGAGTGATCCGGCGAAGATGGACGTGACCTGCGAGCCCAGTGAGACGCCGGAGTAGCGCATGCGGGTGGGGAAGAGCTCGGACATGATGGCCGGCTGACCGGCGTACATGAAGGCGTGCAGGCAGAGGCCGATGGTCACGGCGAGCACGATGATCACGGCGTTCTTGGTGTCGAACATGGGGAAGGCGAAGAACGGCCAGGTTGCACCGGTGATGGCGCCGATGAGGTACACGGGCTTGCGGCCCCACGAATCAACAAGCCGGCCGACCTGCGGAATGACCAGGAAGTGGATGACGTGGGCGATCAGGAGTGCCAGCAGGAGCGAGGACGTGTCGTACTTGTGGACGCTCTTGAGGTAGACGATCGCGAAGCTCACCACGAGGTAGTACATGATGTTCTCCGCGAAACGGAGTCCCATGGCCTGCAGGATGCCCTTGGGGTACTTGCGGATGACCTCGCCGACGCCGTAGCTGATGGCCTTGGACTCTTCCACCTGTGCCTTGGCTTCGAGGAAGATCGGGGCTTCGGTGACGTGGGTTCGGATGTAGTAGCCAACGAACACGATCACCGCGGAGAGCCAGAATGCAACGCGCCAGCCCCAGCCGAGGAACGCTTCGCTGCTCAGGGTGGTGGACATAACGAACAGGACCAGTGTGGCCAGGAGGTTGCCCACCGGCACAGCGGCCTGCGGCCACGAGGACCAGAAACCACGCGACTTGTTGGGGCTGTGCTCAGCTACCAGCAACACAGCGCCACCCCACTCGCCGCCGAGCGCGAAGCCCTGGATGAAGCGAAGTGCCACCAGCATGGCCGGCGCCCAGTACCCGATGTCCATGAAGCCGGGGAGGCAGCCCATCAGGAACGTCGAGACGCCCACGATCACGATGGTCAGCTGCAGCGTCGGTTTGCGGCCGAGCTTGTCGCCGATCTGGCCGAACACGATGCCACCCAGCGGCCGCGCGACGAAACCCACGGCGTAGGTGATGAAGGCCTGGATGATGCCGTCCAGTTCGTTTCCTGTGCTTGGGAAGAAGTACTTGCCGAAAACGAGCGTGGCGGCTGTGGCGTACAGGAAGAACTCGTACCATTCCACGACGGTGCCCACCATCGAGGCCGCGACGATCTTCTTCAGGCCGGAGCCTTTGCCGGCGTCTTTCCCTGCTCTTGATGCGGAGCGCTGCTCTACGCTCATATCCATCTCCTCAGTGTCCTCTTTGACCCTTTTGAACGTGATGTGATCCACAACACGAAATGCTCCACTGAGTATTGCCGCAGATTTGTTATGCCTCAATGACCAAAGAGGCACCACATGTGTGCAAAATTGCAGATATGAAGCCGAACCCCGACGACCTCCTCATCTTCCTTGCCGTCTCACGTTCAGGAAAGTTCACGACGGCGGCACAAGCCTTGGGGCTGAACCACACCACCGTTTCGCGCAGGATAGCGGCGCTGGAGAAAGCGTTGGGCGGCAGGGTCCTGGCGCGTGCGGCCGGTGGTTGGGAGGTGACGGAGTTGGGCGCCGAAGCGGTTCTGGTGGCGGAGCGGATCGAAGCTGCGGTGGGTGCGCTGGGACCCAGCGACCGCGCACCCGACCCCATTACCGGCGTCGTACGCATGACCGCGACGGACGGCTTCAGCGCCTATATTGCGGCACCAGCGGTGGCCCGTCTGCGGAGCTCGCACCCTGGTCTCAGCGTGGAGATTGTGACGGTGACGCGTCGGGCGTTGCAGCAGCGCTCGGGCCTGGACATCGAGGTGGTGGTCGGGACGCCGCAAGTGCACCGGGCTGAAGCGATCCGACTTGGCGAGTACCGGCTGGGAATGTACGCCTCCCGTGCCTATCTGAAAGACAACGGGACGCCTTCCAGCATCGAGGAACTGACGCAACACCAGCTGGTGTACTTCGTGGATTCCATGCTCCAGGTGGATGACCTGGACGCTCCCCGGAGGCTGGTTCCGACCATGCGCGACGGGCTGAGTTCAACGAACGTCTTTGTCCACGTCGAAGCAACCAGGGCCGGCGCCGGGGTGGGGTTCCTGCCGTGCTTCATGGCTGACCGGCACGCGGATCTGGTCAGGTTGCTGCCATCGGACTTCGCGGAGCTGCTCCCCTACTGGATGGCCCTCCGCCCGGACTCCATGCGCCGCCCCGCGGTAGCCGCCGTCGTGCAGGCTTTGCGGGAGGAGACGGAGAGCCGGCGGGAGGAGCTGCTGGGGGCGGGATGAGTCTCCGAGGTGGCAGCTAATGGCAATGTTTTCGCAAAACACTGTCATTAACTGCCGCTTCGCGGGTCGGGGGAATCAGCGGGGGAATCAGGACCCAAGCGGGATCACCAGCGGAGTGTGGCTCACGGGGTCGTCGATCACGAGGCACGGCAGGCCGAAAACGTGCTCCACCAACTCAGCTGTCACTACATCGGCGGGCCGGCCCTCGGCAACCACGGCGCCGTCCTTCATGGCGATGAGGTGCGTGGCGTAGCGGCAGGCGTGATTGAGGTCGTGCAGCACGGCCACCAGGGTGTTGCCTTCCCTGTTCAACCGCCGGAACAGTTCCAATAGCTCGATCTGGTGCGCGATGTCCAGGAACGTGGTGGGTTCGTCCAACAGGAGCAACGGGGTTTGCTGCGCCAACACCATGGCCACCCATACGCGTTGCCGCTGCCCGCCGGAGAGTTCGTCCACCAAACGCCCGGACAGCCCGGCAACGTTGGTGGCTTCCAGGGCTGCCACCACCGCGGCCTCGTCAGCCTCAGACCACTGGCGCAGCAGCTTCTGGTGCGGGTACCGGCCACGGGCTACGAGGTCCGCCACGGTGATTCCGTCGGGTGCAATGGAGGTCTGCGGCAACAAACCGAGGCGGCGCGCGACTTCCTTGGCCCCATAGGAGGAGATGCTCTTGCCATCCAAAAGCACCGACCCGGACGTCGGCTCCAGCAGCCGGGACAACGCCCGCAGCAACGTCGACTTACCGCAGGCATTCGGGCCCACGATCACCGTGAACCCGCCGTCCGGAATCCGCACGTCAAGCGCCTCGGACACCGAGCGTCCCGCGTAGCCGAGACTCACGCTCTCGGCGCTGAGGCGCGAAGCGAAGGGGCGGGCATCCGGCGCAAAATCAGAAACGGGATCAACCAACACATCAGTCACAACAGACTCCTTCAATTCTTCGCTCATTGCCGCTTCACCTCACGGGCAAGGAGCCACACGAGGTAGCAGCCGCCGATGCTGACAGTCACTACGCCTACCGGCAATTGCGTGGGCGCAAAGAGGTTCTGCGCCGCGATGTCGCTGGCCACCAACAGGAAAGCGCCCATGGCAGCCGACGGGACCAGGCCCACAGAGGCCGAGCGGGTGAGACGGCGCGCGAGTTGCGGTGCTGCCAGCGATACAAAGGCGATTGGCCCCGCGGCGGCGGTGACCATCGCCGTCAAAGCCACGCCAACCACTGCCAGAACCAGCCGCGAGCCTTCCAGCCGAACACCCAAGGCGCGGGCGGCGTCGTCGCCCATTTCCAACAGGCCCAGCCGCCTGCCGTAGAAAGACAGCACCACCAGCAGCACCCCGAACACGATCATCACCGGCAACACCTGGTCCCAGGTGATCTTGTTCAAGGAACCTGCACCCCAGACGGCTGCCGACATTGCCTGCTCCAGCGAGGCTTTGAGAATGAGCCAGGTATTTACCGAGGCCAACATGGCGCTCACAGCGATGCCCGCGATGATGAGTCGGAACCCCTGGATGCCCTTCTTGTAAGCGAACACGTACACCAGCGCGGCAGTCACCAGACCACCCACCAGAGCACCGGCCGACACCGCAAAGTAGCCGCCACCCATCAGCAGGATGACCACCAGCGCGCCCGTATAGGCGCCCGTGTTGAAGCCGATCACATCGGGGCTTCCCAGCGCGTTGCGGGTCAGCGACTGGAAGATTGCCCCGCTGACCCCCATGGCCGCCCCCAATAACAGGGCCAGGAGGACACGGGGCAATCTCCACTCCACCACCACCATGTGCACAGCGCCGCTGGATTGGCCCAGCAGCGCCGAAACAACGTCCGGTACCGCAACGCTGAACTCACCCAGGCCGAGGGCGACGACGGCGAGCGCCAGGGCGGCGGTAAGCAGGACGGCGGTGACAACCAAGGTCCGGACGTCGAGGCGAAGGGAGACGCGTCCGCCAAAGCGGCGGATAGCGATGGTCCGCCGGCCGAAGTCGACGGACGTCGCCTTCTCAAGGGGAAGCGCCTGGTCAAGGGATGTCACAGGGTGCTCACTTTCCGGCGCCGGATGAGCCAGATGAGGACGGGAGCGCCCACAAAAGCAGTAATGATTCCCACCTGCATTTCGCCGGGCCGGAGGACCAGCCTGCCAAGAATGTCGGACACCAGCAGCAGCACAGGCGAGAGCACCAAAGTGTAGGCCAGGATCCATCGTTGATCCGGACCAACGATCCAGCGGGCGACGTGTGGCACCATGAGCCCCACGAAGCCGATAGGTCCGGCGGCAGCGGTGGCGGCTCCGCAGAGCAGCGTGACCGCGATGATGGTCCAGATCCGGGTGCGCACGATGTTGGCACCGAGGGATCTGGCGGTGTCATCGCCCATGGACACAGCGTTGAGGGGACGGGCCATGCACAGCGCTATCAGCGTTCCCAGCAGGATGAACGGCGCCACGGAAGCCAATACTTCCCACGTGCGATTGCTCAACGTTCCAGCGCTCCAACTGCGCATACTGTCGAACACGGCCGGACGCAGGAGCGTGATGCCGGACGAAATGCCTCCGAGGACCGCGCCCAAGGCAACCCCGGCAAGGGTGAGGCGGAGCGGAGTGGTCCCACCCCTTCCCCGCGAACCGATGAAGTACACGGCCACCGTGGCAACGACCGCGCCAAGGAAGGAGAACCAGATGTACTGCTGGATGCTGGTGACGCCGAAGAGCGCTACCCCGAGGACCACGAAGAAGCCGGCGCCCGCGTTGACGCCCAGGATGCCGGGGTCCGCCAACGGGTTGCGCGTCAGGGCCTGGATCAGCGCGCCGGACAGGCCCAGGGCTACGCCCACCAGCACGCCGGTGACCGTCCGGGGCAGGCGAAGGTCGTGGATAATCACGTGTTCCGGCGAGCCGTCGTACGCGGTGATGGCGGGCCATAGACTCCCCGGGTCCACGTCCTTGGATCCCACCACAAGGCTCAGCCACAGGACCAGCGCCAGTGCACCGACTGCGGAAAGCAGCCCCAGGAGCCGATGCCTGTTGACAGCCGCCAAGGCCGCCGGCCGCAACGTGCCCGCTGAAACCGGCGCGGTTTCAGCGGGGGCTGATCGCAACTCCATGGTCCCGGCCGCCACTTATAGCCCCAGCAATTCGAACCTGGCGTCCTGCAGGTCCGCGATTTCCTCGTGGTCACGATTCCCGTTGGACCAGAGCTCGTCGAACCAGCGGCGGGTTTCGGCGTCGAGGTTTTCCCAGCGCTGTTCCCAAGCCTCGCTCTTGTCCGTCCAGTAGCCCATCAGCTTGTAGGACTCGGGCGTGAGCTTCTTCTCGTGCCGAAGATACTTGCGGATCCCCCGCAGCACCTTGGTCTCGCCGGCCACCCAGATGTAGCCGACACCGCCGGGCAGTTCCATCGACCGCAGGACCTCCTCCAGGCGGGATTGGCTGTGGCCGTTCCCGCCGTGGATCCAAGCGAGTTCGGTCCCGGCACCGAGGGTAATCTCCTGCTGGTGCGTGGCACGCTCAACCTCGATCAGCACCCGCGTTCGAACGCCGGGCGGCGTCTGCTCCACAAGCCGGGCCACAGCCGGAAGTCCGGTGGCGTCTGCCAGCAGGATCTGCCACTGCAGCCCTGCCGGCGGTTCGTACAGACCGGTCGGAGAGTTGAGTCCGACGACGTCCCCCACCTGGGCGCGCTGCGCCCAGGAAGCTGCCAGTCCGCCGTCGTGAACTACAAAATCAATGTCGACGGTGCCGGCGGCAGTATCCACTGACCGGACCGTGTAGGTCCGCATGGCGGACGGCTCGACGCCGGGCTCCCAGTCCCAGGAGTCGCCGGTGGAGATGGGAAGCCGCGCTTCCCGGGCACCCGGCTCGGGCAGGAAGACGCGGAGGTATTCGTCGCCGATTCCTGTGGTGTCAAAGCCGGCAAGGGCGGGTCCGCCGAAGGTAATCCGGATCATTCCGGGCGTGAGAAAGCGGGTTCCGACTACCTCGGCGCGGTAGATCCGCATCATGGCAGGAGGGCCTTTTCGATCTTCTCAAGCAGCGCATACTGGCCGCTGGGTGAGCCGTAAATCATTTCGAGGTCGTACGTATGGATCTCTTTGTTGGCTACGAACGGCAGCGAGGTCCAGAGCTTGTTTCCGGCAAGCGGAGCGAAAGCGTCCGGGTTGGCACCGTCCTTTTCGGGAACCTCGGTGGTGATGGCGACATCGATTCCCTTGAGCTGCTCCAGCTGCTCGGCGCTCAACTTGCTGCCCTCGCCATCAGCCAGGGGTGAGATCTTCAGGCCCAGGTCCTTGATCACCAGGCAGGGCGTTCCGTAGCAGCTGACAGAGACCTGGTCCTCGTAGTAGTCCACGGGGCCGACCACCAGGTTGTCCTTGCCGGCCGCAGCGAGACGCTTCTTCACGTCGTCAACCTTGGCCTGGTACTTGTCCATCCAAGCCTGGTACTGAGCCGTCTTGCCGAAGGCTTCGGCTACGGTCTTGAACTTGGTGCGCCAGTCGCTGCCGTCGAAACCGTTGAAGGTATAGGTCGGCGCGATGTCGGAGAGCTTCCCGTCCAGTTCCTTGTCGTAACCCAGGCCGTTCAGGATAACGTCGGGCTGGGCCTTGAGGATGGCCTCGAAATTGAACTCCGGGTAGTTGGTGAACGGCGTGATGCCCTCCAACGCTTTCTGGTCGAAGAAGTACGGGAAGCCCTTGTAGCCGCTGTCCCGGATGGGCTGCTGGCTGGCCAGCGGAATGCCGAGGGTGATCAGCATGTCCAAGTCTGTGGTGTACATGCCCAGCGCCTTCCTGGGCTCGGCGGGCATGACGACTTCTTTGACCTCGCTTTGGACCGTCCGGGTCTCCGATGACGCGCTGGCGTTGGCATCGGTGGTGGCGCAACCGCTCAGGAGCAAAGCTGCGGATGCCAGTGCCGCAACGGCGGCAGACATGGTTTTAGGGCGTGAAATCACTGCGGTCCTCTTGATTCTCAGGGGAGGCGGAGAGCTCCCGGTAGCGGCGCTGCTTTGTCATCCGGCCGCCGAAGTTAGGTATACCTACCCTAACAACGCACTCCTCGAAGAGACCGCCGGATTCTATTCGGAACCGGCCAAAGGCTGATGATTTCCGGCCTTCAGCGACGCCACGTACCAGCCAGGAGTGTGCCCCATCACCTTTCGGAACACCTGCACGAACGCGCTCGGATTGTTGTAACCCACACGCCTGCTGACCGACGACACCGGGTAGCCGGCCGCCAGCAAACCCAACGCCACGCGCACCCGGGCGTGGATCCGCCACTGGGCAAAGGTCATCCCGGTTTCCTTATGGAACAGCCGGGACAAGTTACGCACGCTGACGGCAACCACAACGCTCCACTCCTCCAACGAACGATCCAGGGCCGGATCATCAAGAAGCGCCCTGGCCATCAGTTCCAGCCGCGGATCGGTGGGCATGGGCAGCAGCATCGGCCGGGAATCAACGACCTCGAGCAGCCCCACCACAACATGCTCGGATCTCCGCCGGATGGAATCGTCCATGTCAAAGGTGCTCATGTGGCGCAGCAACTCCTGCGCGGCCGCGGGCACCGTGACAGCCACGGTTCGATGTGCCAGCGCGGGGGCCACCTGCGCATCAATGTGCGAGCAGTAAAAGCCCGTACCTTGCGTCGATTTCACCGCGTGCGCCACGCCCGCCGGGATCCATAGGCCCAGCGTCGAGGGGACCGCGAAGAACCCGTCGTCGGCTTCCACCGTGAGCACGCCGCGGGCACCCCAGAGCAGTTCATGGGTTTCGTGGACGTGTTCAGTCCAGGTAGCCGGCGTCGCGCACTCGAAGTATCCCGTATGGACACCACGGACATGCGGCGTGGAAAGGCTGCTGCCTGCTTCCACCGGCGGCGTATGTCCGGATTGCGATATAGCTTGGCGGGTCATCTGGCCTTCTCGAAGTTAGGTGAGCCTTACTATGGTAAGCATGCCTTCCAGTTCCGCTCTTCAGTCCTGCCCGCCCGGGCGCAACAAGCAAGCACCGTGGAAGGTATCCCGGATCTTCACGTTCGCCCTTTTTGCGAACGGCCGATGGAATTTGCTGCTGGGAGGCTGTGCCGGGCTCGCGCTGCACCAGGTCAGCGAGGCTTTGGTGCCGGCCACCATCGGCGCGGCGGTGGACAACGCCATCCAACCGAACGACGTCGCCGCCCTCCTTGGGTGGCTGGGCGCCCTGGCCGTGGTCTTCGTGGTCCTGGCGCTCTCGTGGCGGCTCGGGACGCTGGCCACTGAGCGCTCCTTCAACTACGGCTCCCACGACCTCCGCCAACTCGTCGTGGAACGAAACCTTCACCCCCGCGGCATGGCCAGCCGGCGAGCGCCCGGCGAAATCGTCGCCATCGCGTCCTCCGACGCCGACAGGGTTGCAGGACTTTCCTGGCTGATCAGTGGTGGCCTGGCTGCCGTGGCCGGGCTGGTCACCTCCGCCGTCACGCTGCTGCTGATCTCCGTGCCCTTGGGGCTTGCCGTCCTCCTGGCGACCCCGGTGATGCTGCTCGTCATGCACCACCTCACCAAACCGCTGGAAAACCGCAGCGACGCTGAACAGTCCACGGCCGCGCGGGCAGGAGCCCTGGCGACGGACTTCATTACCGGTTCCCGCCCCTTGAAGGGCCTCGGCGCCGAGGACGCAGCCATCACCCGGTACCGCTCCGCGAGCCGGGTCTCGTTGGCTTCGGCGCTGAAAGCCATCCGCGCCAAGTCCGCCTACACAGGCGCCGGCACCGCCCTCTCTGCGGCGTTCCTGGCCGGCATCGCCTTCTTCGCGGCCTGGTTTGCCCTCCAGGGGACAATCTCCGTGGGTCAATTGGTGGCGGTTGTTGGCGTGGCCCAATTCGTCCAGGGACCCATGACCTGGCTCGGGTTCCTGAGTGTGGAACTGGCTCAAAAGCGTGCCTCCGCGGCGCGGATCGCGGCCGTATTGGAGGAACCGGCCGCAGTGCCGGCCCCCGAACAGTCCGGCTCACGTGAGCCGAAAGAGCGCACGACGCCGGACGACCGGTCCGCGGCGACCAGCGCCCCGCTGCTCGAAATCCACAGCGGCGCAGCAGACAGCACCTTGCCCGCCTTCACGGCGTCAGCCGGAGAAATCGTGGGGATCGTCCTCCCCGACAGCACGCAGGCGAGGCAGTTGGTGGACACCCTTGGCGTCCGCGTACCCACCCCGTCTGGCCTCATCTCCATTGATGGCCAGGATGCCGCCGGGCTCGACCCCGGCCACATCCGCTCGCAGGTCTTTGCCGACAACCACGATGGTGTCCTGTTCCGGGGCAGTGTCCGCGAAAACGTCGCGGCACCCGCCGCCCAACTGGAGGAACGCGCCATGGCCGCTGCCGCCGTCGGGGACTTTGTGTCCGGGCTGCCCGACGGCACCGAAACCGTCCTGACCGGTCATGGCCAGAGCCTCTCCGGCGGCCAGCGGCAACGGCTGGTACTGGGCCGCTCACTGCACCAGCCGCAACCGGTACTGGTCCTGCACGACCCCACCACCGCCGTCGATACCGCCACGGAAGCCGTGATCGCCGACGGCCTGCGGAACTTCCCCGACAAGGCGCTGGTCCTGGTAACAACCAGTCCCACGCTGCTGGCGGCGTGCCACCGCGTAGTCATGGCGGGTGCGGGCGGTCCGGCGGAAACAGGCACCCACCGCGAGCTTCTTGCCACCTCCGCCGGCTACCGCGAAGTGGTGGGTTCATGAGCATCGAAATTCTTCCCATAGCCTCTCCCCGTGAAACACGGAAGGCCATGTGGCGCCTGTTGGCTCAGCGTCCGGGCAGGCTCACGTTGACCATCCTGGTCTTGCTGGCAGCATCCTGCTGCGGGCTCGCGGCTCCGGCAATCCTGGGCATGATGGTCAATATTGCGGCGACGGGTGGAGACGTCCTGTCTTTGCTGTGGCTGGCCGTTTCCTTGTTGGTGGCCGGTGGCTTGGGAGCACTCCTGGGGATTCTGGGACAGAATCTCCTGGCCCGGATCTGCGAGGAAGCGTTGGCAGGACTGCGCGAGGACGTGTTTGCAGCAGCAGTCCGCAAGCCGCTGGCACAACTGGAAAAGGCAGGGATTGGCGACGTCGTTGCGCGGGTTTCCGGCGACGTGGAGGCCGTCAGCGAGGCCATCTCCCGCGTGCTGCCCGCGTTTACCAGCGCAGCGTTCACCATTGCCGTGACACTGTTTGGCCTGGGCGTGATCGACTGGCGGTTCGCCGTCGCCGTGCTGGTTGCGGCACCCTTGCAGGTCATCACGTTGCGCTGGTTCCTCAAACGGACCGCCCCCATCTATCGGACGGTCCGGATCACCGAGGCCAACCGGACCGAGCAGATCATCGAGACCGTCCACGGTTCGGCGTCTGTCGTGGCGCTGGGACTGGCAGAACGCCATGCCGATCTTGTGGCGGCAGCCTCCCGGGAAAACATCGGCCATTCGTTGCGCGGGGTTGGCTACCTGACCCGCTTCTACAACCGCCTCAACCTGGCCGAGCTCATTGGGCTGTCCGCCGTTTTGCTGGTGGGGTTCTGGCTACACGCCGAGGGCGCGGTAACCATTGGGGCAGCGACGGCAGCGGCACTGTATTTCTACCGGTTATTCGATCCGATTGGCCTGGTCCTGGGGCAGTTCGACGAGCTCCAGAAGGCAGCCGCGGGCCTGGGCCGGATGTTCGGGCTGACGCAATCCGCGGGGCCGGCTGCTCCCCCGGACCGGACCAAGCCTGACGGCACCGCCCCGGAAAAGGACGCCGGAATCGTCTTGGACGATGTCTCCTTCGCCTACCCCGGCCAGCGTCCCGCGCTCAACGGAGTGTCCCTCACAATCAAACCCGGCGAACGTGTGGCCATCGTGGGAACGTCAGGGGCAGGCAAGACCACACTGGCCAAGGTCATCATGGGCTTGGAACAACCCCAACGCGGGACCGCCCTGGTGGGGGGCCTCAATTCCGCCAGCGCCCACCCCGCGGAGCTGCATCAACGCATTGCCATGGTTAGCCAGGAAGTGCATGTCTTCTCCGGCACCCTCGCCGAGGACCTCAGGCTCGCCAAGCCGAACGCTTCCCCTGCGGAATTGCGGCAGGTCCTGCACACGGTAGGGGCCACTTGGAGTGAAACGCTCGACGACGGACTGGAGACTCCCGTAGGTGCCGGAGGCCACCAGCTCACCCCCGAGCAGGCGCAACAAGTAGCCCTTGCACGGCTCCTGCTCAAGGACCCGCCGATCGCCGTTCTGGACGAAGCGACGGCGGAGGCAGGAACGGGTTCGGCAACCATGCTTGACCAGGCCGCGGAAGCTGCCCTGGCAGGCAGAACGTCCGTGGTGATCGCGCACCGGCTGTCGCAGGCCGCCTCCGCGGATACGGTGGTGGTGATGGAGCACGGAAGGCTTGTTGAGTCCGGTCCGCACCAGGAATTGTTGGCCCACGGCGGCCGGTATGCCACCCTATGGGAGGCTTGGAACAGCTCCTTGAGCCGGGGGTAACGTCACTCGGCAGGAGGATCGTGCCGCACCGGGGTTCCGGCTGCGAAGGCCCGAACCTTGGCATCGTCCCAAATGTGGGCCGGCACGCCGCCGCCCAGCAACTTGCGCGCCAGGGTGGGGTCATCGCCGAAAGGAACGTGGCTGCCGGCCATGATCATGTTGCCGTACCGGCGCCCTTTGAGCATGGCCGGATCCGCGATGATCATGGTGTGCTCGAAGGTGTCGGCGATAGTAGCGGCATCTGCCCGGGCATTCTTCAGGTCCGGCGCATCCCCTGAGTTGACCACATACAGTCCGTCAGCGGCGAGTACGGCATCGGCATGGGCCGTGAACTCCCGAGTGGTCAGGGCACGTGGCGTGAAGGCTCCCGCGAAGACATCGCGGATGATGAGGTCGCGGGTATCCGGAGTGAGGGACTCTGTGACTTCCCGGGCTTCTCCCACGCGGATCCTCAGCAACGGCGCCTTGGGCAGATCGAACCAGCCACGGACGTAGTCGGCCAGCTTGCCGTCAAGCTCCACAACCACCTGCCGCGCTTCGGGGTACGCCGAGTGGAAGTACCGCGCCATGGAGCACGCCCCACCGCCCAGATGGAGTGCACGCAGCTTGGGCTTGTACTCCCTGGGCCATCGGGATTCCACCAGGGCCGCAATCCACCGCATGTACTCGAAGTCCAGGAACAGGGGGTCCGCGAGGTCGATATGGGAGCTCATGACGCCGTTGATTTTCAGCAGCCAGCCGTTGGAGTTGTCCTGGTCCTGCAGCAATTCGCAGTCGCCGGTATCGATGTAATAGACGCCTGCCACCGGGCCGTCAGGACGGGTGCCGGAAGGCACCTCGACGACTCCCGCCGTCGACCTTTTTCCGCGTTTCGCCACTATTGCCGCCCTGCCTGATCCATGGTTCCAGCCTAGTGGAGTGCAGTGTTACCCGATTCAGTCACATCAGTAGTAAGGATACTTACAATTTGGCTCCGCTGAGCCATATGATCGCTACATGGAACTTGGAGCATCGGTATGGGCGGAGGTACTGACCGCAGCAGTGGCGTGGCTGACGGTGGTCTGCCTCCTGCTCGCGCGGGTGCCCAAACCGCCGGGCCTGCTCGACTCGCCGCTGGACATGGACCAGCCCGAGGAGAGCGAGCGCTGACTCAGGATCAGATGCCGGGGCGTGCCATCCGATGCTCCGGGAGCGAGTACCACGATGGGTCGCACAACTGGCGCTTGCCGTCAGGGACGAACCCGTTGCGGCGGTAGAAAGCCTGGGCCCGCGGATTGTCGTCCAGGACCCACAGGTAAGCCGGAGCGTCCCCGATCAAGGCGTCCACCAGCGCCTGTCCAACTCCCCTCCCGTGGATCCGTTCCAAGGTGTAAAGCATGAACAATTCCGTATCGCACGGGCGGTCCTCGTGGTTGCCCTGACCAGCTGCTCCGAGCCCCACCAGGTCGCCATCGGGGCCGAAAGCCAGCATCCTTGCATGGCCCGCGGCGATTGACTCCTCGTACTTGTCGATGCGTTGGGGCAATCCTGCTTCCTGTTTGGCAAAGAACTCATCGGGCAGGAGCCGTCCATAGCTCTCGCGCCATGACTGGAGGTGCATCACGGCCATGGCCCGGGCATCGTCCACCGTTGCAGGGCGAAGCGTGAAGTCCACCTATCGCACCCGCGCGATCGCGAAGCCGTCCCAGCCCTTGCTCCCTACCGTCTGGATGGCCGTGGCATCCAGACGCGGATCCTGCCCCATCATTTCCAGCGCCTTTACGATTCCGGGAGCGTTGGTCTCGTCCCGCCCGGGCTCCAGGATGGCACCGTCCCAGATCACGTTGTCCATCACGATCACCGTGCCGGGGTGACCCAGCCGGATGGCCCAGTCGAGGTAATTGGCGTCGTTTTCCTTGTCCGCATCAATGAACACAAAGTCGAACGCCTCCTGGCCTGCAAGCGTCGGAAGCGTGTCCAGGGCCGCACCCACCCGGATGTCCACCTTGTGGCCAACGCCGGCAGCATCCAGGTTGGCGCGTGCAACATCGGCGTGCTTCCGGAGGTATTCGCACGTAACGATCCTGCCGTCATCAGGCAGTCCCTGGGCCATCCACATACTGCTGAACCCAGCCAGCGTTCCGATCTCCAGCACACGCCTGGCCCCCGACATCTGCACCAGCATCCTCAGCAGCTTGCCAGCGTTTGGCGCTACCTCGATGGCAGGCATCCCGGCCTCCATGGCGGAAGCCACCGCGCGCTGGTGGGCAGGTTCGGGATGCACGACGACGTCCGTCAGGTACCGTTCGACGTCCACCCAGCCGGGTTCGGTCACGTGTTCAATCATGGCCCCCAGTCTGGCACTGACCGCCCGCCGGGGAAAGCATCTACTCCGAAGCGGAGATGGCGTCTTCCAGGCGCTCCACCTTGCCGGTCAGCTCGCCGCTGTAACCAGGGCGGATGTCCGCCTTGATGACCAGCGAGACGCGGCTGCCATAGCGCCCGACCGCCTCGGTGGCCCGTTTGACGACGTCGAAAACTTCGTCCCATTCGCCTTCGATGGTGGTGAACATGGAGTCCGTCTGGTTGGGCAATCCGGACTCGCGGACGATCTTCACGGCGGCAGCAACGGCGTCGTGCACGGAGGCGTCAGGGGTGGGTCCACCGTTGGCGGCGGAAGCGGGCTGGCCCGAAGGGGCAACTGAGAATGCAAGCAACATGAATCCAGTGTTTCATGTGCCGGTTTGTCATATAACAACCTACTCCCGCGTAACAACAGGCCTGAACGCCTGCGTTGCTACCCTGACAAGCATGGAACAGCCCTCTGAACGCAAGCCCCTCAGGGCAGACGCCGCACGCAACGTAGACAAGATCATTACCGCCGCCCGGCAGTGCTTCCGTGAATTCGGTCCTGACGTGCCCCTGCAAACCATTGCCGCCACCGCTGGAGTTGGCCCCGCAACGTTGTTCCGCAACTTCTCCGACAAAGAGCAATTGGTCCTCGCCGCACTGTCGCGTCAATTGCGCCAGCACGTGGACCCCGTGGCCGCTGCGGCAGCGGACGGCATGGACGCCGCCGAAGGCCTCATCAACGTCATCGACGCCGTGATGCGGGTTGCCAGCGAAGATGCCAATCTGCTTGACGCCGTCGCCGGCCGCCGTGGGCTACTCATGGGCATCACGGGCGGGCTCATCGGGTCCATGGCCACACTTTTGGAACGCGGCCAGGGCCAGGGATCGCTGCGCAAGGACATCACTATCGAAGACATGGTCAGGCTGGTGGCCATGCTAATAGGGGCAGTGGACACCATGGAACCGGGATCCGAAGCCTGGAAGCGTCCTGTGGCCCTGATCGAGGACGCTATCCGGACAGAACGCCCCTCGCGTCCCCTGCCGGAACAGTCGGGCATCCCCGGAGTGACGCTCACCGAAGGCGCCTGAAGCCCCTCCGCGGCTTCCAGGGCCCGGCCCGTTCCTTGGCCCATGGTGAGTCCTGCCCATCGCGGGGCCGAAGACGTGACCGTATCGTCTACCGTATGAATATTCCCCTGAGCTCATACTCTTCCAGCGGAGCAGGATCCGCTGGCACGGCCGGCCTCGCCCTGCTGTTCATGCTGATCTACTTCGCCGTGATCTTCGCGATCGTTGGTGTGCTCTACATGGGAATCTTCACCAAGTCCGGCCGACCGGCCTGGGCCGCCTTCGTCCCTGTCTACAACGGGATCAAACTGCTCGAGATCGCCGGGCGCCCCTGGTACTGGTACTTGCTGTTCCTCATCCCGTTCGCCGGGATCTACTTCAGCATCGTGGCCCTGAACGACCTCGCCAAGAGCTTCGGGAAAGACGCCGGCTACACGGTGGGGCTTGTCCTGCTTCCGGTGGTCTTCGTGCCCATGCTTTCGTACGGCTCAGCTCAATACCTCGGACCGGCAGCCGGCCGACAGTTCATGGCGTACCCGCCGGCATATCCCCCGGTTTACGGCCAGCAGCAGGGCTACGGCCAAGTACCGGGTTACGGACAGCCGCCTGTCCAGGGTCATCCCGGACAATACCCAGCGGACCAGCAGTACCGCTAGCCCCAGCCCAGCAGCCGCAGCAATGCAGCGGCTGCTGCGCCCGAAATGACAACAACCAGGAACGGCGCACGAAGCAGTAGTGCGACGGCGGCAGCCACCAGGGCGCCGATCCGCGCGTCGAGAACCAGGCCCTGGCCGGACGCCACAGCGTTCACCACCGTGAGGGAGGCGAGCAGCCCGATGGTCATGGTTCCGGCCACGTGCATGATGCGGGGGTTGTCCAACAGCTTGGCGGGCACAAAGTAGCCCACCAGTTTGGTGAGATAAGCCAAGGCGCAGGCGATGAGGATCCACAGCCAGAGGTTCACTCCGCACCCCCATTTCCGTGATGATCTTTGCTGTGCTGATTCTTATCTCGCCGGCGAGTCTCCGCGTAGGGATCCAGATCCGGCTCAAGCCCTTCATCCATGCGCGAGTGGCTGAACCAGCCGATCACGCCTGCCACCACGGCCGCAACGAGAATAGGGACGCCGGACGGCACGAAGGGCACAGCCAGCACTGTAGCCAAGGCGCATGCTGCGGCAATCGCCCAGGGTTGGCGCCCTTTGAGCCGGGGCCACAGAAGCGCCAGGAAAGCCGCAACGGCAGCACCATCCAAACCCCACTGCTTCGGGTCGCCCATGGCATCGCCTGCCAAGGCTCCAACCGCCGTGAAGATATTCCACAAGATGAATATGCCAATACCCGCGGTCCAGAACCCGCGGGCTTGTTCGCCGGGATCGGACTGGCCGGAAGCTGTGGCAGTCGATTCGTCAATGGTGATGTGGGCGGAGACGTAACGCTTCCAGCCCCGTGGACGCAGCATGGCGTTGATCTGCATTCCGTAGATTCCGTTGCGCAACCCCAGCAGGGCGCTGGCAGTCATCGCGGCAACACCTGAGCCTCCACCCGCCACCACGCCGATGAACGCAAACTGGGATCCACCGCTGAACAGCAGAAGGCTCAAGACCATGGTTTGCCAGAAATCAAAACCTGATGCCACGGAGAGGGCCCCGAAAGATACGCCATACAAGCCCGTCGCAATGCTCAGGGACAGCGCGATCTTGAAGGCCGGTGACTCCTTCAGCTTCGCGGGAGCGGAACCGCCACTCATTTCCGGAGACTCCACGACCAAAGGATGAGGGGAAGTTGCAGCGGCAGGCGGAGTGTGTGGATACGGCGCTCTTTCTTCGTGCCAGTCGGACCGTAGGCTCGACGCAAGGCATCAATATGTCCTGCAAGGAATGCAGTGAACATGGCGGTAGTCGCGTCGGCGGCAACCTTGCGCGTGGCAGGGACCAGCAGTCCGACGGCGACTGCGGCCTCCAGCAGGCCGGAAGACGCAATCCATTCCTCGCGGGACATAACTGCCAGGGGGCCGTTCGGGCGGCTCCCCGGCTCATCCTTGCGGCACAGGTAGTCCGGCACCACAGGCTTGTAGAACGAAGGCGTGCGGAAGTGCTTCACAGCGCTGGTCAGGAGCAGTGCGCTCAGGGCGACTGCGGAAGTCGTACGGGTTGCTTGGGCTGACCAGCGAAAAGGCATGAGACCACTCAATCACAAGCGGAGTGGCCCCCAAAGCCGGAGCTACGCCGGTCTAGTTGGACACCATCAACTGGGCGAGTACCTGCGCCGGCTTGTTGGTGGTGATCTCCTGGATGCCGAGGCCTTGGCACAGGGCAACATCCTTTTCGGAGTCCACAGTCCACACCCTGAACGTGCGCCCGGCTTCCAACCAGCGCTGAACGTTCCGTGCGTGCTCGCGCACATAGTCGATCCCCGGACCGGCGATGCCCACCTGTCCTTCGTCCAGGACACGTTCGGCATCCTCCTGGGCTGCTTTCATGACATTGGCCACGGCACCGCCGGTAAGGAAGCCCAGCCCGAGTTCCTGCCGTATTTCCTGCACTGTGAAGTCATCCACCAACTGGCAAATGTGGCGCCCTGGAACCGATTGGAGCAACCGCTGCACGGAGTCGGAGTCAAAGCTCATGAACGAGATTTGTATATTCTCCAGCCGTGATTCTTCGGCGGACCAGCCTTCCTGCTCCAGGACTGCGATGACCCGCTCCTCAAGCTTGAGCCCGTAAGGACTGGGATGCTTGAGTTCGATTGCCAGACCAATTTCCCGTCCCGCTCCCCGGAGGATGTCCAGCAGTTCCGGCAGGGTAAGGAACTGGTCTGCCACTCCCCCATAGGCGTCCGGAATGCGCGCGCCTTTCCAGGAAGAGAAGTCCAAGGACCTGAGCTCCTCCAGGGTGTGTTCCGAGACAGGTCCCGTGCCTGTGGAGGTGCGGTCGAGGTTGGCGTCATGCAGGAGGACCACGTGTTGGTCACGGGTCAGGTGGACGTCGCACTCCACACCGTCGGCGCCGTCGGCGATGGCCTTCAAGTACGCCGCACGGGTGTGCTCGGCGAACGCGGCACTGGCACCCCGGTGGGCGTAGACCTTCGGGCGGAACGGGGCGAAGTCGTCGCTAGTCATGCAGACACGGTAGCCCACACCGCCGTCCCAACGGGGGCTACGCTGGGCTAATGCAGGTGAACTCTGAGCGAATCCCAACTGAAGACGTCACCACCCCGGACCCACTGCCCACGCAGCCAAGTTCGACGACGACGCGCGGACGTACCGCCGTCGTCGATCTTTCCGCTGGTGAAAGGGAAAAGGCAGCCGCGCTGCTGCGGATGAAGCGCTTGGCGCTGGCCCTCCTCATTGCCATGGCAGTGATTTTCACGGTCGCTTTCGCGTTCCAGAAGCAATATCCGTGGCTGGAATATGTGCGTGCTGCGGCCGAAGGCGGCATGGTGGGTGCTTTGGCGGACTGGTTTGCCGTGACCGCGCTCTTCAAGTACCCAATGGGCCTGCGGATTCCGCACACGGCCATCATTCCGCGGCGCAAGGACCAGATCGGCGAATCGCTCAGTGAGTTCGTGGAGAGCAACTTCCTTTCACAGGAGGTTGTGCAGGAGAAACTGGCGAGCATCGATATCGCCCGTAAAGCCGGGCACTGGTTGTCCGCTCCCGGCGGCGCCGAACGCGTGGCCAAAGAGGGCGGCGCGGTGATCCGCGGCGCGTTTAAGGTCCTCAACGACGACGACGTGCAGGCGGTCATCGAAGGAATGGTCCGCAAGCACCTCCTCACTCCCCCGTGGGGGCCGCCCGTGGGCCGGATGGCGGAAAGGATCTTCGCTGATGGACACCACCACACGCTGGTGGACCTGCTGGTTGACCGCGCCGCAGACTGGGTTGATGCCAACCATTCAACTGTGAACCGGCTGGTGTCGGACCGCTCGCCCCTGTGGGTGCCGACCTTCGTTGACGGGCTGGTGGGAGACCGCGTGCACGTGGAACTTTCCAAGTTTGTCCGCGCAGTCCAGGCCGACCAGAATCACCAGGTCCGCCAGTCGATCGACGCGTACCTCACCGACCTTGCCCAGGATCTCCAGCATGATCCGGCAATGATAGAACGGGCGGAGAGCATCAAGGCGCAGATCCTGGGTGACCCCGAGGTCCGCGAACTTGCCTCCCGCACGTGGGGGACGGTCAAGACGGCACTGCTCAACGCCGTCGACGATCCCGACAGCGAACTGAGCCAGCGCTTCAAGAGCGCCGTGCGCGACTTCGGTACGCGCCTGGTCAACGACGACGAACTGGCGGGCAAGGTCAACACGTGGATCGGCGACGCCGCCGCTTACCTGGTGAACACGTACCGCTCAGACATAGCAGGCGTCATTTCGGACACCGTGGCGCGGTGGGATGCCGAGGAAACCTCGCAGAAGATCGAACTCCAGGTGGGCAAGGACCTTCAGTACATCCGCATCAATGGAACCGTTGTGGGCGCGCTGGCTGGCCTGGCGATCTTCACCGTGGCCCATTTGCTCTTCGGCTAAGGACCCTTCGGCCTGAATGGCGGCTCTGGAGCTATCCAGCGTGCCTTGGTACGTTCAACGCATGCCTATCAAACTTGAAAACGTCGGGATTGCCGTCCGGGATCTTGAAGCAACAATCGCGTTCTTCACCGACCTTGGCCTCACAGTGTTGGGCCGCGACACGGTCAGCGGCGAATGGGCCGACACCGCCGTGGGGCTCGACGGCAACCACGCCAAGATCGCGGTACTCCAAACCCCCGACGGCCATGGCCAGTTGGAGCTTTTCGAATACCTCCACCCGGATGCGATCGAAACGAGCCCGACCCTTCCCAACGAGATCGGCATGCACCGGGTCGCCTTCTCCGTTGACGACATCGATGCCTCCCTCGAAATCGCGGCCAAGCACGGATGCACCCCTTTACGCGGTGTTGCCAACTACCAGGACATCTACAAATTGACGTACCTCCGTGGGCCCAGCGGCATCCTCGTCATGCTGGCCCAGCAAGTGAAGAAGGACTGACGCTCGGGCACGTTGTTGGGTGTCTCGTCACCGGGGCCCCGATCCGCTAACCCAGCAGATGCACCATCTGCCCCGGTCTGGCTTGGCCTATCAGGTCAATATCCTCATCCCGCACGACGGCAATAACAGGGGACTTAGCGGTGGCGGGCCGGTCGGCAAGTGCAATCACCGGAAGGCCCGACGCCGGCAACACCACCGAGCCTGCCGTCAACGGTTGGGCCTCGGGTGCCGGAGCCGAAGCCACCTCGAGTGGCCGGCCCGCCAGCCGCGCACCGACCCGGTCCGACTCAGGCGAGAGAATCCACGGTTCCGTGGTCAGGCGATGCCACAACCCGGCGTCGTAGTTGGGGACGCGGGCTCCGCGGCTGATCCGGGCGACCACCGGCCGTTCCGGATCCAAAGCGCGGCGGGCTGTCTGGTGGATCTGTGGGAAACCATGTCCCTGTGCCTTGCCAAATGACAGTGCGGCACCGGCTTGGAGTGCCCCGCGGCCCGTGAATCCGCCCTGCACGGCAACGTAGTACCGGATTCCGAACTTGGCCGGACCGAAGGACAGCACTGCTCCGGGAGCCACCCGGACGGGCTTGTTCAGCGGCAGCTCTTCGCCGTTGAGGGTCACGACGCCCTCGGCACCAGTCACTGCAACGGCGGAGCCTGTCACGAAGCGGAGTTTGAGCCCACCCACCAGCACCTCCAGACCGGGCGCTGTGGCGGAATTACCCAACAAGGCGTTGGCAAGGTTCATGGACGCGCGGTCCAGGACATGCTCCGGCTCAAGCACCAGGCTTGAGGACCCGGGATCCACCACTACTGCGCCCATGCAACCTCCCAACCCATGAATTCTGCCGTCCAACCAGAATCAGGCGAACGCCTCAATGCCCACGCCGGCGCTTTCAAGGCCCTCGCGAACCGCGGTCGCCATCGTTACCGCTCCCGGCGTATCGCCGTGGATGCACAGCGAATCCGCTTGGACAGGCACAACCGAGCCGTCAATGGCCACTACTTCCCGACGTGTTGCCAGCCGCACGGCCTGTGCCACGACTGCAGCGGTGTCGTGCAGCACGGCGCCTTCCTGCGTGCGGGGAACCAGCGTTCCGTCCGGCAAGTACGCCCGGTCCACGAACGCTTCGCGGAAGACAGGGTGTCCTGCTTCCTCGGCCAGGGTGATCCAGGCCGAGTCCGGCAGGCCCAATACGGGAAGCCCGGGATCGTAGGCGTGGACGGCCGCGACCACGGCCTCGGCCTGCTCGGCGTCCCGGACGATTCTGTTGTACAGGGCGCCATGCGGCTTCACGTAGTCCACCGAGGCTCCTACCGCGTGGGCCATGCCGTCCAGGGCTCCCAGCTGGTACAGCACATCGCCGAACAGTTCGTCGAAGGTCATGTCCAGGGAACGCCGGCCAAACCCTGCCAGGTCCCGGTATCCGACGTGCGCTCCTACGCGAACATCGAGTTCAAACGCCGCACGGCAGCTGTCCAGCATGGTGAGGGGGTCGCCGGCATGGAATCCGCAAGCGACATTCGCGCTGCTCACGATGCGGAACATCGAGGCGTCGTCGCCCATGGTCCAGGAGCCGAAAGACTCCCCCAGATCAGCGTTCAGATCCACTATTGCCGCCTTCCAGTATCGGGTTGTCCGCAGGGGTCGATTTCCCGGCAATGTTTTTGGGTGCGTTGGGAAGCAGTTCCCCTGGAATGGTGTCCGGCAAGGGGCCAAATGCTTCCTTGGCAGTTGACACAACGGCCCGCCCCATCATCATGTTTCCGGCACCGCCCACCACTGCGCCAATGCCAAACGGCAGTGCGCGGCCAAGGAACGCAGACCCTTGCCGCTTTATCAGGTTCTTGAGGAACGCCCGCTGGATGGCGTCCCGGACGACTCCAAAGCCGCTGCCCGGGATCTTCTTGGTCAGGGTTTTCCCCCAGGCATTTGTGACGCCCATTCCCCGTCCCAGTGAATGCCCGCTGAGCGCGCCGAGCATGGATGTGCCTTCTTCACCCAACATGATGGCCATGACCATAGTCTGGGCCCGGACAGGGTCAGTGAGCCGGATGCCATGGAGTTCTGCCAAGGACGACGCGTACAGCGCGGTGGTTTCCAGGAAACCCGCGGTCGCCAGGGCTGAGAGTCCCAGCGATGCTGCAGTTCCAATTCCAGGCACGACGGCGGTGGCGCCCACCGCTGCACCGCCACCTGAAATGGCGAACAGGTAGTGGCGCTCGAGTTTGGCGGCAAGCTGCGCCGGGGAATCGTTGGGGTGCCTTCGCTGAAGCCTGCGAAGGTTCGCCAGGACCAGGGGACGCTGGACCTCCACTGCCTTCAGGAGCACGTTGTGCACTCCTTGCTTGGTGTTGCCTTCGGCATCGAAGACTGCGTTGTGTGCTGTCTCCTGGGCGATTTTCACCGCCGGGTTGGGTCGCTTGGGCATGTTCACCTCTCCTTGGCAGCTCTGATTGTTCAGGGAACTGATGGTTTCAGCCTATGCCACACTCCAACGTCGCATGGGCCGTTTTGTGCCGTTTGTGGATACTATTCCGCGCAGAGCGGACCCCGTTTTCAGCCTTCCGCGGCGTAGACTGAGTTCACTCACGGAAGCAGTCCAAGAAGGACAGGGAGTATCCGTCATGACCGCCCCGGACAAGAACGAGCACCTCGACCGGCACCACACCGACGCCCCGGCAGAGGGTGAAACCGAAGGCTGGGTTCCGCACGACACCGGCCTGCACAGCCAGGAGCCGGCGGAGGGTCCGGACATCGACGACGACGTCCCGCCGTCGGGCGCTTCTTGACCTGACGTCTCCCCTCGCCGGCGGCTGGACCGCCTTACGCAGCGTCCCGACACAGGTTTAGGCTGGTGAAATGGCCGCCCTGAGAGCGCTGCGCCCCTTTGCACACCGGGAATTCCGGGTGTTGATCTCTGCTTTGTCGATTTCCATTTTCGGATCCGGCATGTGGGCCGTGGCGATGGTCTACGAGGTCATCCATCTGGGAGGCGGCCCGCTGGAATTGTCGTTGGTGGCCACCGCCGCCAGCATCGGACTGGTGGGATTTGTGCTGGCAGGTGGCATCGCCGCCGACCGCTTTCCCCAGCGGCTGCTCATCATCGGCGTGGAGGGGGCCAATCTGGCTGTGATCGCCACGGTGACGTTGCTGGCGATGCTCAATGTCCTGCAACTCTGGCATCTGGCCCTCGGTGCGTTCGTCCTGGGCGTGGGGCAGGCCTTTTTCTTTCCGGCATATTCGGCGATCCTTCCGCGCATCCTGCCGGCAGAGGACCTCCTCGCGGCCAACGGGATGGAAGGCACCGTCCGGCCGATCCTCCAGCAAGCGGCCGGTCCGGCGATTGCGGGCATCCTGGTGGCGGCATTTTCACCGGCGCACGCCGTTGCCGGGGTTGCTGCATGCCATTTCCTGGCCTTCGGGATCCTGAACTTCCTCAACAGACGTACTTTGGGCGGCCCCGATGCCGGCGGTGCGTTCTCCGACGCGTCGGCTGGGAGGTCCTTCCTGAGGGACCTCCGAGAAGGGTTCAGCTACACCGTCCGCACCCCCTGGCTGCTGTGGACACTGCTGTGGGCGTGCCTGTCCGTGTTGTTCCTGATCGGGCCGATTGAGGTCCTGCTGCCCTTCGTCGTCCGGGACCAGCTCGGTGGCGATTCAAGGATGTTTGGTTTCTTGCTGGCGGTCATGGGCGTGGGGAGTGCCGTCGCCGCACTGGCCACCGCTTCTTTCCCCCTCCCCCGCCGCTACCTGACAGTGATGGTAGTGACATGGGGCCTCGGAAGCCTGCCCGTCGCAGCCATTGGTTTTATGGACAGCGTGTGGCTGCTCGGAGGTGCCATGCTGATCTTCGGAGTCACCGAGGGCATGGGAACGGTCATCTGGGGCACACTCCTGCAGCGAAGGGTCCCACGGCATTTACTGGGCCGGATTTCGAGCCTGGACTTTTTTGTCTCCCTGGCCCTGATGCCTGTGTCCATGGCCCTCGCCGGGCCCGTGGCCGAGGTGGTCCCCATCTGGCTGATCTTCCTGGTGGCCGGACTGGTGTGCCCGTTCATGGCATTCGTGGCCGTCTTCGCAGCGCGCATGATGACTGACGAGATCGACAATCCCTTGACGCCGGCCGTTTCCGAATCCGCGGACTCACAGTCCGACTCCGTTTAGCGCGGTAGCCCGGTCCTTCCGCAGGCCTTACCCAGGCACGGGCCCTGTGGTGCGGCGCGCCACCAGGTGCGGTGTCCGCACCAGGTGGGTGGCCGGCGTCGTCCCCTCCAAACGGTCGACGGCGCGGTCCACTGCGGCCTGCGCAAGGAGCGGTGCGTCCTGGCTGACGGAGGACAGCTGGACGTAGCTGAGGCGTGCAAATTGACTGTCGTCGTAGCCAAGGACGGACACGTCTTCCGGCACGCGAAGGCCAGCAGCCCTGAAGCTCTCCCAGACGCCCAGGGCGCAGCGGTCGTTGAAAGCCACGACGGCGGTGGGCAGCTCCTCCTGCAGCTTCCGTCCGGCGCGCAAACCGTCTTCTTCCGTGGGGCCACCCGGGACTACGCGGCCATCCAGTCCGCGGCGCTCCATTTCTTCCCGGAAGGCCGCCCTGCGCTGCGGACCGGAGATGGCCGCACCGCCGTCAACGTGGGCTATGCTGCGGTGGCCCATCGAGGTCAAGTGCTCGATCGCGAGGTGCATGCCGGCCCGGTCGTCGCTGCTCACGGAGTCCACGGAGTCCCCAACGTCGTCCCGGAGCAGGCTGACTACAGGCACCCGGGCCGCGTATTCGGCCAACTGCTGTTCTTCGAGGGTCGGGGAAATCATGATCAGGGCTTCGCATCCGAGATCCAGCAGCGAGTCCGCTGCACGTTCTTCGGACCGTCCGTTGGCCACCGCACTGAGCGCGATATCGTAGCCCCGCAGTGTGGCTCCGGCGTAGGCGGCATCAACGATTTCGGCGTGAAAAGCATGGGCAGTGGAGAAACTGACGCCAAGGAGCCTCGTGCGGCTGCTTCGGAGGAGGCGGGCACGACTGTCCGGCCTGTAGCCAAGTGCCCGGGCAGCTTCCTGCACTTTTGCCCGGGTGGCGTCCGATGCGCCTGGAACATCCCGCATGACGATGGAAACGAGGGCGCGTGAAACACCTGCTGCTTCCGCTACGTCCATCAACGTAGGCCGTTTGCCCGTCATGGCGCTCCTCTGTTCGGGAGCCAGTCTATAGAACGATCCAACCGCCGGGCTTCGAACGAGTCGTGCGGTCGGTCGCGACTCAGACGACCGACCGCACTAGCCCGTTCATGCAACGATGGCGCCCCGGGCGGGCCCCAGAACCCGCCACACCCATCGCTGCCTACTGTGCCGATGACACGCGACGCAGCCGAAAAGGGCAACGGCGCGGAACGCGGTCAATGACATGGGCACTGGATATGTAGTCCGAGTCCCTCAAACATGACGCGGAGTTCCGAAGAATATTTTCGGGAAGAGGTTTTTTGTTTGAAGTCCGGGACCCCTTAGACAACTTTTTGGGCATCTCTCCGAATCCGACGCCATCTTTACGGCCTCCCAAGAAACCCACTAGAACGATCTAGACACGCGCTCACACTGCATGCAACCATTGGAGCGACTAGAACGATCTAGAAACCTGAAGAGGAGCCCCAGTGACGTATCTCCAGCACCCGGTCCAGGCAGAGCAGCCTGTCCGCATCGCCGTCATCGGCGCTGGCTGGATCGGCAAATTCCACGCCGAGACCATAGCCCGCCGCATTCCGAATGCCCGACTGGAATCAATCGCCGACCCCGTCCTGCCCGCCGTCGAAGAACTCGCAAACAAGCTTGGCGTGGCCAAAATCAGTACGGACGCCGCCGATGTGCTGGCCGACCCGGAGGTTGATGCCGTCCTCATCGCCTCTCCCATGCGTTTCCACGCCGGGCTGATCACAGCCGCAGCGTCAGCCGGCAAGGATGTTTTCTGCGAAAAGCCCGGCGGGCGGACCATCGATGAACTCGACGCCGCCATCGATGCCGCCGCGAGCGCCGGCGTCGTTCTCCGGTTTGGCTTCAACCGCCGTTACTCCAGCGATTTCGCAGCCGCCCGCAAGCTGGTGGACGACGGCGCCGTAGGCACACCGCAGCTGCTGCGCTCCCTCACCCGGGACCCCGGAACCGAAGCCGGAATCAGCAACGCGGAGCGCATTGCTCCAGGCACGATCTTCCTGGAAACCCTCATCCACGACTTCGACACCCTCAACTGGCTCAACCCCGGGGCCGTCCCGGTCAAAGTCCACGCGGTCGCTGATGCCCTGGTAGCGCCCGAGGCGAGGTCGGGCGGCCTGCTGGACACCGCCGTCGTGACCGTCACGTACAGCAATGGCGCCATCGCTGTGGCCGAAGCGAACTTCAATGCGCTCTACGGCTACGATGTCCGCGGCGAAGTGTTCGGCTCCGCAGGCATGGTCACCGCCGGAACACCGCAGGCCACCAACGCCACCAGCTACACCGCCGCAGGCATCGTCACGGAGACTTCGCACCTGAACATCCACCTCTTCCACGACGCCTACACCGCCGAGCTCGCGGCCTTCGCGGACGACGTCGCGGCACGCCGCGGATACCCGGAGCAACGCACAACGGCGGCCGTCCCGCCGGCCCCCGTGGCAGCTCCGGGTGGGGTGGACGCACGGAACGCGTTGGCCGTAGCACTGGCTGCCTTCAGGTCCGCGGAAACAGGCTTGCCCGTGGAGATTTCGGACATCGCGGAACTGCAGGCCGCAGAGCCCGCTGCGCAGCCCGCCCCGGCCGGGGTCCCCGCATGAGCTTCCGCCTGGCCGTCTGCGCGGAAATGGTCTACGGCGAACTGCCCCTGATTGACCGGGTTCGTCGGATCCACGAGCAAGGCTTCGAGGTAGAGCTATGGGACACCCGAGGCCGGGACATTCCGGCTTTGGCCGCCACCGGGGCATCGTTCTCCTCCATGAGCGGATACTTCGGGGGCAGCGTCATCGACGCCGCCAACGCCCACGAGGTCCTTGCGTCGGCAGAAAAGCTGGTTCCCACTGCGCTGGAACTGGGTGTGGAGCGCATGGTGGTCCATCCTGCCGAACTCGGCGAAGGAGGAAGGGCCGTGAGGCCCACCCACCGCTCAACCGGCGACATGTGGCTGACAGGGCTCCGGACTCTGGAAAAACTTGGCGAACTGGGCGAAAAACACGGCATCACGTTCGCCTTGGAGAACCTCAACACGATCCTGGACCACCCGGGCATTCCGCTGGCAAGGGCCAAGGACACCCTGGCCCTGGTGCAGGCCGTCAATCATCCCAACGTGAAGATGATGCTGGATCTGTATCACGCGCAAATCGGCGAGGGGAACCTGATCGAGCTCGTCCGTGCGGCGCAGCCATTCACCGGCGAGATCCAGGTAGCCGACGTGCCCGGGCGCTTCGAACCCGGAACCGGCGAGATCAACTATCC
The DNA here is from genome assembly GCF_052113825.1 of Paenarthrobacter sp. TAF1. NCBI lineage: Bacteria > Bacillati > Actinomycetota > Actinomycetes > Micrococcales > Micrococcaceae > Paenarthrobacter > Paenarthrobacter sp. TAF1. The sequence continues at coordinate 28,735 of NZ_JBFRDO010000012.1, forward strand.
GGCGATCGCGAAGGCCCTCAACGAGGCCGGCTATACGGGTGTGGTCGGCATGGAAGCCGGTGCGATCGGTGGCCAGGGAATAGACGCGGGCGATGCCGCCCTGGCCGCCTTCCGTGCCGCGTTCTCTCCCAACTGAGTCCCAGCAGCGCGCGTTATGGGCGCAGGAACCGCCCGCCCACAACGCGCGCTGCTGCTTGCACCGTTGCTACCCGTCCGGGTCAGTACTTGACTGGCTCCATGCGGCCGGAGCGCAAGGAGAGCACAGCAGCCTCGGCGATGGCTTGGGCCTTCAGCCCGTCTTCCAGCGACGGCGCGGGAGCCACGCCGCTTTCCAGCGCGGAAACGAACGCCGAAAGGGCCGAGGCATACGTCGGTTGCACGCGTTCGAACCAGCCGGGGTGCAGCCCGTCGTCCACCACTGACGTGCCGGAGTAGCGGGACACTGCCCCGTTCCGGTGTCGTCTGGCTTCCACCATTCCCTCGGAACCCATGACCTCGATGCGTTCGTCGTACCCGTAACCGGTGCGGCGCACACTGTCGATCTGGACCAACGCCCCTCCGGGGAGCCGCAACGTGACGGCGGAGGTGTCGACGTCGTCGTAATCCGCCACGCCGGGTTCCGCCAACGCTGATCCAGTGGCGAAAACTTCCACCGGATCCACGTTGGAAAGCCAGCGGGCCAAGTCGAAGAAGTGGACAGTCTGGTCGCGCATCTGGCCGYCGGAGACGGCGACGTAGGACAACGGGGGCATGGATGGGCCACGGGAGGTGAGTTGGATCAGTTCCACCGTGCCGATCCCGCCGGAATCGACCACACGTTTGAGTTCGGCGTAGTCGCGGTCGAACCGGCGGTTGAAATCCACCATCACGGGGACGCCGCATTCCTGCACGAATGTGGCGGTTTCGCGGGCGCGGTCCAGGTCCAGGTCGATCGGCTTCTCGCACAGGGCTGCAATTCCGACGGCGGCCGCGCGCTGCAAGTGCCCGGCGTGTGTATCGGTGGAGGAGGCGATGAAGACAGCGTCGATCAGGGATGGGTCGAACACCTCCTCCAACACCCCGGCGGCGGCAGCACCGTGGGCCGCGGCGAGGGTTTGCGCGCGCCGCTGGTCGACGTCGTAAACGAGCCGGAACTCGACCCCGGGATGTGCTGCGAGGTTTGCCGCGTGGACGGTGCCGATGAAACCGGCACCAATGAGTGCGAAGCGGATCATGTCAGGCTGCTGCTTTCTGGTGTGCTGATGCGGGGATTATCCATGCGGAATCGTCGTGGTGCGAGGCTGCGACTGCTTCCACGAACTGGACGCCGATCAATCCATCGATCCCGGTAGGGAAAGACAGCCCGCGTTCCGGGAGCGGCGTGGAGTCGCGGCGTGCGCGGAGGACCTCGGCGAGGTCGGAATAAAAGTTTGCGAAGGCCCCAAGGAAGCCCTCCGGATGGCCGAGGCCGACGCGGGTGAGCCGGGACGCGTCGTCGTGCAGGGTGCTGAGCCCCTGTGTGAGGACGGTAGTGGCTCCTGCCGGATCCTGGACCTTGAGGTAATGAGGGTCTTCATGCTGCCACGCCAGGCTGCCCTTCTCCCCGTAGACGCGGATGCGGAGTCCATGGTTGTGGCCAGTGGCGGCCATGCTTGCCCAGACGCGGGCCGGGACATCGCCGGTCAGTTCGAGTTCCACGGTGGCGTTGTCGAAGACCCGGCGCCCTGGCACCAACGTCTGCAGCCGGCCGGAGAGACGCTGGGCTTCCAGTCCCGTGATGTAGCGCAACAGGTGGAAGGCGTGCGTGCCGAGGTCGCCCACGACGCTCGGGAAGCCCGCAATGTCCGGATTGGTGCGCCACGAAGCCTGCTTGTGGCCCTCGTTTTCCAGCGGGGTGGCCGCCCACCCGGAAGCATGTTCGACGTCGACAAAGCGTATGGCGCCCAGCTCCCCGTTGCGGACCATGCGGGCAGCCTGGCGAACCATGGCGTAGGCGGAATAGCAGTGAGGCACCGCAAGGATGGCGTCATTGGCGGCGGCGATGCGTACGAGTTCCGCGGCGGAAACCGAGTCCTGCGTGAGCGGCTTCTCGCAGACCACAGAAATGCCGCTGCTGAGGAACGTGCGGGCGATCTCGAAGTGGCTGTCGTTGGGCGTCGCCACCACCACGACGTCCACACCGTCTTCGCGAACGGCCTCGGCCTCAGCCATTTCGCGGACGTCCCCATAATTGCGGTCCGCCGGCACACCGAGCGCGGCACCGATGGCACGGGAACTGCTCGGATCCCGCCCGAAGATTCCGGCCTGGAGGTCGTAATGGCCGTCAAGCCTCATGGCGAAGCGGTGGGTCTTGCCGATGTCGGCGCCTTTGCCGCCTCCGACCATGCCGGCTATCAGTTGCCGGGTAAGTGGTTCAATCATGAAAAATCCTCAAGGACTCTCTTTGGAATTTACTTGGACCGGTCCATAATGGCGGTGGGGAGGCGAAGGCGTCAAGCCCTCTAAGCTTGGATGGGATCTGCCGGAGTGAAAGGAGACATGCGTGACTGACGCGTCCAGCCTGCCCGGAAGCAAGCCCACCATCCGCGATGTCGCCAGCGCCGCGGGCGTCTCGAAATCCTTGGTCTCCCTGGTCCTGCAGGGCTCTGCCAACGTCAGCGACGGTCGCCGTCGCGCGGTCCTCGAAGCGATGGAACAGCTCGGTTACCGGCCCAACCGGCTGGCCCAACGCCTTTCCGGACCGCGCAGTGGCACCATCGGGGTGATGCTTAATGACATCCGGAACCCATGGTTTGTGGAACTGCTGGAAGGGCTCACCGCGGCACTGCACGCGGCCGGCATCTCACCGGTCCTGGCTGACTCCTACACCGACAACCGCGTGGGCCGCAGTTCCGTGGAAACCCTGCTGGAGCAGCGGATCGACGGCCTGGTAGTGGTAGGAACCACCACGGAATCGGCTGCGATCGAAAACGCCTCACGAAACATCCCTGTGGTCCTGGCCGGGACGCGCGAACCGGAACTTCCCGGCGTTGACATCGTGGTCAATGACGACGACGCCGGCGCGCGGCAAGCGACCGGGCACCTGCTCTCGCTGGGGCACCAGCGCATTGCGCATCTCCAGGGCCCGGGCGAAGTCGGCAAGTTGCGACGGTTATCGTTCGAACGGACCATGCTCGACGCCGGGTTGGAACCTTTGGTGGTAACTGGCGGGGTGAGCGAGGAGAGTGCCTATGCTGCCGCGAGCCGTCTCCTGGCCGGACCCCAACGGCCGACCGCGATCTTCGCCTACAACGACATCGCATGCATCGGGGCACTCTCCGCGGCCGACGACCTTGGACTGTCCGTGCCCGAGGATCTCTCACTGGTTGGCTACGACAACACCTACCTCGCGAGGATCCGGCATCTGTCGCTGACCTCCGTGGACAACGGCAATCTCGCCGTGGGGGTGGAAGCCGGGAAGTTCATCCTTGAGCGGCTCACAGCCCCGGAACTTCCTGCCCGCCTGCACCAGGTTCCGTCGCAGCTGCAGGTGCGGGGGTCCTCTGGGGATGCCCCGTCGTAGCTACCGTTTCACTCGGCCCAGCAACAGCACTCCTGCGTTGGCTCCGACGATCAGGACGATTCCCGCCCACTGCGCTGGTGCAAGTTCCTGACGCAGAATGAGGGCTCCGATGACGGCCGCGAAAACGGGGTTGATGCTCATCAGCACGCCGAATAGATTCGCCGGAACCCTCCGCAGCGCGATCAGATCCGCCACATATGGCAGCACTGAAGCCATGATGCCGGCACCCACGGCACAGAGCACCGCAAAGCCATCGATGGGTTGGGTCAGGAAAACTACGACGGCAACCGGCAGGAAGAGGGTCGCCGACACCCCCGTGGCGGCCGCTGTGCCCTGGATTCCTTGGATTCGTTGGCCCACTATCCGGTTCAGGAGGATGTACGCAGCCCAACTGCATGCGGCAATTAGTCCAAGGCTGATGCCGGGAAGATCTGTGGACGCCTCCGGACCGGTGATCGCCACAACGCCCACTGCGGCGGCGAGCGCGCACAGGGCACTTCCCTTCCCTCGGGAACCCGCAAGGGCCACGGCCAGCGGGCCCAGGAACTCCAGCGTCACTGCCAGCCCCAGGCCAATGCGCTGAATGGATGCATAGAGCCCGAGGTTCATGGTCCCAAACGACACGGCCAGGAGAAGCACCGGCCACCATTGGTGCCAGCTCAACTCGCGCAGCCTCGGCCGCACGACCGGAAGCAGGACAGCCGCGGCCACAAGTTGTCGAACAGCAACGACGCCCACAGGTCCCATGACAGGAAAAGCGAGCGAACCGCTGGCGGCCCCCAGTTGGTTGGAGAGCGCACTGGCGACAAGGGTTGCGGCTCCCCCGGCCTTGCCCGCTGCGGCGTTGGTCTGTTCCATGAGGAGATTCTGCACGCCGGGGGTTCAGGCGCTAAATGCATGAATTGGCGTATTTATGCGCTGCGTGCATGAATAAGATGAGGACATGGACGTGGAACTGCGCCAATTGCGCTGTCTTATCGCGGTAGTGGAGCAAGGCACGTTCACCGACGCCGCCATCGAGCTTCGAATGTCCCAGGCCGCCGTGTCACGAAGCATCGCAGCCCTTGAGCAAGCACTGGGGACACGCGTCGTGGAGCGAACCACCCGCAGCGTGGGGCTGACAGCCGCCGGTGAGCGCGCACTGGGCAAGGCCCGCAGGATCATCGCGCTCCTGGCCGATCTTGAACGGGATGCCCGGGCCGGAACGGGGCAGATCCGCATGGGCTACGCGTGGTCGGCTCTGGGTGAGCACACAACCGAATTCCAACACCGCTGGAAATTGCGCTTCCCGCACACCGGGCTTCAACTCACCCGTTCCAACACCCCCAGTGGCGGCCTGCTGGATGGAACCACCGATTACGCAATCCTTCGACGACTCCCGCAGGCCGCCGCCGTCGAGCATGAGCGCGTCGGCGAGGAAAAGCGCTACTGCGCCATGTCCACTGACGATCCGCTGGCCCCAAGGAGGTCAGTGTCTTTGGCGCAAATCGCCACATTGCCCGTGGCAATGGACCTGCGCACAGGCAGCACAACACTGGACCTATGGCCGGAGCAGGGTAAGCCCCCGGAGGTTATCCCTATCCACGACATCGACGATTGGCTGACCGTGATCGGCAGCGGGGCCGCGCGGGGCATCACTGCAGCCTCCACGGCACATCAATATCGACGCCGGGGAGTCGCCTACCGGCCGGTGCGTGACGCACCCATGGTTCCGGTGTACGTGGCGTGGCTGAAGAACGACCCGCCCCAGGATCACCAGGCTGTGGTTGCATTGCTGGCCGAGCTCTATCGGTAGGCCGCCTTTGACAGTCGATCGCCATGGCCGTGAAGGCTGGCGGTCTATGTCCGCAGCGGTGCGTGGTGATGGTTCCGTCGGGCGGCTTGGCTGGGATCGACGTGCGCCGGCGGGATGAACCACGGGATGCCGTTTCTGCTCGCAATCATCCACTGTTCCTTGTGGATGACGTGATGATGGTGTGAGCACAAGAGCACGCCGTTGTCGGTGTTGGTGGGGCCACCTTGCGACCAGTAGGTGATGTGGTGGGCTTCGCACCAAGGCGCCGGCATGGTGCAGTCCGGGAAGGCACATCCTTGGTCGCGGGCCTGGAGGGCCTTGCGGATGTGGGGCGGGAAGATCCGGCTGGTCCGGCCAATTCCGAGGACCTGGCCTTCGGTGCCGAGCAGGATCGGGAGGATATCGGCGTCGCAGGCGATCTTCCGGATGACGTTCGGGTGGATGGGTCCTTGGAAGGTTGAGACCGCGCTGCTGAGCCTGGGTCGCAGGCCGCCTGTGCCTGTTGTGCCGTTGCCTGCCGCTTTTGTGCCCGGGTCGGTTTCACCCCTGCCCACAGGGTTGCCGGTTTGGTGATGGGCAGCGTGGCTCTGGAGCTGGTCAAAGAGATCCCGGTAGTCGATGGTGACCATGACTTGGGGTTTCAAACCGCCATTGGCTGGTAGCTGACCGGTTCTCAGGGCCAACGCGCAGCCACCGACCAGACCGTCGAGGAGTTTCTGGGCGCGGGAGCGGCGACCCGGTTCCGGAATCGGGTTCCTCCCGTTCGCGGGCTCCATGCGAACGGTGGCGGCTACCCTGCCCTCTGGGGTGCGGACCTGAGCGGCTGAACTCCGACCCCTGGTGTCCGCGCCGCGCTGGGTGGTATGGACAGCCATGCGGCTTGGGCCGTTTTTCCCTCCCAGGCCGCCAGAACTGCCAGTGTTGCGCACCTCGCCCTCAACGAGGCGGGGGTTCGTGGCGGCGTTCATGACGGTGGTGAGGGTCTCGAATTGCTCGGCCGTTGCGAAGATTTCGAGATGATTCAGGCCAAAGCGTGGCTTTCGAATGAACGCACCTTGGAGTTGCCGAAGCACTTCTTCCGTGGGTTCGGCACCGTCTTGGTCAATGAAATCCATCCAGCGGCGGGCCGTCGTGGAAACGAAATCCGTGTCGGACTGGATGGCTGTGGACGTGAGGTCCTTCTCCATCCTGGTGATGGTGTCCTGATCGGTCAGAAGCTGGACGCGGTCCAGTGCTGTGCTGATCAGGGTGGCCGAGCCGCCGGATACCAGTGCGTCGGCCACAGCGAAGGCCAGCTGTTCGCGCTGCGGCGGGACCGGCTCTCCGGCAATGCCGACGCCGGGCAGGACGGCGTCCGCAAGGGCCAGGCGACGCCGGGCTTCCTTGGCTGTGATCCGCAGCCGTGCCCGGAGGAAATCTGCAGCGTTCCGGTACCCGTCATCGAGCACCGCGGCAGTTCCGGCTTCCTTGCGGGTTCGCTCCACGGCCCGGGCTGCGACGAGCTGAAGGTACTCCACGGTCCGGGCAATATCCTCGACTCTGCCGGCGAAAGCGCTCGCCTCGCCGAAATCGAACATCGAGGCTTGAGCAAGGATCGACGCCCTCACACCATCCAGGGCATCAATGCCGTCTTCGAGGCAGTCCACCGCGGAGTCTGATGAAGACTCCGCCCTTCCTTCAGCCACCTGCCCTCCGATCCCCATAAAGCAAGCCTGTCACGGCCCCAATCCCCAGTAACCACGCCAATCTGTGTATGTGGATAACGCATCAACCGCAGTTAAGCAGAAAAAGGCCGCCTGCCGCCGTCGTGCGTTGTAAAAGCACGACGGCGGCAGGCGGCCCGGGCGCAAAAGGCGCGGCGCTAGGCCTTAGAGGTTTTCCACCAGCGAGACGTCCCGGACGGCGCCCTTGTCAGCGGAGAGTGCCATGGCCGCGTAGGCGCGGAGAGCCGGCGACACCTGGCGGTCGCGGTTCTTGGGCTTATACCCGCCGTTGACTTCGAGCTTCTCGCGGCGTTCGGCGAGGATCTCGTCGGAAACCTGCAACTGGAGCGAGCGCTGGGTGATATCGATGCTGATGATGTCACCGTTCTCCACCAAGGCGATGGCGCCGCCGGAGGCAGCCTCCGGGGAAATGTGCCCGATCGACAGCCCGGAGGTGCCGCCGGAGAAGCGACCGTCGGTGATGAGGGCGCACTTCTTGCCCAAACCACGGCCCTTAAGGAACGACGTCGGGTAGAGCATTTCCTGCATGCCCGGGCCACCGCGGGGGCCTTCGTAGCGGATGACCACCACGTCGCCTTCCTTGATGGTTTTGTTCAGGATCATTTCCACGGCTTCGTCCTGCGACTCGCACACAACGGCAGGGCCCTCGAAGGTCCAGATGGACTCGTCCACGCCTGCGGTCTTCACCACGGCACCGTCCACCGCCACGTTGCCGCGCAGCACAGCGAGGCCGCCGTCCTTGGAGAACGCGTGCTCCACGGAACGGATGCAGCCACCCTCGGCGTCGGTGTCCAGGGAGGTCCACTCATTCGATTGCGAGAACGCTGTTGAGGAACGGACGCCACCGGGGGCCGCGTGCCACAGTGCCTGCGCCTCCTCCGTTGCCTTGCCGCCGCGGATGTCCCAGTCGTCCAGCCAGCCTTCGAGGTCGGCGGAGTGCACTGAGTGGACGTTCTTGTGCAGGAGGCCGCCGCGGTTCAGCTCACCCAGCAGGGCGGGGATGCCACCGGCGCGGTGCACGTCCTCCATGTAGTAGGTCTTGTTTCCGGCGACGTTCGGGGCCACCTTGGCCAGGCAGGGCACCTGGCGGGACTTGGCGTCCATCTCGGCCAGTCCGTACTCCACTCCGGCTTCCTGGGCCGCAGCCAGCAGGTGCAGGATGGTGTTGGTGGAGCCGCCCATGGAGATGTCCAGGGCCATGGCGTTGTCAAAGGCCTCAGCGGTGGCGATGGAGCGCGGCAACACGGAGTCGTCGTCGCCGTCGTAATAGCGCTTCACGAGCTCGACGACGGTGGCACCGGCCTTCTCGTACAGCGCTTTGCGGGCGGTGTGGGTCGCGAGGACCGAGCCGTTGCCCGGCAGGGCCAGGCCGATGGCCTCGGCGAGGCAGTTCATGGAGTTGGCCGTGAACATGCCCGAGCATGAACCGCAGGTGGGGCAGGCGTTCTCTTCAATGAGGTTTATGTCCTCGTCGGAGATGGATTCGTCCACGGCGTCGGCGATGGCGTTCACCAGGTCCAGGGAACGCACGGAACCGTCGGTCAGGGTCACGCGGCCGGCCTCCATGGGACCGCCGGAGACGAAGACCACCGGGATGTTCAGGCGCAGCGCTGCCATGAGCATGCCCGGAGTGATCTTGTCGCAGTTGGAGATGCACACGAGGGCGTCCGCGCAGTGTGCGTTGACCATGTACTCAACGGAGTCGGCGATCAGGTCGCGGGACGGCAGGGAGTAGAGCATGCCGGAATGGCCCATGGCGATGCCGTCGTCGACGGCGATGGTGTTGAATTCGCGCGGTACTGCGCCGGCGGCGAGGATCGCGTCCGAGACGATCCGGCCCACGGGGGCAAGATGGGTGTGACCGGGGACGAACTCGGTGAAGGAGTTTGCCACGGCAATGATCGGCTTGCCGATGTCCGTGTTGGCGACGCCGGAGGCGCGCAGCAGTGCGCGGGCGCCGGCCATATTGCGGCCGTGGGTGACTGTTCGTGAGCGTAGTGCAGGCATAAGTACCATCCTGCTGGGGTTTTGTTACCCCCGGAAGACGGTGCTGCTACTAGTAGTGAAAGTACCAGAGTAATAGTGTTGTCAGTGTGAAAGATGAGAGGCGCAAGGAACTGGGGCTTTACCTCAGGACCCGCCGCAACCAGGCCCTGCGCTCCGACTACGGGCTGCCCCCGGTGGGGCGGTCCCGCGAGCGCGGACTGCGCCGGGAGGAGATCGCGTTCCTGTCCGGGGTGAGCGTCACCTGGTACACCTGGCTCGAACAAGGCCGGGACATCAGCCCTTCCCGGCAGGTCCTTGAGTCCATCGCACGGGCCCTGCACCTTTCGGATACCGGGCTCGGCTACGTGCTCTCCCTGGGCGGATACGCCTCCGCCATTCCCAAGGGTCCGGTTGCCACCGATGCACCGGCGCATGTCCAGCGCCTGTTGGACGCCTTGGATCCCAATCCCTCGTATGCGCTTTCACCGGACTGGGGCGTGGCCGGGTGGAACCGCGCCTACGAGGCGCTGTACCCGAACATTGGAACTTTCGACGCCGCCGACAGGAACCTTTTGTGGCTCGTCTTCACCGACCCCTACGTCCGGGACCTGCTTCCGGACTGGGACGTCACCAGCAAGAGGTTCCTCGCCGAATTTCGTGCAGAGACGGGTCAGCGGCTGGGTGATCCGGATGTCGCTTATCAGGTGGAACGACTCAAGGAGGCCAGCCCGGAATTCCAGGAAAGCTGGGACCGCTACGACATCCTTGGCTTTGAGTCCCGCGAGCGCCTTTTCCACCATCCCGCAGTGGGAGTGCTGCAGCTGGAGCACCACCAGGTATCGCCGTCGGATCGGCCGGACCTGCACATTGTGGTTTACACCCCGGCACCAGGCAGTGACGCCGGTGAGCAGATGGAGCGGCTGCTGGAGACCGGGCGGTCGTAACCCGGCATTCCTACAACTGCAGGGACGATTCGTCCGGAGTGGCAAGCGTCAGCACTGCTTCCTCCACAGTCTCGTGGTCCTCCAGCTCCCTCTCGATCCTGCGCAGCACCACGGCAACCTCGTGTTCCGGGTGGTCGCCTTGCAAGTCCACGGCCGCTACAAGATAGAGCTTGCGGGGGCCCACGAATTCCAGGTGGAGGTACGTAAGCCGTGCAATGTCCCGGTGTTCCAGGAGCTGCCGCCCCATGGACCGTTCTATGTCCGGCGTGACCCCCTGCCCTACCAGGAACCGACGGTTGCGGTCGATCAGAACGACGGCAACAACCGCCAACAGGACACCGACGACAATCGATCCGACAGCATCGGGCAAGGGCGAACCCGTGACCTGATGGAGGAAGACGCCAGTGAATGCGATCACCAGCCCAACCAGGGCTGCGGCATCCTCCGCAAAGACGGCACGCAGGGTGGGATCCGAGCTGACAAGAACCTGTTCCAAGGTCCGCCGTTCCAGCTTCCTGGCTGCCTTTCGGGTCTGGCGGAAGGCCTGGACGAAGGAAAACCCTTCCAGGACAAAGGCCACTGCCAGAACCACGTACGCAATCAGGAAGTCGGACGCAGGCTCCGGCTCAATGATCTGCTGGATCCCGTGCATGATGGAAACCACAGCGCCGGCAGTGAACAGCCCGAAAGCGGCAAACATGGACCAGACGTACGCTTCGCGGCCATAACCCATGGGATGTCCCGTATCGCGCGGACGTTGAGAGCGGCGTTCGGCCAGGAACAGGAACACCTGGTTGCCGGTGTCGGCCCAGGAGTGCGCCGCCTCAGCAGTCATGGACGCCGACCCGGTGAGCGCCGCGGCCACTGATTTGGCCGCTGCAACCAGGGCGTTCGCCGCGAAAGYGATGACGACGGTCAGCAGGGTGGAGCTGGAGTCCGATCGCTTTCGTGAGGCAGCCATAGGCTTACCGTACCCAACAGCGCACGAAATGGACGGCGGACCGAGGTTCCGCAGCTGAATAAAAGAATCCCGTTTCAGCACACATTTTCAGGATGTGGCGCACTATGGAGGGATGGACGCTCCTGATGCCGGCGGTTTGGCGCAGGACGGTTCCGGTAGCTTCCGGGCTGGACTGCACCCGTGGAGCCGTTATGTGGCATTGGGGGACTCGTTCACGGAGGGTCTGGGCGACCCCGAACCCCGCAGCCCGGGCGGACTCCGGGGATGGGCGGACCGTGTTGCTGAAGAGTTGAGTACGGACCACCACGATTTCGCCTATGCCAACCTGGCGATCAGCGGGAAGCTCCTCCATCAGATCCTGGAGGAGCAAGTGGGTCCGGCATTGGACCTCAAACCCGATCTCATTACTCTCAACGCCGGCGGCAACGACCTGCTCTTTCATAGGAGCGACCCCGACAAGCTGGCACTGGAACTGGATCGTGGCGTGGAAACGCTGGCCTCAACGGGCGCCACCATCGTCCTCTTCACCGGCCCGGACTGGGGCGCGACCCCGGTGCTTGGCAGGACCCGCGGCAAAGTGGCTGTTTTCAACGAGAACATCCGCGTGGTGGCCGCCCGTCATGATGCCGTGATTGCCGATCTCTGGGCTTTGCGCCAACTCACCGATCCCCGGATGTGGGATCCGGACCGGCTCCATTTCTCTCCGCTCGGCCAGCACATCATCGCCATCATGGTCCTGGAGTCATTGAACGTCCCGCATTCCCTTGAACCGCTGGCTCCGCGGCCGCTTCCCGAGCGCCGTTGGCGCGAGGCCCGCGCGGATGACATCGTGTGGGCCCGGGAGCACCTTTTTCCTTGGGTTGTGCGGAGGTTGACGCAGCGGAACGCCGACGGCGGTCGGCACCCCAAGCGTCCACAGCCCGGGCCGGTTTTCGGTGCGGCGATGCCGCCAGGCAGCTATGTCGGGAACGATCCCCGCCGTATGACGGACTGACTGACCGGCCGCCGAACAACTGACCGGCCACGCGGCCTGCCGCCTGGCACCCCGGGCGTGGACCGGCGTCGTCGATTCAACGACGGTCAGCTGGCAGGCTGCGGTTCCGTTTGCGCCCGGACGCTCCAGGCCGACCAATCAAGCGGGTGCACCGAGGGGCGGCCCAAAAGGTATCCCTGCGCAGCGGTGACCTTCAAGGCGGTGACTTCCTGCAGTTCTTCGGCCGTTTCGATGCCTTGCGCGTGGACATCTGCCCCGATCTCACGGGCCAGCTCAACGATGGCCTTGGCACGGAGCTTCTGGCCGTCGTTTCCGGCGATTCCTTCAATCAGGTGACGGTCCAATTTGATGATGTCGGGGCGCAATTGCTCGATTCTGTCCAGCGAGACCAATGCGGCACCCGAGGCGCTGATCGCCACCCGCAACCCCAAGGCCCGCAGTTGTTCGAGGCCTTCGCCGGCCGGCTGGGCCGCCATGGATTCCAGGCTGCCCGTCAGCTCAACGATGATCCTCTCGGGGGCCAAGGCGGCAGCGGCCAAAAGGTTCCGCACCCGGGGATCGTGCGAGGTGGCCGGGGTGAGATTCAGAGTGACAAACATGTTTTCCGGGACGTCGTGCGCAGCCATCAGGGCGCAATGCAGCGCTGCAATCTCCAGCTCAGTTCCCAGACCGGCAGCAGCAGCTTCACTGAACCACACGTCGGCGCCCGCACCGTCCTCACCGATGAACCTTGTCAGGGCCTCGACGCCGATCGGGTCGCCCTTGGGAAGGGAGTGGATCGGCTGGAACGCCGTCAGGAGAAGCTTGTCGGCCAGGATCGATTGGATGCCGGCGCGGACGTCGTGGCTGACAGGGACCAGCACGGTTCGTGACGCGTCGGACGATTCCAGATGCAGGCTGGCGTGTTCCAAGTGAACAGGCACGTTGGACGCCGGCTGTGATGTTTTCCGAGTGAGGAGCAGGTGCTTCAGCAATGCACCCTCGGGGTCGTCCGGCCGCGCGTCAAGAAGCTCACGGAGCTTGTTCCTGGCCCCCTCACTGCGCGGTTCAGCGTCCTCAAGAATGGACTCGATGATGTCCAGGACCTGTGCCCGCATGGTCACTTCATCCGCGAACGGCGTGTCCCCTGCGCCGTCGTGGTTGCTGCTGTCCGCGTCGTTACCCGGTGATAGAGAGCCCGCTTCTTGAGCCATCAATTATTCCTTTGTGTATCCCCCGCTGGCCAGGCCAGACAACTGCCGGCCCGCCGCATGAGGGCCTTGCCTCGAATCTTACAGAGAAAAGTGTCACTTGGCTCACACTTATCACTCGAATCACAGGAAGCTTTCAGCGTGGAGCCGCAGCCCACGGCTCGTCCGCCACTTCGATCTCCCGCGCCATGTCATCGAGGAACCGCATCACGGCCACGCGCTCGTCGGGAGTGAGGCGTGCGGCCGCCAGGAACCGCTTCGCCTGTTGCTTGCCCACAGTACGCATCGCGGCTTCGTGCGTTTCCGGGGTAATGGCGATCGCGAGGGCCCGACGGTCGGAGGGGTGCGCCTGCCGGGTGACGTGGCCGGCGCGTTCCAGCCGGTCCAGCAATTTGGTGGTTGACGCCGTCGAGATGTTCAGGCGGGAAGCTATGGCTCCGGGCGTGGCTATGACGCCATGGTTGGCACAGACGATCAGGTAATGCAGCGCCCGCATGTCCGATTGGTTCAGTTTCATATACCGGAGTGAAGCCTCCGCCAAGCGCTGTTCGGCGTCGCGGAGCCTCCCGAGCGCTGCCATGAGTTCGCTGATCTGTTCAATGTCGGCTTCGGAGAACCGGGAGCGGTCAATCAACTGTTGATGGGGATCGTTGGCGTCCAGATGATAGAGGCCGGATGAGACCGGGAACCCGGCTTCTTCAGGCATTTCTTCAAGACTGGACATGCTGAGTATGTTACACCTAACTTCCTACATGGTAGGCTTTCTTCTAGCTTGTCTAGCAATATTCGGGCTGCTGTAAAGACTCAGGTTGCAGGAGGAAGGCGCAGTATGAACGCTACAGAGATGGTTGTCCTCCTTGACGACGCCGGCACACCCATGGGCGAGGCCCCCAAAGCAGGGGTCCACACACAGGAAACGCCCCTCCACCTCGCATTCTCCTGCTACCTCCTCAACGATGACGGCGAGGTCCTCCTGACCCGCCGCTCGCCGGAGAAGAAAACCTGGCCCGGAGTGTGGACCAACAGCTTTTGCGGACACCCGGCACCCGGCGAGGACCCCTTGGACGCAGTAGCCCGCCGGGCGCAGTTCGAACTCGGGGTGGATGCCAACCAGGTTGAAATGGCGCTCCCCCACTTCCGGTACAGGGCCGTGGACCCCACGGGGATTGTGGAAAACGAAATCTGCCCGGTCTACGTCGCCAAGATCGCCGGCGATCTAAACCCCAATCCTTCAGAGGTAGCGGACTGGGCCTGGATGTCACCGGCCGTGCTGGCCAACTCCCTGGAGCGCACACCATCCGCCTTCAGCCCGTGGTTGGGACTCCAGTTCCCCCAGCTGCTTGAAGCGCGGGTACTCCCCCTCGGGACCGGAGCCAAAGCATGACCGTCACCTCCGGTGCTTTACGCAGCCGCACCGACCTCTGCACGGCGATTGAGAACGAGCTCAGCGGGCTCATCGGCAAGCGGGCCGCCGCCGCAACAACGTATGGGCGGCATTTCACCAGACTCTGGGAACTGGCCGGCCACAACGTCCTGGGTGGAAAGTTCGTGCGTCCCTTGCTGCTCATGGAGACCTACGATGCCCTCAGGGGGCGCGGCACGGACGGGACAGCCCCGCACGGGACAAGCCAGCCCCAAGCCAGCCCACCGGACACGGGCCACCGCGAAACGGCCATCAGCATTGCGGCCGCGATCGAACTCCTCCACTACTCTTTCCTGCTCCACGATGACGTGATCGACGGAGACCTGGTCCGGCGCGGGCACCCAAACCTCATCGGCTCCCTCCTCGCAGAAGCAAAGTCGCTTTCAGAAACCCAGTCACTTCCCGGGACCAACAGTGGTGAAGGCGCCCGGGAAGGCAGCGACCTCCACTGGGCCCAAACCGGTGGCATCCTCATGGGGGACATGCTCCTCGCCGCCACCCACCAGGCCTTCGCCAGGGCAGACCTCCCGCATGCACTGAGGCTGCGGCTCCTGGATCTCCTGGAACACACCATCAATGAAACAGTGGCCGGTGAGCAGCTGGACGTGGGCCTCGGGGACGGCATCATCGACCCCCACCTCGAGACCATCCTGGTGATGTGCGGCTACAAAACCGCCACCTACACCTTCGAACTTCCCCTGCGGGCCGCAGCCGCGCTGGCAGGCGCGGACTTCGCCGTCGAAAATGCGCTCGCCACGGCCGGCCGCCATCTGGGCCTCGCCTTCCAACTCCAGGACGACCTCCTGTCAACGTTCGGGGACCCCCGCCGGCACGGCAAGGATCCCTTTTCGGATCTGCGGGAGGGAAAAGAAACGGCCATCATCGCCCATGCACGAACCACGGCGGCATGGCCGGACATTGAGCCTTTCTTCGGCAGGCCGGAGCTGAACGGCTCGGAATGCGAATACGTTCGCCGGCACTTGGCCGATTGCGGGGCGGAAACGTTCGTCAACGGACTCATCGAGGAGCAGATGCGGGCCTTCAACGAGCTGCTGACCAGCACCATCCCGCAGGGCGTGTGCAATGTGTTGCTGGACCTTGCCGGGCAATTGGAAGGACGGCAGTCATGAGCCTCGCCACGGACACCTCATTCACCCATTTCACCCGGACGGCCGAGCGGGCCGCCAACCAGGTGATCGCCGCATATTCCACCTCGTTCGGGCTGGCGTGCAGGCTGCTCGGGCGGCGGCACCGCCAACATGTCCGGAACATCTACGCCTTGGTGCGCGTCGCGGACGAACTCGTGGATGGTGTCACCGCGGAGGCCGGCCTCAGCTACCAGGAACAGTGCGATGCCCTGGCCCACTTCATCGACGAGACCCACCGGGCCGTCAAGCTGGGCTACAGCAGCGACCTCATCATCCATGCCTTCGCGCAGACTGCCCGCGCGGCCCGGATTGACGAGTCGCTCATTGATCCGTTCTTCGACTCCATGCGCACGGACCTCGGCGAGCGCACCGGGACGCCGGAGACCCCCCTGCGTTTCGACGCCGACGCCCACCAGGGTTACGTCCACGGCTCCGCCGAGGTTGTAGGGCTGATGTGCCTGCGCGTTTTCATGCGGGATGAAAACATCGACGACGGCGACGCCGCGGCTTTGCAGCATGGCGCCAGCCGGCTGGGGGCTGCTTTCCAGAACATCAATTTCCTGCGCGACCTGGCCGATGACACCACCCGTCTGGGACGCAATTACCTGGGCACCTCCGAGCACCTTGAGGACCGCGACCGCGTGGAATGGGTACGCACCATCCGCGCCCAGTTGGCCGACGCCGACGCCGTCATCCCCTTGCTGCCGCGCGATGCCCGGGCCGCTGTCCGCAGCGCCCTTTCCCTCTTCACAGCCCTGACGGACAGGATCGAGCAGACCACCGTGGACGAGCTCTACCGTTCACGGGTACGCGTTCCGGATGCCGTGAAGGCCGGCCTTGCCGCGCGGGCAGTCACCTCTACCTGGATGGAGCTGCACCGATGACCCGGACAGTAGTGATCGGCGGTGGCATCGCTGGGCTTGCCACCGCCGCCCTCCTCGCCCACGAAGGACACGAAGTCCAACTCCTTGAGCAGCGTGACCGCGTTGGCGGGCGCGCCGGCAGCCTTGAGCGCGACGGCTTCCGCTTTGATACGGGCCCCTCCTGGTACCTGATGCCCGGCGTCTTCGACCATTTTTTCGAGCTTCTGGGCACCAGCACTGCGGAACAGTTGGATCTCCGCACGCTCAGTCCCGCGTACCGCGTGTTCAGCGAACCAAACCTCGACGGCGTCCGGCCGGACACGCTGACCGTTCCCTTGGGCAGCGAACAGGTTTTGGAAACGTTCGAGGACGTGGAACCCGGCAGCGCCAGGAAGCTGGCCACCTATCTGGCATCGGCGCGGCACACCACCGACATGGCGGAGCGCTTCTTCCTCTACAACCCCTTCACCAGGTTGCAAGGACTGCTCCAACCCGAGGTGCTGCGCAGCCTGCCCAAGCTTGCGCAGCTTCTGCTGACGCCCCTGGACAAATACGTTGCCCGGCGTTTCCAGCATCCTGTGCTGCGGCAGGTCCTGGGTTATCCGGCCGTCTTCCTGGGCACCAGCCCTTCCGATGCTCCTGCCATGTACCACTTGATGAGTGCGCTGGACCTCGGTGACGGGGTGCAATACCCAATGGGCGGCTTCTGGGAGCTCGTGGGCCGGCTTGAGGATCTGGCAGTCCAGGCAGGGGTTCGGATCCACACCGGCGCCGAGGCCCTCAAGATCACCACCCGCGCCGTCAGCAGGACCAAGAAGGTGGGACGGTTCGACGGCGTCAAGCTTCCGGCCGCCTTGACCGGCAGGGACAGCCGTGAAGTCACCGGCGTGACCTGGCGTGACACCTCCGGGAACGAGCACTACAGCGTGGCGGACCTCGTGGTCTCCGGCGCCGATCTGCACCACACCGAAACCCAACTGCTGGGCGTGCGGGACCGCAGCTACCCCGGTTCCTGGTGGCAGCGGCGTACCAGCGGTCCGGGAGCAGTCCTGGTGATGCTGGGAGTCAAGGGCAAGCTCCCTGAATTGCCGCACCACTCTTTGTTCTTCACCCGTGATTGGGAGGCAAACTTCGCCTCCATCTTCGGTGAAAACCCGGCCATTCCGGACCCGGCGTCAATCTATGTCTGCAAACCCAGCGCAACCGATCCCGCCGTAGCGCCCACAGACCACGAGAACCTCTTCGTCCTGGTTCCCATCCCGGCCGATCCCGCACTGGGAGCCGGCGGGCCGGACGGGGCGGGAGATGTGCTCATAGAACGAACCGCCGACGCGGCGATCGACCAGATCGCCCAATGGGCAGGCATCCCGGACCTTCGCGAGAGGATCGTGGTCCGGCAGACAACAGGACCAGCGGACTTCGCCCGGGACTACAACTCGTGGCGCGGAGGCATGTTGGGACCGGCCCACACACTGGGACAAAGCGCCATGTTCCGGCCCCAGAATGCCTCCAAGCGCGTGCAGGGCCTCTACTACGCCGGCGCCACAACGGCCCCTGGCGTGGGGGTGCCCATGTGCCTGATCAGCGCCGAGCTGGTCCTGAAAAGGATCCGCGGCGATCACAGCACCGGCCCTGTCACCGTGAGGCCCGTAGCCAGCAGGATTGGCTGATGGGAGTCCTCTACTTGGCCTCGTTGCTGCTCGGCATCACCTGCATGCTGCTGCTGGATCACAGATTCCGCCTGTTTTTCTGGCATGACGCGAAGGCAGCGGCGATCGTGACCGCCGTCGGGGTTTTGTTCTTCCTCGGCTGGGACGCGGCCGGAATCGGACTGGGGATTTTCCTCCGCGGCGAAGGAACCATAGCCACGGGCCTGTTGATCGCTCCCGAACTGCCCATTGAGGAGCCCGTGTTCCTGCTCTTCCTGACCCTGTGCACCATGGTCCTGTACACGGGCGCCCGGCGGTTGCTGGAACGGTCTCCCGCGAGGCAAGCGGAGCGGGAGCGGGAGAACGCATGACGTACCTGTGGCTCGCACTTGCATTCATCGCCGCGGCAGCCGTCGCCGGCGTGATCTTCGCCCGCCGGGGTACCCGGCAGGGCGAGACCTCCAGGCATTGGAAAGCCGTGGGGCTGGCGTTCGCCGCCCTGGCTGTGCTGACCGCGGTGTTCGACTCCGTGATGATCGGCATGGAGCTTTTCCACTACGACGCCTCGCACATTCTTGGCTTGAAGGCCGGGCTGGCACCCATCGAGGATTTCGCCTATCCGCTGGCAGGCGTCGTGGTGCTTCCCGGGCTGTGGATGTGGCTGACCCGCCGTCGGAGTGCCGGAGCAAAATCCGACCTCACAGGCCTGGTTCCGCAGGCAATACTGGCGTCCCGGCCGGTCAGTTGGATCAACACGGCGTATCCCTTTGCCGCGGCCATGCTCCTGACCACCCGCGAAATCGACTGGGTCCTGATCGTGGGCACGTTCTACTTCCTGATCCCCTACAACCTGGCCATGTACGGCATCAACGACGTCTTTGATTACGAATCGGACCTCAAGAATCCGCGCAAGGGCGGCATCGAAGGCGCGCTCCTCCGGCCGCAGCTGCACCGGCCAATGCTGTGGCTCGCCGCCATCACCAACGTGCCGTTCCTGCTGGTCCTCGCCTTCGCCGGCGGACCGGCAGTGTGGCTGAGCCTGGCCGTGAGTGCCTTCGCCGTGGTGGCCTACTCCGTGGCGGGACTCCGCTTCAAGGAACGCCCCGTCCTGGACTCGCTGACGTCGAGTACGCACTTCGTGAGTCCCGCCGTCGTCGGTTTGGCCCTCGCCGGTGCCGATGTGACGCCCGGCCTCCTCCTTCTGCTGGCCGCGTTCTTCCTCTGGGGCATGGCTGCCCACGCCTTCGGTGCCGTACAGGACATCGAGCCCGACCGGCAGGCCGGCATCGGCTCCATCGCAACGGTCATCGGTGCCCGCCGGACGGTGCGGCTCGCCGTCGTCCTGTGGTTTGTTGCGGGACTCGCGATGCTGGCCACGCCGTGGCCCGGGCCGCTGGCGGCGATCATCGCCGTCCCGTACATCGTTAATTGCGCACCGTACTGGAACGTCACGGATACGACGGCGGCACGCACCAATGTGGCATGGCGGCGGTTTATCTGGCTCAACTACGGTTCAGGATTCCTGGTGACCCTGATCTTCATCCTGCAGTGGAGCCTGACGTCATGATCCGGACGGTTCTCCGTGCTCTTCGTCGATGGTGTCCAACGCCTCCCGCATATGCTGCAGGAAATCCACCACGACCCGTGACTCGTCCGGGCTCAGCGCAGACGCTGCGTCCAACATCCGGCGGTGCATTCCGCCCAGGGTGTGCCGGACTTCCTGGTCCGATCCCGGGGTGGCCTTCAGGATCAGCGCGCGACGATCGGTGGGATGGGGTTCACGGCGGATGTGGCCGGACTCCACCAGACGGTCAATCAAGGTGGTCATGGACGCCGACGTTATTCCCAGCTTGTCGCCCAGGTCCTTCGGCTTCATCACTTTGCCGTCGGCTTCCGCCTCAAAAAGGTACCGCAGGGCCAGTAAGTCTTTCTCGCCCATCCCCATGGACGAGCGGGTCCTGCGGCGCATCGCTTGTTCGGAGGCTCGATAGTCCCGCAGCGCGTTCAGGACATCGATGGCGATGGCCTTCTGCCCGGGGTCTTTCCCGTACCAATAGCCCTTTGCGTGGCCTTCCGAATCCATCCGATGTTCCTTCGATAAGCATAAAGCTCGCTTCACTAGCAATTTGATACTAAGTCACGGACACCCCGAATGCATGAATCCGCACATCCCATCAGGAAAGAGGCGCAGCATATGGCAACCGGAAGCCCCGATCCCACACGACAGATCGCTGTAACGGCGAGTCTGGTTGTCTGCATTGTTGGCTCGATGATCGGAGTCGGAGTCTTTGGCGGCACGCCCATTGCCCAGGCCGCGGGCGGTGCCCTGGCCGCTGATTCCACCCTCCTGGCGCCGGCCACGCCCGCGTTCTCCATCTGGTCCGTGGTTTACACCGGACTGGTTGCCTACACCGTGTGGCAGTGGTTGCCGTCCCAGCGTTCCAGTAACCGGCAGCGGGCGCTGGGCTGGGTGGTTGCCGCGTCGATGATCCTGAATGCGGCATGGATCTTGTCAGTGCAGGCGGGATGGCTTTTTGTCAGCGTCCTGGTGATCCTGGCACTCCTTGCGACCCTCGTCCTGGCGTTTCTCCGCTACAGCCGGACCCGCGCGTCCTCATGGGTGGAGGCCGTTGTGGTGGACGGAACTTTGGGCCTCTATCTTGGGTGGACCAGCGTGGCGGTGTGCGCCAATATCGCTGCCGCTTTGAAGGCTGCCGGATTCTCCGGATTCGGCCTGCAACCCGAGGTGTGGTCCGTTGCCGTGCTGGTGGTGGTGGCGGTCATTGGCGTCGCCTTGGCCTTCAAAGGCCATGGCCGTCTCGCCCTCGCTGCGGCCATCGCGTGGGGCCTGGTATGGATCACGGTTGGCCGCAGCTCGGACGCACCCGAGTCATTCCCGACGGCGGTCGCGGCCGCCGTCGCAGCTGCACTGGTCCTGGGTGCTGCGATCGCGGTAAGAACCCGGGTGGCCTTGGCCGGGGCAGGTGCCCGGAGTTCCTCCTCCCCGCTGCAATAGCCCGGTGGCCTTGGCACGGGTTGCTTCAGCCTGCGATGAGCTCCTTCACCGGGCCTTCGTGCAACGCCAGATAGACATCGTCCCGGACTTGGTTTGCTTCCGGATCCGTCAACGTCCGGCCGAGAGGCCGCAAGACGAGCCGGATCAGCGCGTTGGCCTGCCCGGCGAGGATCTGCAAACGGTCCCGCGCTCTGGCAGGAAGCTCGTGGTACGCAGTCAAGGCCATCAGTTCGACGCTTTCCAGGTCCTCCGCCCGGTAACCCAGAGCCGTCCGCACCCGGTCTCCGAGCACTTCGCCATCCAAATCCGCGGCAACGACGATTGAGATGTCCCTGCTGATGGACGGCATGTGGGACACCGGTCTCCACGGTGAGAGGTCCAGCATCTGCTGTTGAATCCGGGGATCGTCCGAGCTGAGCAATCTGATGTCGGGAACGCCCTTGCGGAGCATCAGAGCCCGGTCCAAGCCCATCCCGAGAGCCAGTCCCGACCAGTGACCGGGGTTCAATCCGGCATCCAGGAACAGCTGTGGGGCCATCAGCCCGCACTCCGCAAGCTCCAGCCACTCACCGTCCATACGCACATCGAGCTGCAGGCCGTTGTGCGTGTAGGGATGGGTTGCCGGAACCGTCCGCCAGTCCGCGCCCGGCAGCACAGCGTTCACCAGCGAGGCAACCATTTCCCCTAGATGGGAGGCCGTCAGCGTCTCCTTGGAAGAGACGCGCCACAAATCCACTTGGTGCGGCGTCCCTACATGGGTCCGGTCAATGGCGTCCCGACGATAAACCACGCCGGGGATTGCCCAGAGCTCGTCGAGGGACCCATCCGGATCCAGCGAACGCAGCAACGACGGGATGGACGCGGAGGTGTGACTGCGCAGCATGACGGTAGGGCTGATGTAGCGGGAGTACTTCTGGTCGCGCGTGACGTCCGCGGCGCTGAACCCGAGCCGATCGTAATTGTCGGAAACGCTGACCAACGGACTATGGCGGATGATCCGCTCCGACACGTTCCACTGCCCGCGCAGGCCGCGCACGGTGTCGTGGAGGAGTTGCTGCATGGCGTGCGGGTCTTGGTCCGGATTGGAGAGGTCCCGGATGGTCAGGGCTTCATGGAGTTCTGTGGGTTTGAGATATGAAGGCATGGCTGGTCCTTGGGTTCGGTGTGGGTGGAGGTCTCCTCCCCCGACCTTCTCCGTGCCAGGACCTAGGCGCGCGCCAAACAGCCCTCGCGACCGGAGACCGGTCGGGGGCAAGTAAATCGACGCAATGAAGGCATGGGCCGACTATACCCGGGTCCGTGGCGACTGCACAGGGCACCGGGCCTATGGCAAGGCCCGGAAGCCTTACTGCAGACCGCTTGACAGGCCCGCACCCGGACAACCCGTGATGGGCTTGGTCAGAGACAGGTTGACCCTAACGGTGCACGAGCCGGTACACCGACACGTGGCTCCTGGACTCGGCCGTGAAGTCGCTGCGGTCCCAGTCCGCCCACCTGGATTCGAGCTGGAACCCGGCTATCCGCGCCATGAGGTCCAGTTCGCTGGGCCAGATGTAGCGGTGTGGCGTCCGGCTGATGCGCGCATCCCTGCCGTCGGACAGGCCCGGGCCGAAGCGCACGTGGTGGGAGATGACATGCTGGCGAAGAACGTCATAGCTGTCTACCAAGAGGTAACCAGGCTGGCTCACTTCAACTGTTCCACCGTGTCCGGGCGGCAGTGAGCGCAGCTGCGGCACCCACAGCTCAATGACGAAACGACCGCCTGGCGCCAGATGCCTGGCCGCGTTCTGGAAGCAGCGGACCTGCTCCTCCTGGGTCAGGAGGTTGGCGATGGTGTTGAACACCAGGTACGCCAACGTGAACTCGCCCTGCACCTGCGTTTCGGCCATGTCGCCCTGAACCACCGGGATGGTGGCCGCGTCTGCCTTCGACCGCAGCCGCCGGATCATCGCGTGGGAAAGTTCTATGCCACTCACGGGCACGCCTGCTTCGACGAGGGGCACCGCCACCCTGCCGGTACCGATCGCGAATTCGACGGCGGCACCGTCACCGGCGAGTTCCGACAACACCTGAACGGTGGGGCCCAGCACGTCGGGCGAGAACATGCCTTCACCGGGGGTGTCGTACTGCTGCGCGGTTTCTTCGTTCCAGAGCTCCTGCTGGTCGGTCATCCTGCCACTATTGCAGGTCCCGGCAACCGCGCGTAACGATTGACATGACATAACTCACATTCTGTAAGCTGGATTCAGAGTCACGCAGTCGGCTTTCATCGCTCTCATCAGGGAGGTCCTCATGGCCCCCAATTCCTTCAAAGCCAACATTCTTCTCACCCATGGTGTCGCAGCTTCCGCGGCCTCCGTTGCTCGACGAAGAGCAGCAGTCACCCAAGGAAGCCATGGTGCAGCCAACAAACCCGACGCCCTGCTGGGTGCCATAGCCGTAAGGCAGCTTTTTCACCGCTGGCCGCTGGTGCCCTCCCGCGAACTGGAGAGGATCCGCCACGTCCTCCTTCACTGCGACCAGCTGGGTTCCCCGGACACCCACCACCTGTCCGAGCCGGCCCAAGCGCTGTTGGAACTGATCAACAGCGAGTTGGACCGGCGTCGAACCGCGGAAGGCCGCCCGCAGGCGCCCGCAGCAGAGGCACCCGCCACCAGGAAGGGGGCGGCGTAAATGGCCGGCCACTTTGAACTGTTCGACGAATCAGGCGGTGATTGCCGGGTCCGCCTCGTCGATGCCGACGGGACTGAACTCGCGATCTCCATCTGTTTCCAGGACAGGGCCACGGCAGCCAAAGCCATTTATTCGCTGCGGGAAATCGCGGCGAGTGGCCTGGTTGAAGACCACACGTCGCGGGCTTCCTGAACGGGTTACCGGATGATCGGAAGACCCGCCGTCGGGAAAACGCTGGGGAAGATCGACGGCGGCGGGACGGGAACGTCCTCCAGCGGCACCTGGACGGTGGCGGTACCAACGGTGACGTCGTAGTCCCGCACTTTCACCTGCAACGGCTCCTCGCTGTAGTCGGGTCCAGGCACGAGGGTCAACGCAATGGACCCTTGTTCCAGCTCGACGGCCAGCAGGCGGCCCTGCACCTTGAGCCGGAAGGACAAGCCGTCCCATTCAACAGGCAGCCGGGGATCGAAGCGCAGCACCTCGCCCTGGTCCCGCATTCCCGCGAAACCACAGACCAAGGAGCTCCAGATGCCGCCGGTGGAGGCAATGTGGACGCCGTCAATGGTGTTGCCGTGCGAGTTGTCGAGGTCGATGAACAAGGCCTCGGTGAAGTGCTGCAACGCGACGTCCCCGTAACCGACCTCGGCCGCCATGATGCCCTGCACGCACGCGGACAGGGTGGAGTCGCCGGTCGTGATGGGATCGTAGAAGTCGAAAGCGCGCTGCTTCTCTTCAGCGGTGAAGTCCTGCCACTGGAGGAACATGGCCAGCACCGTGTCAGCCTGCTTGAGGACCTGGTGGCGGTAAATCACCAGCGGGTGGAAGTTCAGCAGCAACGGGTACTTGGACTTGGGCGTATTCCAGTCCCAGGGTTCCAGGGTCATGAAGTCGTTGTCCTGGCTGAAGACCTGGAGGTGGGGGTCGTACGGGAGGGACATCCGTTCAGCGGCCTGCCTCCACACCATGCGCTCGGTTTCGGCGATGCCCTCGTGTTCCAGCGCGGCCGCTGCCCGGAGGTTAAAGCGTGCCATGACGTTGGTGTACAGGTTGTCGTTCACCACAGCCGTGTACTCGTCCGGCCCGGTGACGCCGTGGATGTGGAACATTCCGTCCTTGCCGAAGAACCCCAGCGAGGCCCACATGCGGGCCGTCTCGATCAGCAGGTCGGCACCCAGCTCTGCGCTGAACGTGTCATCGCCGCTGGCCCACTGGTAGCGGTTGGCAGCGAACGCAATGGCGGCGGCGATGTGGAACTGGGCAGTTCCCGCCGCATAGTAGGCACTCGCTTCCAGGCCGTTGATGGTGCGCCACGGGAACAACGCACCGTCCACGCTGAGTTCCTTGGCCCGTACCCTCGCATCCGGCAGCATCGCGTGGCGTGATTCGAGCACTTTCCTGGCGCCGCAGGGGTTGGTGTAGGTCAGGTAAGGCAGGAGGTAGATCTCCTGGTCCCAGAAGTAGTGGCCCTCGTAGCCGGAGCCGCTGACCCCCTTCGCGGGAATGCCGGCCACACCGGCACGGGCAGTGGCTTGCGCGAGTTGGAACAGACCCCAGCGCACTGCCTGCTGCATCTCGGCCTGGCCGCCGATCGATACATCAGCAGTGGTCCAGTACTCGTCGTAATGCGCTTTGCTCTGGGCCAGGATCTCGGAGAACGGCACCAGGTTGGCCTCCGCCTCAGCGGCCAGGCTCTCGCCACGGTCCTCGGCATCCCCGGCTGACCCTGCCACGACGTAACTGACCGTCTTCTCCAAACGGAAAGTGTCGCCGTCGTGGATTGCCAGAACGTAACGGACGGAGGACTCGTCCTCCGCCACCAGCGTTTCGAACGGCTGGCCTTCGGCCGAAATCCAGTGGTCGACGGCCATCGCCACGCGCTGGCGCGACTCCGACGTTTCCCAGGCAAGGCGGAGCGAACCATCGGCGCCTTGGAGGTGAAGTGGCAGCAGTACCCGCCCGGCGTGCCGCCCCGAACGCCGCGGGTCATGGACCGAGTGGTCCTCCACAGGCTGGTCCTGGCGGTTCACGACGCCGGAGGTGATGTCCGCGGACACGTCGCGGTCCGCTGACAACGACAGTTCAAGGCCGAGGCATCCGCGTGAATCGAAGCCGACCGCGCGGCGCTCCACTGTGGTGACGGTCGCGCCGGACCGGCAGGACCACACGATGCGTTCCTCGTAAACGCCTGTGGAGAAGTCCACACTGCGGTGATAGTCCAACACCGTGGACTCGGCAAGGCTCAGGGCTTCGCCATCAATGGACACCGTGAAGTTGTTGGCATCCGGTACGTACACGATCCGTTGGCCCGTCCGTGCGAATCCATAGGCGTTTTCGGCATGCTTGATGTCCCAGATCTCATGGAAACCGTTGATGAACGTGCCGGGAAGCTCGCTGTCTCCCGCCGTGGAATGGGATCCACGGATGCCGAGGTGGCCGTTGCCGAGCGCGAACAGCGTTTCCAACGTTCCCTCGTCACCGGGTACGTGGATGTTTTCCACAAGCTTCCAGGGCTCGCAGGGGAAACGCAGCCGATCGGAGCTGATGAGTGCCATGGGCTGTTGAAGTCCTTCGAAAAAGTAGGGTCAGAGAAGTTCGTTGAGGTCGTCGACCACCAGCGTGGCGCCGGCATCGAGCAAGGTCTGGCGGCCCGCACCACGGTCCACGCCGATCACGGCGTAGAAGGGAGCTCCCGCGCCGGCCTGCACCCCGGACACGGCGTCTTCCACCACGATGCATTCCTCCACGGGTACGCCCAGCAGGCCTGCTCCATACACGTAGGTGGCCGGGTCCGGCTTGCCGGGAAGTCCGACGGCGGCGGCCACCTGGCCGTCGACGACTACCTCGAAGTTGTGGTCGAGTCCCGCTGCCTTCAGCACGGCAGGAGCGTTCCTTGACGAGGAGACGACTGCGATCTTGAGTCCCCGTTCCAAGGCCGCATTGATGAATTTGACGGAACCTTCGTAGGGCTCCACTCCCCGGGTGTCCACGATTTCGTTGAAGATGGCGTTCTTGCGGTTGCCGAGCCCCTGGACGGTCTGGTTCGTGGGCGAGTCGTCCGTTGGGCCTTCCGGGAGCGTGATGCCCCGGGAGGTGAGGAAGTCCCGGACGCCGTCAAAGCGCGGCTTGCCATCGATGTGGTCGAAGTAGTCGCTCTCCTGGTAGCCCTCCTGGTGCCCGATCCGGGCCAGGTAACCGTCAAACAGTTCCTGCCACGCCTGCTCGTGCACCACGGCAGTGGGCGTCAGCACGCCGTCGAGATCGAACAGGAGCGCCGAGGCGCCGGTCCAGGCATTACGAAGGTCAGTCATGTGCATAGTTCCGTTCAGCGCTTGTGGCGCGTGGTTTTGCGTTCGATGAGCTTGGTATCGAGCAAGTGGGTGGAGGGTTGGTGGGGGGATTCGTTATTCAGGAGTCGTTCGCACAGCAGGTTCGCAGCGAAGGCGCCCTGGTCAGCTACCGGCTGCGCCACGGTGCTGAGACCCAGGAACCAGCTCATCGGGTGGTCATCTATTCCGATCACGGACACGTTTTTCGGCACGGACAAGCCGTATTCCCGGAGCGCGGTCAATGCACCGAACGCGGCCTCGTCACAGTGGGCGAACACTGCCGTGGGCTTCGCGCCGCGGGTGATGAGCTCAGTCATGGCCCGCCGCCCGTCGTCGATACCTGGCCCTGAAGCCACCACAAGGTCCGGGTGAACGGTGAGGTGGTGTTCATCCAGCGCACGCCGGAAGCCACGGAACCGAGGAGTCTCAGTCACAACGGAGTGTTCATTGCTCGAGAGAACGGCCAAGTTCCAATGGCCCAGCCCCAGCAGGTGTTGGGTTGCCTGCCAGGCAGCGTGTTCGTCATCGATACCTACATTGTCCCACGGAACATTTCGCATGCCCACGCTGGCCACTGCCAGTCCGCAGGCTTCCAACGCTTCCAGTTCTCCGGGGTCGAGGTCAATGTTGAGCAACAGCAGTCCGTCGACCCTCTGCGCGAGGTTTTCAAGATCCGCGAAGAACTGCTTCCGGACAGTGGCCTTGTTGCGGAGGCTGATCAGGACCGTGTCGTAGCCACTGTCACCCAGAACCTCCTCTGCAGCTTCCACGGCCTGGGAGAAGAACCACGATGTGGCGGTGGGGGCGACGATCGCCACCGACCCTGTGTTTCCGCCGGCCAATCTGGATGCGGCGGCCGAGGCTTTATAGCCGAGCTTGCTGGCAGCTTCAGCCACCCGCGACTGGGCCTTTTCGGAAACGTTGGGGAGCTTCCTGAGTGCCCGCGATACCGTGCAAATGGACAACCCGGAAAGGACGGCTACGTCCTGGATTGTCACCCTGTGAGTCCTAACCATGCAACACGGCCTCAACCCTTTCCATGCTCGCCTGACGCTTTGGCGTGTGTCCCGGACCGGGTCACCAGCCAAAAGTGTAAGCGCTTACAATTTTGTCATTCAATAGAGTGCGGTTGAATGCGAAATTGTGACGCGAATCTCACCAGCAGGTTTGATTCCGGGGTGGGAATGCCTTCTAATCCAGCCCTAGCCCAGCACGTAGTACTTCAGGAAAGCACTGACATCCACCAATTCGACAGGGTCTATCCGGTGCCCCATCCCGGGATAAGTACGTGCCGTCAATGCCGTGTTGGCGTTCAACCACTCCTCCGTGTGGGCGATCGCGTCCTCGTTGATCACGGGGTCCGCTTTGTCCCTTCCCCAAAAGAACGGCGGCGGGGTGTCGAATGATTCACTCAGGGCAAGCAGGTCGTTGTCCAGGACAAATCCGGACAAGCCGACGGTGGCTTTGAACGACGCGGGCCGCAACCGCAGAAGCGTGCTGGCCATGGCCATGCCCTGTGAGTAGCCGAGCAAACTCACGCTGCTGTGGTTGTCTTTCACGGAGTTGATCCAGTCGAACACCGCATTTGTGGAGGCAATCACATCCGCGAAGTCGTTGGTCAGGAAGTAGTCCAGCAGGAACCACCCGTAATCGTCGCCGATAACCTTGGGCCCCCGCAACGCAGCACAGGTGAACTCCGTGGGCAGTTGGTCAAAAAGGTTGACCATGCGCTGCTCGCTGGTGCCGTAACCATGCAGCATCACCAGCAAAGGAGTGCCCTTGCGCTGGTTTTCGGGCTTTGACCAGACCACTGATTCCATGGGCATGAGCCTAGTAGACTGACGCCATGACACCGCAGGAATTGGCCAACCTGGCCCATCTGCGGCGCGCCCGCGACTTCATAGACCGCGAGTACGCGCGTCCTTTGGACGTGCCCACCATGGCAGCCGGCGCCCTCATGTCACCGGCGCACTTCTCCCGCCAGTTCAAGGCCGCATACGGTGAATCGCCCTACAACTACCTGATGACCCGGCGGATAGAGCGGGCCATGGCCCTCCTTCGTGCCGGGACCAGCGTTACGGATGCCTGCATGGAAGTCGGCTGTACCTCCCTGGGCTCCTTCAGCAGCCGCTTCACTGAAATCGTAGGGATCACGCCCAGCGAGTACCGCTCCCGGGAGCACCACGCCGTGAAAGCCATGCCGAACTGCATCGCCAAACAGCACACTCGTCCCGACAGGAAGGGCAAGACCAACCTGAGCAGGATTGAAGAAGCGCAGGCTCCCAAGCTGCAATAGCGTGTGGTTCATGAACATTTCATTGAAGTACGCACACGTCACTGTCAACGATGTCGATGAGTCGCTCGCCTTCTACCGCGACGCGCTCGGCCTGGAGGTCCGCAACGACGTCGGCTCCGATGGCCAGCGCTGGGTGACCTTGGGCAGCGACGCCCAGCCCGACCTCGAACTGGTCCTCTCCCCGCCGCACGCCGGCCGCTCCCAGGCTGACGGCGACGCCATCCAGGAACTCCTCACCAAGGGCGTCATGCCGATGCTCGTCTTCAGCACGGACGACCTCGACGCCACCTTCGAGAAACTTCGGGCGTCCGGCGCAGAGGTCCTCCAGGAACCGATCGACCAGCCGTGGGGACCGCGCGACTGCGCCTTCCGCGACCCCTCCGGCAACATGATCCGCATCAACCAGGGCTGACCGTCCGGGCACTTCATCGGAGGCTACGGCCCGCACAAGGCGCGACGACGGCGGCTCCCCGGCCCGCCGTCGTCGGGCCTTCGACTGCTAGTGGCTGAGCAGCCCGGCGTCCGAAAGTTCCCCGTACTCGTGCGTGGAGGCGATGGCTGCGGTCACGACGTCGGACAGCCGCCGCCGGCGCGCGTACGCCTGGCGCTGCAGCCGCTCGCCTGAACCGCGGCGGAGGATGCAGGCCACCCCGGCCCGCGCCAGCGACAGGTCTCCGGCCTTGCCCAGGGCAGGCTTGATGTGGCGCAGCAAGGCGCCGGCAACTTCCGGAGCAGCAACCGGGCTCTGGTCCTGCGGGTGAAGCAGCTCGCGGTTGATGCCAAAGCGGCTCGCCTTCCAGTTGGCCATGCGGATGACCTGGGTCAAAGCACTCGACGGCGGATCGCCCGACCGCCATTCAGCGGCCGAAGTTTCCACGAGAGCGCGCGCGATCACCGCCAGGGTGAGCGCGTCTTCTGCGTAGAGGCAAACATCCGCGATCCGGAGTTCGACAGTTGGATGGCCCCTGGAAAGGCGGGCGTCGAAGTAGATCATGCCCTCGTCCATGGGAACTCCGGTGCCCAGCAGCGCCCCCAGGACTGCGCGGTATGCATCGGCCGAACCAAATACGTCCATGGGCCCGGCAGTAGGCCACCGGTTCCAGATCTGTGTTCGATAGCTCGCGAAGCCGGTGTCGGCCCCCATCCAGAAGGGAGAGTTGGCGCTGAGGGCAAGCAGCACGGGGAGCCAGTGCCGCATGCGGTCCAGGACCCCAACGCCTTCCTCAGGCGACTCGATGGATACGTGGACATGAAAACCGCATGTGAGTTGCTCACGCGAAATCAGGCCGAATTCCGTGCCCATGGCAGCGTAGCGCTGATTGCCCAAGGTGGGCGTCGCATGGAATACCGGCGGGGTAGCCAGCGCGGCCACCCGCGCACCCACGGCTCTGGCCGCCTTGTCGGACAAGGCCCGGCCGGCACGGATTTCAGCCCTGAGCTCAGCAGCCGTCCGGCAAGGGCGGGAGTTAACTTCGATCTGCTCCTGCTTGAATTCGGACTTCAGGGAAGCGGCGTCACCGTCAACATCCCCGCCGTGGGCAGCCGCCACGTCCAGAATGTCTGTGGCGAGGGCCAATGGCATGCCGTCCGAAGGATCGGCAATCAGAAGTTCCTCCTCGACACCAAACGTGCGCACAGACCCACCCCTCCCGCTATGGATTATTCAGAGACGGTGGTTACCCAACGTGGCGCGGAACCTCCATTTGGAAACCACAACGGCAATGCAGGACCTGGGTCTGCAAGTAGACCTCAAGGAGATTGGGGCTTTCAGGATCTTCAGTGCTCCGGGGGGCCTCAATCACGCGTTCAGTGGGACGTCCCAGCGTCATGGGGTCGCCGCAATGTGTGCAGCTGAACCACAGTCCTGCTGCTGCAGTGGAAAGGAATTCCTGTTGGATCTCCGGCACCAGCGTTGCCAGGCGGACGGGGTGGGCGTAGAAGGTATCGCATTCGCTGCAGGTGTAGCTGACGTCGACCACTTCCGTCTGGTGTGGTTCGGCTTCCACCACGGTCTCAACAAAAATGTAGGAATCGGTGCCGCAGACAGTGCACCATGGCCGCACTCCGGCCTGGGCAGGTTCGGGCCCTTGTGAAGGTTTCGGGACAGGAAGGGAACCAAGCGTCATTGCCATTCTCCTTTTACAACTCCAAGGAGCCGCATGCATTGACGCTGCGAGCCGGCCGATAATGGCCACGGCTGAAAGTGCAGTTCTTGGACCATCCGGGATGGCACCACGTCATGAGGCTCCAAGGGCTATCTGCTTAACCCACCTAAAATGTAGTTCACCAGTGGCTTGCGTCACAAGTCATCGGCTGGCCGCGGACCCTCGGGGCGATGTCCCTCAGGGTTCGAAATGAGCCACGGGTGACTCTTTCGCAACGCTCTTGATCAGCGACTCGGCGACGTCACGCAGCTTCTGGTTCCGGGCGCTTGAGGCCTTTTTGAGGATCTGGAAGGCGTCGTCCTGGCTGCACCTGTTCTGCCCCATGATGATGCCGCACGCGAGGTCGATCACGGTGCGGGACTGCATCGCATCCTGGAGGTCATCGGCGTGCTGCTGCTTTACTCCGATCCGGACTGCCAGGCGCAATGAGCGTTCGGCCTGGCTGGCATAGAGCTCACAGTCCCGGATGGTGGCCGCGTCAAAAGCGTCGATCCGCGGAGCGAAGAAGTTAAGGGCCGCGGTTGCACCTTCGTCCAGCTCCAAAGGGACACAGAGTGCCGAAAGATGGCCACGGTCCGCGATGACCTTGCAGTAGTCGGGCCAGCGCCCCTCGGTGGAGGTGTCGGGCACATGCACGGTGGCATGGCTACGCATTGCTTCCAGGCATGGGCCGTCCCCGTACGCCTGCTGTACTTCGTCAATCAATCTGGCTTCCGGGGTGCTTCCGGCCACCGTGGCCGTCCGCCTCCGCCTGCTCAATGTGATGCCACAATGCACGTTCACACCCACCGCATTGGACACTGCCGCTGCGGAAAACACAGCAAGCTCTCCGAGGAATCCACCGACGTCTTCGCTATCGATAACGAGGTCCTGAAGCTGCTCGGGCACCGAAACTTCGTCGGGCGCCGAGGCGGCATCAGGCAGCGCCAATTCAACGTTCATTTCGTCCATGCCTTAGTTTACGATCGCCGGGTCACTGCCTGTCACCCCTTTGGGGAATGACAACAGAATCCTTGCATATGCCGTGCACCTATGTGCACAATCTAGCTACAGTCCCGCATTTTCAGGACCAGGCTTTACAGCTCATGCAGACGGGCGACCCGCATTTTTTGATGCCGAGGTAAACACCCATGCCGGCCCAGCCAGCGTCCAGAGTCCCGGACGAAGCCCACCAACCGCCCGATGAGCGTCTTTGGTGTACCCGGTGCAATACGGACAAGCACCTCCTGGTGAATTCGATCCAGTCCCACTATCCGCCCGCGCCCAACTTGGTGGACGTGGCGTACGAGTGCCATGTCTGCAGGTATTCGTACCAGCAGATCGCGTCCGTCCAGAGGGTTGCCGCGGTACTCAACCGACCCGGTATTTCCCAGGGGGTACTTCAGTTCGGCGGTCAGTATCTTCACTGCGGCGAACCCATGAAGACCAGCAGCTGCGAGCTCCGGAGGATTCAAACTCCCCTCGTCCTGAAACCGGGTGGGCGGCTGCGGATGTACGAGGTTCTCATCAACACGAGGATTCTTGGATGCCACTGCGGCTTCCGGATGGAAATTCCGGACTGAACGTGACGGGCGCAGCCATGAGGAGCAGCACCAATTCTGAAGCTACAGGAAGGGACAGCATGCACGCGGAATCACAGAAAAGAGAGTCTTCCACTGCCACCCGGGGCCTTGGCCAGCATAACCAGCATGGTCAACCCGGCAAGCACAAGCTGCCGGATCCACCTGACCCGGACAACCTGCCCATCGACTACATGGGGTCCGGATGGGATTCCAGCCGGTACCCTTCCAGCACGCCGCAAAGCCTCCGCCCGACGCATTCGTCCCGGAGAAGGAGCGCTTGATGATGAGCGGTTTCCCCACGGATCCCTCACACCCCGATCCAACCCGGGAACCCGGGCCGACGCCTGAGCCCGTACCGTTGCCGGAACCGGGCCCGCCACCCGTCCCGGAACCCACCCCGGGCCCGGCAGTCCCACCGCCCCCGGGACCAGGGAACCCCCCTTCGCTTTAGGGCTGTTCCGCACCCAACAAGACCGGATCCCGGCATATCCCCCAGTCAGGATCCGATAGAAGGGCATGTCGCGCTACAGGGAGCGCGACATGCCCTTTCGTCGTCTCCGGAGCCCTCCCGGTACGCGCCCGGACCACCTCGGACGCAGCAGTGATCTTTGTTTATGTTGGTTTCTATTGACTTACCAACATAAACAAAGATAGAGTCAAGCAATTCCACATCGTTGTGACAGCAGTCACGGATGTGGCCGCATCGAACTTGGCTTTACCGCAATGGAGGGTAAGTGTTCGCAGAAGAACGCCAGCAACTGATCTCCGCACTCGTCGCAGAGCGCGGACGCGTGAGCGTCACAGACCTCGCAGACCGTTTCAGCATCACCACCGAAACCATCCGCCGCGACCTCGCGGCCCTTGAAGTTTCCGGAAATCTCCGCCGCGTCCACGGCGGCGCAGTCCCCTCCGACCGCCTGAGCACCCGCGAGGAAAGCATCCTGGAGCGGGCAGTGCAGCGCCAGGCCGAAAAACTCCGTATCGCGAACGCCGCTCTTGCACTGATCCCGGAACCCACCACCGGCAGCATCCTGCTCGACGCCGGTTCCACCACTGAAACCCTGGCGGACCTGCTGGCCCAGCGGACTCCGTCCACCAATGGGAACGACGAGCTCGTGGTCATCACCCACGCGATTCCGATTGCCGGCAAGCTCTCCTCCACGCAGGGCGTCGCACTCCAGATCCTCGGCGGCCGTGTCCGCGGACTCACGCAGGCCGCCGTCGGGCAGTCCACCGTTGAGGCCGCTTACAGGCTTCGTCCGGACATCGCCTTCGTGGGCGCCAACGGGATCCACGCCGTCTTCGGGCTGAGCACGCCGGATCCCGAGGAAGCCGCGGTGAAAGCCGCTTTCGTCCAGTCTGCCCGCCGCGTTGTAGCCCTGGCCGACTCGTCCAAGCTGGATGCCGAAACACTGGTCCAGTTCGCCACCCTGAAGGATGTTGACACCTTGATTACTGACCAGCAGCCCTCGGCTGAACTTGCGGCGGCTTTGGCCGACGCCGGCGTCGACGTGGTGATCGCATGATCGTCACGCTCACCGCCAACCCCAGCCTGGACCGCACGGTGGAACTTCCGGGCGCCCTGGCCCGCGGCGAAGTTCAGCGCGCGGTGGCCGTCCACCAGGAATCCGGCGGAAAGGGCGTCAACGTTTCCCGGGCGCTCGTGGCCTCCGGCCTCGAAACGTTGGCAGTCCTTCCCGGCGCGGATTCAGACCCCGTCCTGTCCGGACTGCACGACGGCGGCGTGCCCTTTGCGGCGCTGCCCATCGGTCAGGCGCTGCGCAGCAACGTCACGCTCACCGAACCGGATGGGGTCACCACCAAGATCAACGAACCCGGCCCGGAGCTGAGTGGCGAACAGCAGGAAGCCCTGATCGGGCTGCTGCTGGAGCGCTCCCGTGGCGCCAGCTGGGTGGTTCTCGCAGGCTCGCTCCCACCAGGGGTGCCCGCGGATTTCTACGCCACAATCGCGCGTCGGCTCCGGTCGAACGCTGATGGAACGGCCGCCCCCGGCATCGCCATCGACTCCTCCGGAGCTCCGCTTGCGGCGGCCCTGGTGGGCGATGCCGCAGGAAAGCCCGACCTCCTCAAGCCGAATGCGGAAGAGCTTGCCGAGCTCGCCGCCGCAGCCGGTTTCACCAACGTCTACACAGCTGACGAACTGGAAGCGGACCCGGCCAAAGCCGCCCAAGCCGCTGCCGCCGTCGTCGCCAGCGGCGTAGGCGCCGTTCTCGCAACACTCGGGTCCAAGGGCGCAGTCCTGGTGACCGCAGACGGAGCGTGGTTCGCCACGCATCCGCCGATCAAGGCAGTCAGCACAGTGGGCGCAGGGGATTCTTCCCTTGCCGGCTACCTGCTGGCCGCAACCCAGGGCGGTTCCGCGCAGGACTGCCTCCGTCAAGCCGTGGCACATGGTGCCGCAGCTGCTTCGCTGCCGGGCTCCACTGTCCCGGCAGTCCACCAGACAACCCCCGACGCCGTATCCATCACGGCCCTCCAGAAGGAATCACAGTGACCCAGCTGATCACCCCACAATTGGTCACCCTCGACCAAAACCTGGGCGACTCCCCCGCCGACGTCATCCGCGTCCTGGCAGGCAAAGTTGCCGCCTCCGGCCGAGCTTCCGAGGTTGAGGGGCTCTTCGCCGACGCCTTCGCCCGCGAGCAGAAGACGGCGACCGGCGTCCCCGGCGGCATCGCCATCCCGCACTGCCGCTCGGCCGCCGTCACGGAGCCTGCCCTTGCCATGGCCCGCCTCTCCCACAAGGTGGACTTCGGTGCCAAGGACGGCCCGGCTGACCTCATCTTCTTTATCGCAGCCCCGGACGGCGCAGACCAGGAACACCTGAAGCTGCTCTCCAAGCTGGCGCGTTCACTGATCAAGAAGGACTTCACCGCAGCACTCAGGGCGGCAGCCACCGAGCAGGACATTGTGGACCTCGTCGACGGAGCGCTGGCAGACAAGCCAGCTGCTGCGCCCGCCGCTGCAGCTGCTCCCGCAGAAAACACGACGACGACTGCCGCACCCAAGCGCATCGTCGCAGTGACCGCCTGCCCAACCGGCATCGCACACACGTACATGGCGGCTGATTCGCTGGTTGCCGCTGCCAAGGAAATGGGCGTTGACCTGCAGGTCGAGACCCAGGGTTCCTCCGGTGCCAAGCCGCTGGATCCGGCAGTGATTGCTGCGGCCGACGCCGTGATCTTCGCCGTCGACGTCGACGTCCGCGGCAAGGAGCGCTTCGCCGGCAAGCCGGTCATCAACGCTCCGGTCAAGCGTGGCATCGACGAGCCCACCAAGATGGTCGAGGAAGCCCTGGCTGCCGCCGTCGACCCCCACGCACGCCGTGTTCCGCACTTCGGTGCCGAAGAGCAGGCTGAGCGTGCCGAGGAGGAAAAGGGCGAGCACATCGGCCAGAAGCTGAAGCGCGCACTCCTCACCGGTGTCAGCTACATGATTCCGTTCGTTGCGGGTGGCGGCCTCTTGATCGCCCTTGGCTTCCTCATGGGCGGTTACCTCATCACCAACTTCGCCGACAAGATCGTTGTTGAAAACAGCATCTTCAACCTCCCCACCGATTTCCCCGAGAACGCCTGGGGTCCGCTGGGTGCCTACATCGGCGCAGTCCTGTTCAAGATCGGCGCCCTGTCCCTCGGGTTCCTGGTTCCCGCACTGGCCGGTTACATTGCCTACGCCATCGCTGACCGCCCGGGTATCGCCCCCGGCTTTGTAGCCGGTGCTGTGTCCGGCTTCATGGGCGCCGGCTTCCTGGGAGGCATCGTTGGTGGTCTCCTGGCCGGCTACGTGGCCTACCAGATCGGCAAGCTGGACGTCCCGCGCTGGCTTCGCGGCCTGATGCCTGTGGTGATCATCCCTCTGCTCGCGTCCCTGGTGGCGTCCGGTTTGATGTTCCTGATCCTCGGCCGTCCGATCGTGGATCTGACCAACGCCCTCAACGCCGGACTTTCCAGCCTCACGGGAGCCGGAGCTGTGGTCCTCGGCATCATCCTGGGCCTCATGATGTGCTTCGACCTCGGTGGTCCCGTCAACAAGGTTGCGTACGCATTTGCCGTTGCGGGGCTCGGTGCTGCGAGTGTCAGCAACCAGGCTCCCTGGCAGATCATGGCAGCCGTCATGGCTGCAGGCATGGTTCCGCCGCTGGCCATGGCCC
The DNA here is from genome assembly GCF_052113825.1 of Paenarthrobacter sp. TAF1. Classification (NCBI taxonomy): domain Bacteria; kingdom Bacillati; phylum Actinomycetota; class Actinomycetes; order Micrococcales; family Micrococcaceae; genus Paenarthrobacter; species Paenarthrobacter sp. TAF1. The sequence goes on from NZ_JBFRDO010000012.1 coordinate 66,165, forward strand.
TCGCCACCGTCCTGGACAAGAAACTGTTCTCCTTGGCAGAGCGTGAAAATGGCAAGGCAGCCTGGCTCCTCGGGGCATCCTTCATCTCCGAAGGCGCCATCCCGTTCGCCGCAGCCGACCCTCTGCGCGTCATCCCGGCCAGCATGGTGGGCGGCGCCGTCACCGGTGCCCTGTCGATGGCCTTCGGTGTCACCTCCAAGGCTCCACACGGCGGTTTGTTCGTCTTCTTCGCCATCGACAACTTCCTGCTGTTCTTCCTCTCGATCGCCGTCGGCGTGGTCATCACTGCGCTGCTGGTCATCGCCCTCAAGCGTTGGGCCGTGAAGAAGCCGGTAGAGGCAGAAACTACCCCGGCAACCGTCAGCGTCTAGACTTCCCACAAAGCCACCCACCACCACAAAGGAGCACCAATGCCTGAACGTACAGCCACCATCGCTAGCCGCGTCGGCCTCCACGCCCGCCCGGCAGCCATCTTCGCCGAGGCTGCGGGAGACCTGGATATCGATGTCACCATCGCCCGCCCGGGAGAGCCAGCCGACGACGCCATGGACGCCGCCAGCATCCTTTCCCTGATGAGCCTGGGCGCTGCCCACGGTGACGTGGTGGTGCTGCGTGCCGAAGGTGAAGGTGCGGACGCAGCACTGGACAGCCTGGTGAAGATCCTCGAAACGGACCACGACGCCGAGTAGGGACACCCAAACCCCTCAGCGACACGCAAAGAGCCTGGTGCCTCCCGGATATGGGTGGCGCCAGGCTCTTTGCATGTCCGAGGTACTTTTGCGTGTCCGGGGTGCTCTGCGTGCTCTGCGTGCTCTGCTTGCCTAAGGTGCTACGGACCCGCGAGCTCGTCGAGATGGCGCGAGAGCACCCGGAGCATCGGACCCGCCTCCGGGAGTTCACCGCTCCACAATCCGTGCATCGCGATCCCGTCAAGGAGCGCACGCAAGCGCTGGGCTTCATAGCCGGGGTCGCGCCCCGGGTTGAACTGTCCCGCTTCGGCCAGGAGCTGGAGGGCAACGTGACACACGCGGTCCACTCCCTCGCTGAGCCTGATCGCGGCAGGACGTAGTGCACTATCCGTCAGTGAGAGGACACCAAGCTGGACCTGCGCCACGAGTTCCAGCCGCCGTTCCTTGTCGAGAGGAAGCAACTGCAGGAGCAAGCCATCAACCAACGCCCGGCCAGTGAGCTCAAGGGCGGCGATTCGGGCGGTGACCCGGTCCTCAATGAGTTGCAGGCAGAACTCCCGCAGGGCATGTTGCGTGGCAAACGCACGCCGTAGCGAAGCGGCTGCGATGCCCGCTTCCGCTGCCACCCCGCGCACTGAAAGGCCCGAAAGGCCATCACGTTCGAGGACACGCAAGGAAGCTTCCGCAATTGCTGCACTGCGTGCCTCTGCATCGATTCTCCGGGGCATGGAATCAGCGCGACGGCGTAGGAGCGGGCAGGGCGCGGTCAGCCTTCTTCGGCCAGATCGTGTAGCTCAAAGCCCAGAGGAAGTCGATGGCGAAGATGATGCCCAGGATGCGGAAGAAGTCCGAGAGCGCTGCGGTTCTTTCGGCGTCGTTGACGAGGAAGATAATCGCGCCAAGGGTCGCCGCTGCGATGGCAACCGCCAACCCGGTAAGGAGCACATCCCGCCAGCATTTGATGGTGTAGCGGGTTCCAGTGAGACGTTCCGGCGCAGGTCCGCCCGCGAACCGGTGCTGGAAGTGCGCATCGGCCCAAGCCACCATGCGCTTGCCGTACGCGACAGAGACACCGATGTAGACCGCGGCGAGTCCGTGGTGCCATGAGGCTGTACCGCCGCCCAGCAAATCGACGGCGACCAAGGCAAGCAGGATGGCATCAATAACCGGAGCAAGGATCAGGAGGGCTCCGCCCAGGCGGGGACGACGCAGCAGATACCGTGCTGCGAGCCCGGCAAGGATCGCCACCCAGAACGCAACTTCACACACCACGATTGCCAACAGAATCATTTACGGCCCCCAGACGCCACGTCCATCAATTTTTATTAGTACGAGTGTACTCATAAAAACGACAGGCCTTCTCGAGAGGCACGGTTTAACTCGATGTTTCGCCGTTCAAGTAGGCGGCAACCGACGCTTCCGTTGGCTTGACGTCTTTAAGCTCCTCCGAGAGGTAGCCCTCGATAATCCGCGGATCCACATAGGAGGAACGCGCCACAGAGGGCGTGTTGCCCAAGAGTTCGGACGCCTCTTTGATGGCCCGCACAATGGCTTGCCTGGGGGTTCCCTTATGCCCGGACTTGATGAGGCAGAGGGCGGCAGCCGCAGTGCCTTTCCAGGTCCGGAAATCCTTGGAGGTGTACGCCTCCCCTGAGATGCCCCTGAGGTATTCATTGATCATGGACGCATCCACCGACACCCAGGTGCCGTTGGCCTGGTAAGCAAGCAGCCGTTCCTTGCCGGGACGGTCCGCCAGCGGCTCCAAAAAGGCCGCCAAAGCGGGATCGTGGATGGAGGTATCCCAGAGCTGGCCGCTCTTGCCGGGGAACTTAAGGAAGACGTCAGGGCCCTCCACCCGCGCGTGGCGGCATCGGAGGGTGGTGAGTCCGTAGGAACCGTTCTGTTTCATGTAGACCTCGGAACCTACGCGCAGCGCGCCAAGGTCCATGAACCGTACAGCTGCTGCGAGCGTCTGCTGCCGGGGATCCGCGGCGTCCTGGAGATGGACCGTCACGTTGCGGCGGACCGTTGGCAGCACCAGGCCAAGTTTGGCTGCACGGATGAACTTCTCGGTGTCCTTACGTTCCCGCCACCCAGGGTGATAGATGTACTGGCTCCGTCCGGCAGCATCCACTCCCGTGGCCAGGATGTGGCCATGCTCGTAGGGACTGATCCACACATCGGTCCATGCAGGCGGGATCGCCAGCGCGTTGATGCGCTGGCGATCCTCCTTGCTGACCAGACTGCCGTCAGGGTGGCGGTAGCTGAACCCCGTACCAACCTTCCGGCGGACGATGCCGGGCTTGGAAAGGTCGCTTCTCTTCAGCCGCGGCATGGTCGGCGGGTCTCTCTGTCTTCAGCCGGTCCGGTTGATGCTCAGGCTTCGTCCGGATCGGTAACGGCAGCGCCGGCGTTCATGATCTCTGCGTTGATCATCCAGACCAGTTGCTCAAGGCGGGCGATAAACGCGTGCAGCAGGTCCGCCGTCGTGGGATCTTCCTCGTCCACCTCGTCATGGACGTCGCGCATGGTCTGGACAGCGCGTTCCACGCGGTCGGTAACCAGCTTGACGGCGTTCTTGGTGTTGACCAGGCCTGCCGGGAATTCCTCCAGGCGGGTGCCCTTGGCGATGGTCGCGCTGCGGCCGTCCGGCAGGGCATGGAGGGCACGCATGCGCTCGGCGGTGTCGTCAGCGAACTGGCGGGTGGCCAGGACGAGTTCGTCCAGCTGGAGGTGAAGATCGCGGAAGTTCGGTCCCACGATGTTCCAGTGTGCCTGCTTTCCCTGGAGCTGCAGCTCGATGAGGTCTGTCAGGACGATTTGAAGGTTGTCTGCAAGCTGCTGTGACGCTTTCATGTGTTCCTCTCATGGACTTTCATGTGAGCCAAAAACGCGCCGCAAGATTTCTGCGACGACTGCCCAATCATCAGGTGACGACTGCAATAAGCCTTTCATAAGGGTGCTTAGTAGTACAATGAGGAGTGTTACTGTTCACAGCTGGCGAACTTCATCACCCGATGAAACGCCGGCTGACAGGGGCAAAGGCACTTCGAGGCGGCGGAACGCCTCCAAGTACCGGCAAAACTAAATCGAAGTAAAACCGGAATGCATAGTTGGGAATCGGCGATTATTCAATGATTTCCCCGGAAAGGAATGTGCTGACCATGAATACGCTTCTGATCATTGCTGGTGTAGTAGCAATTGTTCTTCTTCTTGTGGGCGGCTTCTCGCAGGCCCTGAACTGGTTGCTGTGGGTAGGCGTTGTCCTTCTCGTCATCGCGGCCATCGGGTGGCTGCTGAGCTTCATGTCGGGACGCCGGGGCCATACGGTATAACCACCACCGAGGACTTCCGACAGGTCAACGAGGGCTGTACCTGCGCCCATCATTTGCACGCAGGGACGGCCCTCAGGCGCCCTTACCCTCCCTCAGGCTCCTGCCCTGTAGCCTCTGACGGCGGCGCAGCATCCGGATCCTTGGGCGTGGGGAACTCGTCACCCGGCACTTCGGGAACTCCTTCAGCCGGCCGCTCCGGCGTTTCGCGCCCGTCGCCGCTGCCGGGCATCTCCTGTTCGGGAGTCGGCGTACCGTAGCCGCCGGGCTCGCTGTCCGGGTCCACGCGGTGCTCGTCCTGACTCATTTTCTTCCTCCTTGGAAATCCGTTGAGGCCCCGATAAGAGTTCGAGGAATGCTGACAGTCCGACCGTAGTCCGGCACATCCCCGGCGTCCACCACACAGCTGCGGAGGCATGCGAATGGCAGAACAGGAACAAGTTCCCAGAATCGGCAGGAACGAGTCCACGGAAGAACGCATGGACCGCAACTGGATGGAACTCATCCAGGAGCTGCGGGTATTGCAAACGGGCGTCCAGATCCTGGGTGGCTTCCTGTTGACACTGCCGTTCCAGTCACGATTCGGGGAACTGGACGACTGGCAGCGCGGCCTTTACCTGTTCAACGTGATGGTGGCTGCCCTCACTACAGTGCTCATCGTCATTCCGGTCAGCGTTCATCGGCGACTCTTCCGCCGCGGGCTCAAGGCCACACTCGTCTCCAGCGCCGACATTGTCACCAAATGGGCCTTGGGAGGCGTCGCACTACTGATCGTAGGGTCCGCCACGCTGGTCTTCGATTTCACAGCTGGAAGGACCGCAGGCATTGTGGCCGGCGGCTTCATTGTCCTGACGTTGCTGTTGCTGGTGGTCGGCATGCCCCTGTGGCTCTACCGCCGGGGAATGAGCAGCAACGGACACAACAAGGAGGAGTGAGTCGCCCTGGAAGCTGCCACGAACTCCGAAGTATCACATGACCACAAACTCAGGGAAAGGAACCTGAACATGCCGGAAAAGAAGAACCCAAGCATCAAAGACCCTGAACTCTACGAGGAACTGCGCGACGACGGAGCCTCCAAGGAAAAAGCAGCCCGGATCTCCAACGCAGCGGCAGCCCGGGGACGCAAGGACGTGGGCCGTAAGGGAGGCAAATCAGGGGACTATGACGATTGGACCGTCGACAAACTGAAAGCCCGCGCCAAAGAACTCGGCCTGAAGGGTTACTCGGACAAGAAGAAGTCCGAACTCATTTCAATGCTGCGGAACCACTGACCCCGGAACCACTAACTCGTCCCCCGCCCCGGCCATGGCAACGTCAGAGCCGGGGCTCCGGCCTTAGTTTCCTGAGCCAGGTCTCCGTCTGGGCGATATGTGCGGCCGTCGCTGTCGCCGCCATGGTGGGATCACGCCGGGCGATCGCAGCCACGATCGCACTATGGCCTGAAGTGCTGTCCCTGCGCACGGCCGCGCCGTCCTCGCCGTCGAAAATGTGGAAATGCCCGCCTCGGGAGCGGAAAAGCCTGACCAGCGCATTCAGCGTCGAGTTGCCGCCCGCACGGCAGATTTCCTCATGGAACTCTGAATCCAGCTCGGAGTATTCGCCGGGGTCGACCGTGGCCTCCATGCTCTCCACAAGCGCGGTCAACTTCGCCAGGACTTCAGGAGTGGCATTGGCAGCCGCCGCCGCAGCGGCATGGGATTCCATGAGACGGCGGATCTCGAAGAGTTCCAGCAGACCGTCCAACGGCAACAGGTCCACCAGCAGGGCGAAGTTCTGAAGGATCACCGTGGGCTCCAGGGACGAGACATACGTTCCCGAGCCATGCCTGGATTCCATGACGCCCAGTGCCGACATCGCCCTCACTGCCTCCCTGAGGGAACTCCGCGATACGCCCAGCTGCGCCGCCAACTCCGCTTCCGGAGGACATTTCTGACCAGCCGCGAGTTCACCCGAGGCAATTTTGTTCCTCAGGCCCTGCATCGCCGTTTCGACAGCACCCAATACGTCGCCTCCTCCAGATTCCGGTATCACGCTACCGCACCGGGACGCCCGGGCAGCTGAGTGAGGGCATTGTCATGCCTTCTGTTCAAGACATCGTACCTTTTGATCCAAACATGGGTTGATTAGGCAGGAATATCACCGGAAAACGACAGAGTCATCTTATGACTATTTTGGATTGTCCGTTGTCTTGGTCAAAGCTGTGATGTAACTTACAGAGCGTTGACCCATTCCTCCGACGAAGGACGCCGTGTTCCCAGCACCCCTCACAGTCCCCCGCCCGATGTTGACCCCCGAGGGCCGGCCCGCAATGGCCGACTGGAGCCTTACACCGTCCAAGGTCCACCTCAACCACGGTTCATATGGGTCCGTTCCCCGCGCTGCCCAGGCACATCAGTTGAAGCTCAAGGAGCTTATGGACCAGAACCCCTGTCCGTGGTTCATGGGCCAATTCGAGCTGGTAGCCACGGCGCGACGGGAGATTGCAGAGTTCCTCAGGGTCGATCCGCAACACGTGGCGCTGGTCCACAACGCCAGCGCGGGCGTCAGTGCCGTCTACAACTCACTGGACTTCGCTCCCGGCGCCGAAATCGTGACCACCAGCCACGCCTACGGAGCGGTGCTGCAGGGGGCGGAGCGGGTCGCTCGCAGGTGCGGCGGCCAGGTCCGGATTGCAGAGATACCCCTCGAGGCGGATGCGGAGGCAGTTTGCGCCCTGGTCATGGCGGAAGTAACGCCCAGGACAGCTCTGATCGTGGTGGACCACATCACCTCCGCAACTGCCCGCGCCTTCCCCGTCGAGGGAATCGCCCGCGCGCCTTCCCGTCTGGGTGTACCTGTGCTGGTGGACGCCGCCCACGCTCCGGGAGTTCTGGAGTTCCCGGTCCCCGATTTTGAGGGCTTTTGGGTTGGTAACCTGCACAAATTCGCTTGTGCGCCACGAGGCACCGCAGCGTTGGTGGCGCGCGGACCAGAAGCACAGGCACTGGAACCGTTGATCGATTCGTGGGGGTTCCCGTACAGCTTCCCGGAGAACTTCGACCACGTGGGAACCCAGGACGTGACCTCGTGGATGGCGGCCCGGACCGCCTTCGACACCATAGAGGAGCGATACGGCTGGGCAGCTTTCCGCAGCTACGCCAAGGAGTTGTGCGACTATGGCCAATCACTGATCAGCGAGGCATTTGCCAGTGCCACAGGGCAGAACCCGGCAGTGGACGTCGGCATGCCGGTGGGACCCCTGCGCCTGATCCGCCTGCCGGAGGGGCTCGCCACTACCCACGAGGATTCCCACGCGGTCCGCGGCTACATCTCAGACCACCTGGACATCGAAACTGCCATCACCACGTTCAACGGACAAGGTTTCCTGCGGCTTTCGGCCCATTTGTACAACTCCCCCAAGGACTACGAGATATTCGCGGAAAAGGCAGTCCCGGAACTCGTCCGGCTTGCCCGTTCCCTCTAGACCCCACCCGCACCCGCTCAGCCGGTGCAAATCACTTAACCAATCAACGGAGGACCCACGTGAAATCCAGAATTATGGCGTCTGCGGCAGCAGGCCTGGCGGCAGTTCTTGCACTTGCCGGGTGTGGAGGCGGCCAGTCAGCGGCCGATGGCAAGGTCACCTTGAAGATGGTGGAAAGCCTGACGAACCCCACCCGGACGGAAACCCTGAAGAAGCTCATTTCCGGTTTCGAACAGGCAAACCCCGACATCAAGGTGGAGCTCATTTCGCCACCCACCGATCAGGCGGACCAGAAGATCCAGCAGATGCTCCAGTCCGGCAAAGGCATCGATGTGGTGGAGGCCCGTGACATCACCGTGGGTTCCTTCGGCGCCAACAACTGGCTCTACGACATGACCAAGGACCTCGATGGCTGGGACGGCTGGAACAACCTGACAGACAACGCGGTCACGTACTCGAAGCAAAACGGCAAGACCTACTACATCCCGTACGGTTTCTACGGCCTTTCCCTTTTCTACCGTTCGGACCTGGTCAAGGAGGCCGGATTCGACGGCCCTCCGAACAGTTGGGAAGAGATGGCGAAGCAGGCCGAGGCGCTCAACAAACCCGCCGAAAACAAGTTCGGTTACGCCTTCCGTGGCGGCACCAATGCCAACTCCAACGCCGTCGCCATCATCGAGGCATACGTGGCAGACGAGATCGACCGGGAAAACGCCTTCAAGCTGACGAACGGCAAGACGATCTTCTCCTCCCCCAAGGCCCAGCAAGCCATGGATCTGTACATTGACCTGTTCAAGAAGGGTTCCCCGCCGTCGTCGGTAGCCTGGGGCTACCCCGAAATGGTGCAGGGCTTCAGCAACGGCTCCACGGCTTTCCTGCTTCAGGATCCCGAAGTCATTGCCACCGTCAAGGAGTCACAGTCCATCAAGCAGGACCAATGGAACGTCGCACCCTTGCTGGTAGGACCGGGCGGCAAGGCAATCCAGCCCGTGGCTTCGGCGGGTTGGGGCATCGCTGAGTCATCCAAGTCCAAGCCCGAGGCAGTCAAGCTCATCAAGTACCTGGCACAGGGAGATGCTGCCACTACGTTCAGCAAGGACAACAGCCTGGTGCCCACACTGAAGTCCGCAGCCCAGGACACCTTCTACAGCACCGGACCATGGGCTGCCTACGTGAAGATGACTGAGAACCCTGATACGTACGTCTCGGCGATCCAGCCCCGCAGCGTCTCCTGGTGGACTGAATGGATCAAGAAGTCCGACGGTGAACTTCAACGCGTCCTCACGGGCCAGATGTCCACGTCTGACCTGCTGTCCAGTTGGGACAGTTACTGGACCGAAAAGATGAAGGGATAGCTTCCGGTGACTCTCGACGTCAAGCAGGCCGCACCGCCCCCTTCGGGGCGGAAAGCCGCGCTGTCGGAACCGGGCAGGGGCAACCCGTCCAAGCGACGGTTCAGCGGCCGGACAGCGCTGACCCTGCTGGCTTTCCTGGCTCCGGCTGCGGTCTTCGTGGGGATCTTCACGTACTACCCCATGATTGCCGGCAGCCAGATGGCCTTCCGGAACTGGAACCTGAATGACCTTTCCGATACCTCCTGGGTAGGTTTGGGGAACTTCCAGAGCCTGTTCGATGCCCCTGAGTTCGGGACGATTGTCCGCAATACGGTGGTGTGGGTTGTTGGCTCCCTGGTTCCGCAGGTGGTTATTGGCTTCGCGGTGGCACTGTTCCTGAAGCGCCGGTTCCGGATGCGCGGGGCGTACCAGGCCATGATCTTCTTCCCGTGGGCGGTGTCGGGTTTCCTCATCGGCATGCTGTTCCGGTGGATGTTCAATGCGGAGTTCGGGGTGGTCAACGACCTTCTGATGAAGGCGGGGCTCATCAGTTCGCCTATTCCGTGGCTGTCCGACCCCGGGTTCGCCATGACAGCGATCATCATTGCCAACATCTGGTACGGCGTGACGTTCTTCGCCATCATGATCCTCGCGGCGCTGCAGTCGGTGTCCGACGAAATGTATGAGGCCGCCGCTTTGGATGGTGCGGGCAAGGTACGGACGTTCTTCAGCATCACGCTGCCAAGCATTTCGACGACGCTGGCGCTGACCATCCTGTTGCGGGTGATCTGGATCTTCAACTTCCCGGACATCATCTTCGCCATGACAGGCGGCGGACCGGCCGACCAGACCCACATCATCACCACGTACATGATCAAGATTACCCAGGAGGGCGACTACGGAAAGGCGTCCGCCCTGGGGTTGATCGTGATGGTCACCCTCATGCTGTTTGCAGCCTTCTACCTCATGGCTGTCCGTTTCCGAAAGGCAGACCGATGATCAACACTCCCTCGCTCTTCGGCCGGGTTTCAAAGGYCGTCTTTTTGGGCTTGTGCCTGATCGTCACCGTCTTTCCGCTGTATTGGATCGTGGTGACATCCCTCAAGGAGCCGGGGGCCATCTATTCGCTGCCCTTGGATTATTGGCCACGGCAGCTGTCGCTGGACAACTACATCGGTCTTTTCACGAAGTCCGACTTTGGCCAGTACATGCTGAACAGTCTGGTGGTAGCGCTGGTGGCGTCGTCGGTGGCCACGCTCATCTCGTTGCTCTCCGCTTATGTCCTGGCGAGGTTCCAGTTCTCCGGACGAGGGGCTGTGCTTGGCGCGTTCCTCATCACGCAGATGATTCCCGGGTTCATTGCCTTGGGCCCGCTGTACCTGATGATGACCGACTTCGGGCTGGTGGATTCCAAGACCGGCCTGATCCTGATCTACATCGCCATCTGCATCCCGTTCTGCACCATCATGCTCCGCGGCTTCTTCGAGAACGTCCCCGACGCTTTGGAAGAGGCCGCCATGATTGATGGCTGTTCGAGGCTGAGCGCGCTCTTCAGGGTGATCGTTCCGGTGATGCTTCCGGGCATTGCGGCGAGTTTCGTCTTCAACTTCGTCAACTGCTGGAACGAGTTGTTCCTGTCCGTGACACTCATGAACAGCGACAGCAACAAGACCATCCCGACGGCGTTGGCCGGCTTTATCTCCAGCTTCAACATTGACTGGGGTTCCATGTCCGCTGCCGCGGTTTTGACAGTGGTACCCACGCTGGTGATTTTCGCGTTCGCCAGCAAGTTCATTGTCCAGGGGCTCACTGCGGGCTCAGTCAAAGGCTGAGCCAGGCACGCAAGAGGAAAGCAGCGCCGGTACCTTCCGGCGCTGCTTTCCTCTTGCGTATCAAGCGATTAAATGCCCGACGCCGGACTCACGCCTTTTTCTTCGCCCGCGCCTTTGGCTTGCCGGCAGTTTTGCTGGCGGCAGCGTCGTCGTCGGACGCTTTTTCCTTGCCGCGTTTCTTGTCGAGGCTGCGTTTCAGGGCCTCCATGAGGTCGATGACGTCGCCGCCTTCTCCTTCGCCTTCGACGTTGCCGAAGGTGGCCTCCGTGTCCAGGGCCTCACCCTTTTCGAGCTTGGCTTCGATGAGTGTCTTCAACTGGGCCTGGTAGTCGTCGGTGTATTCATCCGGGTCGAAGTCGTGGGCCATGGATTCCACCAGTGCGGAGGACATTTCCAGTTCCTTGTCGGAAATCTTGATGTCTGTTTCCAAGGACGGGAACTTGGCTTCGCGGACTTCGTCACCCCATAGGAGCGCCTGCAGCAGCAGCACGTCTCCACGCACGCGAAGGGCCCCCAATCGGGTCTTTTGGCGCAGCGCATACTGGACGATCGCGATCCTGTCCGTGTCCTCCAGCGTCTGGCGCAGCAGCATGTAGGCCTTGGGCGATTTGGAATCAGGCTCCAGGAAATAGCTGCGCTCGTACATGATCGGGTCCAGCTGCTCGGCGGGGATGAACTCCACCACCTCTATTTCGCGGCTGTTCTCCTCCGGCAGGGACTTCAGCTCGGCGGCGGTGAGGACCACGGTGCGGCCCTCTTCCTCGTAGGCCTTGTCGATGTCCTCGTAAGCTACGACTTCGCTGCAAATTTCGCACTTACGCTGGTACCTGATGCGTCCGCCGTCCTTATTGTGGACTTGGTGCAGGCCAATGTCGTGATCCTCCGTGGCACTGTAGAGCTTCACTGGTACGTTGACCAGACCGAACGCGATAGATCCCTTCCATATAGCCCTCATGCACCCAGTCAACAGCACAACACAGCGGAGGAGAAGAGGTGGCAGGCAAGCAGCAGGAGCGGGTGACCGTGGAAGGCCACGAACTCACCCTCACCAACCTGGGCAAAATCATTTACCCGGAAACCGGGACCACCAAGGCTGAGGTCCTTGAGTACTACGCCACCGTGGCCCCCTTCCTCATCCCCGCCGCGGCCAACCGGCCCGTCACGCGCAAACGCTGGGTCAACGGCGTGGGCACGACAGAACATCCCGGTGAGGTGTTCTTCCAGAAGAACCTGGAGGACTCAGCGCCACGCTGGATCCCCCGGGCCGCCATCCAGCATTCGGACCACACCAACGTCTATCCGATGGTGAACAACCTGGCCACGCTCACGTGGATGGCCCAGATCGCGTCCCTGGAAATCCACGTTCCGCAATGGCAGGTGGATGCTGCAGGCAAGCCCCTCAGGCCCGACCGCTTCGTCCTGGACCTCGATCCCGGTCCCGGCGCCGGACTGCCCGAATGCGTGGAAGTTGCCACCCTGGCCCGTTCCATCCTGCAGGACATGGGCATGGAACCTGTCCCCGTCACCAGCGGAAGCAAAGGCATCCATCTCTATACAGGGCTCGACGGCACGTTGAAATCCGAGCAAGTGTCCGCGTTCGCCCATGAGCTCGCGCGCGCCCTGGAAGCCGATCACCCTGACCTCGTGGTCAGCGATATGAAGAAGTCCCTGCGCAAGGGCAAGGTCCTGGTGGACTGGAGCCAGAACAGCGGGAACAAGACAACGATCGTGCCGTACTCCTTGCGTGGGAGGGCCCAACCAACGGTGGCGGCTCCCCGGACGTGGCAGGAGCTGGCCTCTCCTTCCCTTGACCAGTTGGACTACACGGAAGTGATGGAACGGGTCAGTTCGGGCAAGGACCACTTCGCGCCCATCTCGGACCGGCACCTGCCGCCCCATGGCGAGGACGACAATGACGACGCCGGCGCGTCCGCTGTGTCGGGCGGTGGCCGCGAGCGCGTGGTAACGGTCGGGAATCGTCTCGCCAAATACGTCGGGATGCGCGATCCGGGCAAAACCCCGGAGCCGTTTCCGTCGTCGTCGGCTGCTTCTGCGGTGTCGCAGGGCCCCGCTTCCTCCGCGCAGCCCAAGCCGGGCGATCCGGCGCCGGCCGGCGGAATCTTCGTGATCCAGGAGCACCACGCCCGCCGCTACCATCTTGACCTGCGCCTGGAGCACAACGGTGTCCTGGCTTCCTGGGCGCTGCCCCGCGGTGTCCCGGAAACGTCCGAGCGGAACAATCTGGCCGTGCACACCGAGGACCACCCTATGGAGTACGCAACGTTCGCCGGGGTCATTCCGAAGGGCGAGTACGGGGCGGGAACCATGACCATTTGGGACCGCGGCGAGTTCACGTGCGAGAAGTGGCGCGATGGCAAGGAAGTCATCGCGACGCTCACGGGCGAGCCGGGTGGTGGACTAGGCGGCACCAAACGCCTGGCCCTGATCAATACGGGCGACCGCTGGCTGATCCACCTGATGAAGGAACAGCCGGGCGCCAGGCGGACCGCCGCAACCGCGCCCGCAGCGCAGCGCCAGGCCCCGCCGGAGCCGGAGTCAGCGCCCGAGCCCAAGCAGGAGCCACAGCCCTTGCGCGACTACGCTCCGATGCTTGCCACGTCCGGGACCACCGCTGATCTTCGCGGCGACAACTGGCTGTATGAGCTCAAGTGGGACGGTATCCGGGCCATCATCACCGGTACCGAGGGCCGGATCCGCCTGATGAGCCGCAATGGGAACGACCTCACGGCTGCCTACCCTGAACTGACGGACCGCGCGTGCTGGCCCGAAGGGGACTTCGTGGCGGACGGCGAAATCGTCGCCCTCGGCAAGGGGTCCAGGCCGGATTTCGGCCGGCTGCAGCTCCGTATGAACCTGGTGAAAACGGCCGACATCGAGCGGGCCCGGGTCTCGGTGCCGGTACAGCTCATGCTCTTTGATTTGCTGTACGACGCCGGCGCGGACTTGAGCGGGCTGCCTTTCGTCGAGCGTCGAGAAAGGCTGGACGCGTTCGCCGAACGCATGCCAGGCGGCTGCCCGGTTCACGTTTCCGCCGTGCTTGACCACGACGTCGACGACCTCATGACCAGCGCCGCGGATCTGGGCCTGGAGGGCGTGATGGCCAAGAAAGCCGACAGCCGTTATGTGGTCGGCCGCCGCAGTGCTTCATGGATCAAGCTCAAGCTGGAGCAGAGCCAGGAAGTAGTGGTGGGCGGCTGGCGGCCCGGCGCGGGCGCCCGAAGCGGAACTTTCGGGGCGTTGCTGCTGGGCGTCCCCGACGGCGACACCTTGCACTACGTGGGAAGGGTGGGCACAGGGTTCAAGGACTGGCAGCTGCGGGACATCATGGAGCAGTTGGAGCCGCTGGTGGTGGACGACTCCCCGTTCAAAGACATTCCGAGGGAGGACGCGGCCGGAGCGCACTGGGTGAAGCCGGTGCTGGTGGCCGAGGTGACTTTCGGCAACTGGACAGGCCCTGGCAGGCTTCGTCATCCGGTGTGGCGGGGCTGGCGTCCGGACAAGTCCCCCTCAGACGTCAGCCAGCCCAACCAGGGGGATCGATAACGCTGTACTGACGGGTCAATACGACGTTTGCTGTCCCCCCGGTTGGGCTGGCTGTGCTGCTTGGTGCGGCTAGGAGGAGTGTGGCATCTGCGGGCGGCTGGTCCGGTGGATCGCCGTCACGGCTGCTCCCTGGCCCATGCGTCCGTGGGCCTGGTCGCGTTCCTTCGGGTGGCGGCGTTTGCCGTTTCCGTCAGGCCACTGCTTGCTTGGGTCCGCGCCCAAGGCCACGGCAATGGTTGTTGGCTCGGGCATGGGAGCCATGTCCATGGACTCCACCAAGTGGCTTGCAACCTCAGGATCGATGCTCTCAGTATTGTGATTCGCAGTCATGGTTCTTCCTTTCCAGTGCGCCTGTCCGCTGGACTTACCAGCGGACCTTTTTCTCGGTCTTGGCCTGCTTACCGCTCGCGGCCGTGGGTTTGTGCCCCTTGCCGGTGCTTTGCCAGCCGGCCGGTGCGCCACCGCCGGACTTACTGGCCAGCATCGCCCTCTGGGCGTCGGTCAGCTTGGATTTGATACCGCCGGCAGCGGGGGTTTTGTTGTTATCTGTCGGGTTGGCAGTCATATGGACTCCTGGAAGTAAGTGAGTCCTGAAGAGACACGTATCCCGTGGCGTTCGGTTCGAGAAAAGGCGTCGACAACGGGAACGGCATGGAGGCAAGCCTCAACAGGCGTGGATTTTTGTCTTCTGTCAGGCAGGGCGTGCTCACAGCAGAGCACGGGCCTGTCTACTCAAAAATCAGTGTTCCCATGCGTCATACCCTAACCGCGATCCTCCATATTTGTGAACCCCTCGGCTAGCATGACTCTCGTGATCCGGACTACGTCGATCGTCGCTGCCCTTCGCGATGCCGGTTGTGTTTTTGCCGAGGACGAAGCCCGTCTCCTGATCGATGCCGCCACCCATCCGGAGGAGCTCAACCGGATGGTGGATCTGCGCGTCGCCGGACTGCCGCTGGAGTACATTCTCGGATGGGTGGATTTCTGCGGGACCCGGATAGCTGTTGATCCGGGGGTCTTCGTGCCCCGGCGTCGCACCGGGTTCCTGGTGCGGCAAGCGGCACTCAAAGCCCGTCGGTCAATCGTTGGGCGCCGTGCCGTCGTCGTGGATCTCTGCTGCGGGTCCGGAGCGATAGGTGCCGCCCTCAACGACATCCTGGACGGCTGCGAACTGCACGCCGCGGATATCGATCCTGCCGCGGTGGCGTGCGCCAGGCGCAACCTGGAGCCTCGTGGCGGCACTGCTTATCTGGGCGATCTCTTCGATCCGCTCCCCCGCCGGCTGCTGGGCCGGGTTGACGTGCTCCTGGTCAATGCTCCCTACGTCCCCACGGAGTCGATCAGCCTGATGCCTCCGGAAGCGCGGCTGCACGAGCCCGCTGTGGCGCTCGACGGCGGCGCTGACGGTTTGGATGTGCACCGTCGGGTGGCGCTTGAAGCGCCTGGGTGGTTGGCGCCGGGCGGGTGGCTCCTGATCGAGACATCGCGGCAGCAGTCCGTCGAAACGGCCGCCCTCCTGAGCGCCTCGGGGTTGATGGCCGACGTGGTGACGGATGAGGATCTCGATGCCACACTGGTGGTGGGGGCTGCACCCGGCCACTGAACCGTCGGCTTTCGAGGACACACAGAGACAGTGAAGACCAGCACCTTCCAGGTGCTGGCCTTCACTGGTTCAGGGAGTGTCGGCACGTTTTCGCTGCTGTGGGCTTCCAGCATTTGTGGTGGATTTGTGATCAGAGCGCTCCCCGCAATGGCGCGTCAGTTGACGTCCCATCCTGCCGCCTTCGCCGCCTCCAACTCGGCAAATTTGGCAGTCATTGTCGAGTTACCCCGCGTCAGCTTCCTAATGGTGAGATCGTCGGCTTTGGCGTTCGCACGCCGCAGGTTGTCGGCAGACTTCTGCAGCGCCACTTTCGTCTTTTCCAAGTCCTTGATCGCTTCGTCGATGCGCTTGATCGCCTCGACGAAACCGTCGGAAGCGAGCCGCCAGTTCCGACCGAACGCGTCCTTGAAATCGCTGATCTGCTGTTCGAAATTAGTGATGTCCAAGTTTTGCGCCTTGACCATCGCAAGTTCGGTCTTGAATTCGAGCGAATTCATCGCGGCATTCCGCAGCAGCGCGATCAACTGGATGAAGAACTGCGGCCGGATGACGTACATCTTCGGATAGCGGTGAGAGACATCGACGATCCCGGTGTTGTAGAGCTCGCTGTCAGGCTCGAGCAGAGAGACCAGCACGGCGTACTCGCACCCCTTCTCCGTGCGATCCTTATCCAGCTCTTTCAGGAAGTCTTCGTTCTTATGCTTGGTCGCGGTTCCGTCGTTCTCGTTCTTCATCTCAAACATGATCGACACAATCTCAGTACCGGCACTATCGGAGTCGCGGAAGATGTAATCACCCTTGCTCCCGGCCCGCGCATCGTTGTCCTTCTCGAAATAGGCAAGGGGAAAGGCTGTGGCACGAATGCGATTGAACTCGGTCTCACAGTGCTGCTCAAGAGTTTCCCCGACCATTTTGGTCGACAGCTTCGCTTTCAGGTCCCGCAGCCGCTCGATCTGTTCTTCCCGGTCCTTGATCTGGGTCTCGTACTTGTCTTTCAGAGCCTTCTCACCGAGCTGCTTCTCGAGATCGGCCCGTTCAAGGCTGCTCTTGAGTTTGTCTCGCTCCTTTTCGACCGTGTTGACTGCTTCGGAGATCTCAAGCTTCTGCGCGGTTTCGATGGCTTCGAGCTTCGCCTTGAGGTCCTGGATAGCGGAGTCTTTCTCCGATGCAGTCTTCTGAAGTTCGTTAGCGAGCTTCGCCTCGGCCAGTTCAACCGATGCCTGTTTCTCCTGCTTCGCCTGTTCGAGCTCCTTCATCAGCCCATCGCGCTCCTTTTCGACGGCCCCAAGCGCCTCTGTTACGGCGAGCTTCTGTGCAACCTCACCCGCATCGAGCTTCGACTTCAGCTCCTGGATCTCAGCATCCTTGGCTGCCGCGATCTTCTGACGTTCGCTGGCGGACTTCGTCTCCGCGAGCACGAGAGCAGTGGCCTTGTCCTGCTCTGCCAGTTCAAGCCGTTCGTTGAGCTGCTGTTCAAACTCAGCATCGCGAACCTGCTTGGCGATGTCGGCGTAGCCGGCTTCGTCGATAGTAAATGTCTGTCCGCAGTGCGGGCACTTGATGTCATGCATGTCTGGAACCTCAATCAGCTATGTCGGCCTCGTACGGCCGCACTCGTGGACCCCCCGATCTTTCGGAAGGAGAGGGATTGTCGAAATACGCGGAAACCGGTCCCCCAATGCATGGTTTCCTGCAGTAGTCGCAACTCCGGAGACCTTCCCTCGTTGCTTGAGAACGAAACTACGGCAAGGATTCTGAAACAAAAACGAACATATTGATAACCCCACTTATCAGTGATGCGGTTTTATAGTTGTTCCACGGAGATAAGCTGAGGTCAACGACAAAGGGAGAGGGACATGAACCAAACAGAAACAATGCACATGACCCTCTCGGACGTTGCCGCCCTCGCGCAGGTCCAGCGCCCCGTTGTGTCCATGTGGCGCAAACGCAGCGCCGGATCCGCCCACCCATTTCCGAAGCCTGTAGCGCTCAACGGCAGGTTGGAACTCTTCGACTCCGGCCACATCGCCGCGTGGCTGACCGACACGGGACTGGGCAACAACCCCGAGGCCGCCAACGACGTCGCCGCCTTCGCCCGCATGCCCGGCATGACTGCCGGAGCCCGGGGAGACACCTTCGAAACTCTCACAGCTCTGCTGACGCTCAAGGCGATTACCGGGAACTCGTTGGCACAACTGAGCCGGGAAGACTTGCTGGACGCTGCAGACGAGTGCGATCCGGATGACATATTCCTGTACTCCGAAATGGAAGCGGGGGGCACCTCAGTTACCTCCACAGCGGCATTCGCCGACCGGCTGGTGGATGGTGCCTACAACATAGCGGCAGCATTCGAGCATTTGCTTGCCGCGAGGTTCCGCGAGGAGCTGAAGGAGTACTCCGCCACAGCCCTCACCGACTCTGCCGTGGGGTTGGTCGCAGCTGCGGCCGTTGAATTGGCGGCGACGCTTGGCGGCGACTCCGTTTTTGCTGATTCCACACGAGGCGGTAGCGATCTTCTGCTGGGCGTCGTTCACGCCGCCGGGGAAGGAACGCCGGTCACCGTTCTGACAGCGGACGACGACGGCGGTTCAGGTCGCCTGGTGCGTCGCCGGCTGCGGGTGCACGGCGTGGAGTGCGGGCAGATCCATCTCGATCCAAGCGGAGAATTCGCTGTTCAAGGGCCTGTGGTTCACGTAGCTCAGTACCCATCCCCAAGCGAATCCGGCATGGACGGGGCGCAGATCCTTGCGGCAGTGGAGCAGCTTCTTTTGCAGATGGATGATCAACAGAGGGCGGTCATCATCGGCCCGGCTCGGGTTCTCTGCGATCCACCGAAGGACGGCGGCCCTACAGGGCTTCGTGCGGAGTTGCTGCGAATCGGCCGGGTCCGCGCCATCGTGCGACTGCCCCAAGGCCTGCTGCGCGCCAAACCCCGCGAAGCCCAGGCCCTCTGGGTGCTTGGACCGTCGTTCCCGGAGGTTCCCATTGCTGAACGCTGGACCATGGTGGCGGACCTCAGTACCCAAGACCTCACAGAGGACGTAAAGCAGGACCTGGTCAGTGACATCGTTGCCTCCATGGGAAACGGCGCAACGGTGCGCGCCCATGCCTTCCGATTCGCCCGGCTGGCGCAGACCCGGCACCTACTGGCTAGCAGGAAATCCTTGGTGCCCGCGCCACCCCGCCGTTCGGCTGGCAATCCGAACGGTGCCGAGGCAGCACTTCGGCTGGAGGAACTGTCGCATCTGCTGCAGTCCAACGACCCGTCGGTCTTACACGTCTGGCCYACAACTACGAACATCAACATTCAGGCAGCAACAGTCCAAGAACTCCTCTCCGCTCGCGCTCTCAAGCACATCAAGGGAAACCGGGTGGCGGAGGCGGACCTGAACACGCAGAAGGGAACCCGGGCTTTGGGGCCGGCGGAGCTGCTCGACCCGCAGAACGCACCCCACCGCTACATAGGCCTCCTGGATCTGGCAGCCAACTATCCTTCGAGCCGGCTCACTCATCCAGGCGACGTCGTCTTCTGCGCGAATCCCCGGCCCGCTGCCATGGTGGACACGGATGGTGGCTCCGTCGTCACGTTCCCTGCGAAGGTCCTACGGGTCGAGGTAGGTGACCCGGGCGGGCTGTCTCCGTTCGTCGTTGCCTCTGACATCAACAGCCTTTCCCCAACGGACAAAGACTGGCGCCGGTGGCGCCTGCGTCGCGTACCTGAGGTCCAGCTGAGAAGACTGGGCGATACTCTTGCCCGGTTGCAGCACGAGCAGCAACAGGCCCGAGAACGGCTCGGGCAGCTCCACGAAGTCGCTACGCTGATTACGGACGGCGTGGCGAGCGGAAGCCTCACCCTGATAGATCCCAGCAATAATCTCGCCGAACCAGCGACAAAAGGAACCCAGTAATGCCCCCGAAATTGAAGGTGGACCTCGCCCCGTCCACCATAAAGGAACTCAAGGACACCCTCTGGAAAGCCGCGGACAAGCTGCGCGGCTCTATGGATGCCTCACAGTACAAGGACGTGATCCTGGGCCTGGTGTTCCTGAAGTACGTTTCCGACGCCTTCGACGAACGCCGTGAGCAGATCCAAGCCGAACTGGAGGCGGACGGACTCAACGAGGACCAGATCGCTCAGTTGATCGACGACGTCGACGAGTACACCGGGCGCGGCGTCTTCTGGGTTGCCCCCCGGGCACGGTGGAGCTATCTGGCGGCGAACGCCAAGGGCCTGCCTGCAGCCATGGGCGAGCACCCGAAGTTAGTGGGCCAGCTCATCGATGAGGCCATGGACATGATCATGATGGACAACAAGTCCCTGGCTGCCACGCTCCCCCGCATCTACAACAGGGACAACGTGGACCAGCGACGCCTGGGCGAGTTGCTGGACCTGTTCAACTCCGCGCGGTTCACAGGCCAGGGCGCGAGCAAAGCCCGAGACC
Organism: Paenarthrobacter sp. TAF1; assembly: GCF_052113825.1. NCBI lineage: Bacteria > Bacillati > Actinomycetota > Actinomycetes > Micrococcales > Micrococcaceae > Paenarthrobacter > Paenarthrobacter sp. TAF1. The sequence goes on from NZ_JBFRDO010000012.1 coordinate 86,424, forward strand.
TGCTCGGTGAGGTGTACGAGTACTTCTTGGAAAAGTTCGCCAAAGCTGAGGGCAAGCGCGGCGGCGAGTTCTACACTCCGGCCGGCGTGGTTCGCGTCTTGGTGGAGGTTCTGGAACCCCATCGTGGTCGCGTCTATGATCCCTGCTGCGGATCCGGCGGCATGTTCGTCCAGGCCGAAAAGTTCCTCGAGGCCCACAATATGGAAGGCTCCGACATCTCCGTCTACGGCCAGGAGCTCAACGAGCGCACCTGGCGGATGGCAAAGATGAACCTGGCCATCCACGGCCTCAATGCCAACCTCGCCTCCCGCTGGGGTGACACCTTTGCCCGCGACCAGCACCCGGAACTCACCGGCAACAACGGCGCCGACTTCATCATGGCCAACCCGCCCTTCAACATCAAGGACTGGGCCCGCTCAGAATCAGACCCCCGCTGGAAGTACGGCGTCCCTCCGGCCGGAAACGCCAACTACGCCTGGATTCAGCACATCATCTCCAAGCTGGCCCCGGGCGGTAGCGCCGGCGTGGTCATGGCCAACGGCTCCATGTCCTCCAACTCCGGCGGCGAGGGCGAGATCCGCGCCCAGCTGGTGGAGGCTGACCTCGTCTCCTGCATGGTAGCCCTGCCCACGCAGCTGTTCCGCAGCACCGGTATCCCGGTGTGCACGTGGTTCTTCGCAAAAGACAAGACGGCCGGCCCCCGCGGCTCTGTGAACCGGACCGGGCAAGTGCTGTTTATCGATGCAAGGAACCTTGGCGACATGGTGGACCGCGCCGAGCGTGCGCTGTCCGACGACGACATCGCGAAGATCGCCAACACCTTCCACGCGTGGCGCGGCACAGCTTCGGCGGTTGAGGCCGGACTGACGTACGACGACGAGGCTGGCTTTTGCTATTCGGCCACACTTGCCGAGATCAAGGCTGCGGACTACGCGCTGACGCCCGGACGGTACGTCGGCGCTGCTGAAGTGGAGGACGATGGCGAGCCGATCGAGGAGAGGATTGCACGGCTTTCGAAGGAGCTGTTTGAACAGTTCGAAGAGTCTGAGCGGCTGGCGGCGGTTGTGCGCGAGCAGTTGGGGAGGGTTCTGTGAACACCGGACGAGTGAGCATCCTGAATCAATTCTTAGACTTCAAGAATGGCAAAACATCTCCAGACCGGACTGAGGAGGGGGCCCATGCAGTCTTTGGCTCCAATGGGGAGATCGGTAGGTCAGACTCCACCAATGCGACGGGCCCGCTGGTGGTCATTGGTCGGGTCGGGTCCTACTGCGGCAGTCTTTATTACTCAGAAGCCGACGCATGGGTCACTGATAACGCAATTGTCTGTTCATCCAAGGATTCGAAGGACATTCGCTACTGGTACTACGCCATGCAGACGCTGGATCTTAATGGAAGAAGTTCCGGGTCGGGCCAGCCCCTCTTGAATCAAAGCGTCCTCGGCGCCATCGCATTTGATCCGCCGGGAATGGACGAGAGGCAGGCCATCGCAGAAGTGCTGGGGGCCCTCGACGACAAGATCGCCGCCAACACAAGACTGGTCAGGGGTGCCGACAACCTAGCTGCGTCTTTGACTCGTCAGGCGCTCGACAGGTCCGCCCCGGTGTCGCTGTCCAGTATTGCCGACATAGTCATGGGATCGTCACCTTCGGGCGCGAGCTTTAACGAGAATGGCGAGGGCACCGTCTTTTATCAGGGTGTAAGAGATTTCGGCGTTCGTTTTCCCAGCAATAGGGTCTGGACGGCCGCCCCCGTACGCCTAGCGGCCGCGGGAGACACCCTGTTGAGCGTTCGGGCACCGGTGGGTCGCGTAAATCTTGCAAGCGAGAAAACTTGTATAGGACGCGGGCTCGCCTCGATCCGTTCCCTCGGCCATCGACCCTTCACTTTATTCCATGTCCTAAAAGACTCGCATGATATTTGGGCACCATTCGAGGCTGAAGGCACGGTTTTCGGCTCCATCAACAAGAATCAACTGGCCTCGATTAGGGTTCCAAGCATTCGACCTGAAGTAGAAGAGCAACTGGAAGACACTCTGGGGTCAGTCGAGCGAATAGTAGCCTCTACGCTGAGCGAGAATGACCATCTTGCGACCACACGAGATGCCCTTCTCCCCCAGCTCATGTCCGGCAAGATGCGGGTCAGGGACGCGGAGAAGGTGCTGGAGGACGCGGGAGTGTGAGGCCGGACTAATCGGCCTAACCAGCGCCTCCGATCTCAAAGCAGGATTCACACAATATTTCAGAATGACCGCCGGTCCAACAGGGGGAATCACCGTGACAGCAGGAGCACCAGCAGTAGCCTTTTCCGAAGCCGACTGGGAGGGTATGGCCCTTGAACTCTTGGCCGAGCCACTCGGATGGCGGCCCTTGCCTGGGCAGGACATCGCGCCCGGTACGGGCGAGCGGGAGAAGTGGGATGAACTGCTGATCCGGCCTCGGCTGCTCTCCGCCCTCCAGCGGTTCAACCCTGCTGTTCCGGCCCAATACCTGCAGCAAGCACTCGCCGAGATCGCCTCTCCGGAATCGAACGACGCCATTGCCGAAAACCACCGTATCCACAACTACCTCGTGAACGGCTACCGGCTCAGTTACATCGATTCCGACGGCAACGAGGCAAACCCCACCATCCACCTGCTGAGCCAGGACCCCGACCAGAACAACTGGCTCGCCGTCAACCAAGTCACTTTGGTGCAGGGCGACTATAAGCGGCGCTTCGACATCGTCCTGTACTGCAACGGTATGCCGGTAAGTGTTATTGAACTCAAGAAGGCAGGCAGCGCCACGGCTGGCGTGGCCGCGGCACATGCGCAGCTACAGACGTATCTTCGCGAGTTTCCCATGGCATTTCGCTTCTGCGTGTTCACGCTCGCATCAGACGGTATCCAAGCAAAGTACGGCACTCCGTTCACTCCCCTTAACCACTTCTCGCCATGGAATGTGGACGATGATGGTCGACCGGTCGCACCAGGCTATATGGAGGCCGGCGTCGCCGTCACGGCTCTCGAGACCGCCCTGCACGGCCTGTATAACCAGGAGCGTTTTCTGCAATTAGTCCGTAGTTTCACTGCCTTCGATGGTGGCCCGGAAGGGCTGTTGAAACGCATCGCGAAGCCGCACCAGTACTTCGCCGTCACCAAAGCCGTCGGCAGCACCGTTCAAGCAGTGGAAAGCAACGGCAAAGCAGGCGTCGTCTGGCACACACAGGGCTCTGGCAAGTCAATGGAGATGGAGCTCTACACCAATCTGGTGGCACGGCATCCGAAGCTGAAAAATCCGACGGTCGTGGTGATCACGGACCGGAACGAGCTCGACGGCCAGTTGTTCGAGGGCTTTGATAGGAGCCTGCTGCTGGCCGAGTCGCCGAAGCAGATCCGGAAGCGTTCCGAACTGCGGGAGGAACTAAGCAACCGGACGACCGGCGGTATCTACTTCACTACCCTGCAAAAGTTCGGCCGCAGCAAGGCCGAAAAAGATTCCGGTGCCGAGCACCCGCTGCTGTCCAACCGGCGCAACATCATTGTGGTGGTGGATGAGGCGCACCGCTCGCACTACGACGACCTGGACGGATACGCCCGGCACCTGCGTGACGCACTCCCCCATGCCACGTTGATCGCCTTCACCGGAACGCCAATCTCCTTTGATGACCGGAACACGCAGGAAGTCTTCGGCGATTACATCGACGTGTACGACCTCACCCGGGCGGTGGAGGACGGCGCCACCGTGCCTGTGTACTTTGAGCCGCGGCTCATCAAGGTGGGACTCGCGTCCGACGTGACAGAAGAGGTCCTTGACCAGGCAGCCGACGAAGCCACTCTAGGCCTCGACGATACAGAACGGGCGCGACTCGAGGCGAGCGTCGCCGTCGTGAACGCCGTGTACGGTGCGCCGCAGCGTATCGCTGCATTGGCGGAAGACTTGATAGCGCATTGGGAGAACCGGCGTGCACAAATGGGCAAATTCATTGAAGCTCCCGGCAAAGCGATGATCGTGGGAGGCACGCGGGAAATTTGCGCCAACCTCTACTCCGCCATCGTGGCGCTGCGGCCCGACTGGCATTCGGATGACCTTGCCAAAGGAAAGATCAAGGTGGTGTACTCCGGTGACGCCACCGATGTTCCTCCGGTGTCCGATCATGTGCGCCGCGACTCGGCGAATGCGACGGTGAAAGAGCGGCTCAAGGACGTTGACGACGAACTGGAGCTCGCCATCGTCAAGGATATGATGCTCACCGGCTATGACTCACCGCCGCTGCACACGCTCTACCTGGACCGACCCCTGAGGGGTGCGCTATTGATGCAGACCCTGGCCCGCGTAAACCGCACCTTCCGCGGCAAACAGGACGGCTTGCTTGTGGCCTACGCGCCCCTGGCGGAAAACCTAACCAAGGCGCTGGGCGAGTACACCAACGACGATCGGGCGAACAAACCGGTCGGCAAGAACGTAGAAGAAGCGGTTGGGCAGACGGTGCTGCTGGTCGGAAAACTCCGTGGGATGCTCTCCGGATACGACTGGAAATCCGTGTTGATGAAGGGCGGCCCGCGGGCCTTTGTCAATGCCGCGACGGGCGCGGCCAACTACCTGCGAAGCCCGGAGACACCGGGGAACAAGCCGGCTGAAGGCGAAGAAGCTCTGGCCTCAATGTACCGGCGGTACTCCGGCCAGTTGTCACGGGCGTGGGCACTGTGTTCCGGCTCGGGTACCTTGGCAGAACTTCTGCCCGAAGTCCAAGTCTACGAGGAGACGCGGGTCTACATGGCCAAGTTCGACGCCGCGGACCGACAGGCCAGCGGCGAACCGGTGCCGGAGGAGATCCAGCGACTGTTGGGCAACCTCGTGGCTTCCGCAACCTCTTCCGGCGAGGTACTTGACATCTACGAGGCAGCTGGCATGCCGAAGCCCTCACTGGACGACCTGACACCGGAATTCATCGCCAAGACCCAAAATGCCCGCAACCCGCAACTTGCTATTGAGGCACTGCGGAAGCTCATCGCCGACGAGTCCGCCGTCGTGACGCGAAACAACGTGATCCGCCAGCGGGCATTCTCAGAACGCATTACTGAGCTGATGCGGAAATACACCAACCAGCAGCTAACGTCGGCGGAGATCATCGCGGAGCTGGTGGAGCTGGCTCGGGAAGTCGCAGCCGAGGGCAACCGAGGCGCTCACTTCACTCCCCCTCTGAGTTCTGACGAGCTTGCTTTCTATGACGCTGTGGCCTCCAACGAGTCTGCCGTGGAGATACAGGGCGAAGGCGTACTCGCCGACATCGCCCGCGAGCTGCTGTCAGTGATGCGCCGGGACGTTCGGACCGACTGGACGGTGCGCGATGATGTCAGGGCCAAACTTCGTTCCTCGATCAAAAGGCTTCTGGTCCGTTTCGGGTATCCGCCGGACAAGCAGCCGGAAGCCATCAAGCTCGTTATGGAGCAGATGGAGTCTATGGCGCCCCGATTTGCGGAGGCACGTCTTTAACAGGTCGGGCTGTCCATTGACGCGCCTTCTGGCCGATACGCTGGGATCATCAGGCAAAAGCCTGCTGTGCCGCTAACGAACAAAGGACCCGAGTGCAATCGGGTCCTTGTTCAGCGCGGTGCGCTCATTGGTGCGGTCGAGAGGGTCATAGCCTCAAATCCGAACACTTTGAGTCTATGGCCCTGCGCACGTAGGGCGCAACGTTGTTGTGCCCACAGACACGTGCTGGCCGTGCCCTGTTCCTCCGGGAGGAGGTGCCGGCATGGAGTCCAAGCGGAAACGTGAAGAACCATGGGGCGCCTGGAACCTGGCGGTGAACATCATCCGACTAGTCGTTGATGTCGTCCGCCTGTTCTGGCACAACATCCCCTAACCGGGAGCGGTGGCCACCGGCGCAATGTCGGTGGCCACCGTCAATGTGGCATCGACTCGCAAATCATCAGTTTCCGACCCCTTTTGGGCCCTGTTCAGTGGGCATAGCTAAACAATTTGGTAACAACGCGCCTCGCGGGGCAAAAACCACCCGACTTCCGCGTCCTTACAGGGCAAAAGCCGGTAATGAGATGCAACACACCTAGGCAATTTGCACCCTCTCAGGGGCCAAAAATAGGCTCTCAACTCGGGTTTTGGGGCTGAACCGCGTAAAATTGAAACCCTGCCCAGAGCGGGGCAGCAGAAGTCGCAAGCAAATGACCTCCCTAGGAGAAGCCCAAATGCCCACAGACCAAAGCAACACCGTCTCTCCGGATGGCGCAAGGAACGCCACCGGGAACCAGGTATTGGCAGGCCACACCCCGGCCGCCACGAACGCAGCAAACGCAATTAAGACCGCAGCAAAGAAAACGAAACTCCGCCCGAAGCGCCGATTGAAAGAATCGGACGTCAACGTGGTGGATAAGCCGATGCTGCGCAAAGCACTCGGCGGCACCATCGTCGGCAACACCATGGAATGGTACGACGTCGGTGTCTTCGGCTACCTCATCACAACCATGGGCCCTGTCTTCCTCCCGGAAGCAGACAAGTCTGTCCAGACACTCTTTCTTCTGGGCACCTTCGCCGCAACCTTCATCGCCCGCCCCCTCGGCGGCGTCGTGTTCGGTTGGCTCGGCGACAAGGTGGGCCGCCAGAAGGTCCTCGCAGCAACACTGATGCTGATGGCGGCAAGTACGTTCGCCGTCGGCCTCCTTCCCGGCTACGCGCAGATCGGCATCTGGGCCGCCGCGTTGCTGGTGATCCTGAAGCTCATCCAGGGCTTCTCCACCGGTGGCGAGTACGCCGGTGCCACAACCTTCGTCAGCGAGTACGCCCCGGACAAGCGCCGCGGCTACTTCGCCAGCTTCCTTGATATGGGCAGCTACATCGGCTTCGCCCTCGGCGCCGCCCTGGTTTCGGTCCTGCAGCTCACGCTGGGACAGGCCGCCATGGAGGAATGGGGTTGGAGGATTCCGTTCCTGATTGCCGGTCCTCTGGGCCTCATCGCGGTGTACTTCCGTAGCAAGATCGAAGAGTCCCCCCAGTTCCAGGCAACCCTGGACGCGCAGGAGGCTTCCGCCAAGGACGCAGCTTCGCAGGACGCCGCAGTCGCCAAGGGGCCCATCGGCATCGTCAAGGCCTACTGGCGCCAGATCGTGCTGGCCATGATCCTCGCGGCCGCTGCCAACACCGTCGGCTACGCGCTGACGTCCTACATGCCCACGTACCTCACTGACTCCAAGGGCTACGACCCCGTGCACGGCACCCTGCTGACCATCCCGGTCCTGGTGATCATGGCTGTTTGTATCCCGCTGACAGGTAAGTTGTCCGACCGCATCGGACGCCGCCCGGTCCTGTGGGTTGGCGCAGGCAGCACCATCGTGTTCTCCGTCCCCGCGTTCCTGCTGATCGGTATCGGCGAGATCTGGTCCACGCTGGCCGGCCTTGCGCTGATCGCCTTCCCGGTGACGTTCTACATCGCCAACCTGGCCTCGGCACTGCCGGCCTTGTTCCCGACGTCCAGCCGTTACGGCGGAATGGGCATCGCTTACAACTTCTCGGTTGCGATCTTCGGTGGAACCACACCGTTCATCGTGCAGGGCCTGATCGAAGGCACAGGCGATGACATGATGCCTGCGTACTACCTGATGGCCACGTCCATTGTGGGCGCCATCGCCATCTACTTCCTGCGTGAATCGGCCCAGCGCCCGCTGCCGGGCTCCATGCCCAGCGTGGACACCCAGGCTGAGGCACGCGAGCTCGTCGCCACGCAGGACACCAACCCGCTCATCAACCTGGACGAGATGCCGTTCGACGGCCAGCCGATCGATGATGCAGTGTTTGGTAAAGGCAAGTCGGATCTGACCCCCGCGTAGGCCCCCTTTGCCTGCAACTTCTGCATAGCGACGCTCACTCCAAGCGTCACGGATAGTTCGCGGCAGCTGCCGCCCACCGCAGCCACCAGCCCCAAGGCGCTCTCCTTGAGGTTGGTGGCTGCGGCTGTTAACCGACCTTCTCCACAGCGGTCAGGTACTTGAACAGTTCCCTGATGCCGAACGTCCACGGCTCCATCTCTTCGGTCTTGCGGACATGGTTGACCAGAGTCCCCAGCTGCGCGCTGCTGATGGTCACGACGTCGCCGGTCCTGTGGGTAAAGCCCAGTCCCTCCGCATCGCGGTCCTGGGTAGGCGCGAACAGCGTCCCTGTGAACAACGCAAAGCCATCCGGGTACTGATGGTGGCGTCCGTGCGCTGCCCCAACGAGTTCTTCAAATGGTCTGCTTATATGGGCCAGGCTGTTGCGGCCCTCCAGCTTGTAGCCCTCCGGGCCGTCCACAGTGAGGCTGATCTCTTCCGCTCGCAGAGACTCGACAGTGAAGTCGCCATGGAACAGCCGTATGAATGGACCTACTGCGCATGATGCATTGTTGTCTTTGGCCATGCCCAGCAAGAGCGCACTCCGACCTTCAACGTCCCTCAGGTTCACATCGTTGCCGAGAGTGGCTCCCTTGACCTGCCCCGACGAATCCACGATGAGCACCAGCTCCGGTTCCGGGTTGTTCCACGATGAGAAGCCCGGAATTCCCACACCTGATCCGTGGCCCACGGCGGACAGTACCGGCCCCTTGGTGAACACTTCCGGATCGGGCCCCAGTCCCACTTCCAAGTACTGCGACCACATGCCTTGGGCTGCGAGGATCTTCTTGGCCTCCTGCGCTTGCACGGTTCCGGGACGAAGGGAAGCCAAACCACCGTCGAGGGCGCGGTTAACGCTCTCCCGGACTTCCGCGGCCCGGTTGAGGTCTCCTCCACACCTTTCCTCGATGACCCGCTCGATCATGCTTTCCACAAAGGTGACGCCGCAGGCTTTGATCACCTGCAGGTCTATCGGCGCCAGTAAGAAGGGGACGCTCCTGTCACCGGAATGGCGATTATGGACCACGTCGGCCAGTTTCCAGCGAAGAGGACTCTCTGCTGTTTGCCGGACCAGTTCAGCGGCGTTGTCGTTGTCCAGAAGTTCGGAAACTGTGCTGAAGGTCTGGGTCAGGTCGACGAGCATATCCTCGCTGACTGCGACCACTCTGGGTCCATTGCTGATCGGATCCCACATCCGTCCGATGAGGACTGCTTCGGTTCCATCCGAGGGCAGGATGCTTGGCGATACTGTGTTCATTCGGTTTCCCCGTCCGTAACTGGTGATTCCCACGTTCCATCCACCCGACGCCGGATCCGCCAAGGATTGTGGTCCTGCAGCGGTTCCGGCAGCTGGGATGGCGGGAAGGAGTCGTAAGCGACCGGTCGCATGAACCGGGCAATCGCAGCCGTTCCGACAGATGTGGTGGAAGCAGTGGTGGCGGGGTAGGGACCGCCGTGATGCTGGGCATAGCTAACGGTCACACCTGTGGGCCAGGCATTCCAGAGCAATCGGCCTGACCGCTCGCGCAATACCTTCAACAACTCCGTGAGGTCCTCGTCCGGCTCTGCCTGAACAGTGGCCGTCAGCTGCCCCTCCAGCACTCGTGCGAGTTCGATCAGATCCGTCCCCGGCTTGTACTGGACTACCAGCGTTGCGGGACCAAACATTTCCTGCTCCAGAATCTCCGGAGATCGGAGGACTTGCTCAGCCGAGGTAAGCAACACCGTAGGCCGTGGTGATTCGGAGTCATCCCCGGCCACCAGCACATCGACCCCCCGGGCTGTGCGCACTTGTTTCAACGCTTCATCGAAACCTTCCCGCAGTCGCGGGCTCAGGAGGGGCGTCAAGGGTTTCGACGCGATTTCCCTCTGAAGGATCCCGGCCACCTCGTCATCATGGTCAACGGGGGCGAAAAGCAGCCCGGGTTTGGTGCAGAACTGCCCCATTCCCAGAGTGAAGGACGCAGCATAGCCTTCCAGAATCTCTCCCCGCCGGGCACTCCATGCCCGCTCGGTGACAAAAACCGGGTTGATGCTGCCCAACTCGCCATAAAAGGGTATTGGAGCCGCGCGCTGCGAGACCCGGTCAAAGAGCGCCCTTCCGCCAGCCGTGGACCCCGTGAATCCGATGGCCTTAACCAAGGGATGATCCACCAGCAGTTCCGCAGCCTGCCTCCCTACGATGGTGGAGAAGAGACCGGCGGGCGCCCCAGCCCGTTCGAGGGCTTCCCGGACCAGCTCGCCTGTCCTCAAGGCAAGTTCACGGTGGCCCTCATGGATTTTGTGCACCACGGCGCACCCTGCTGCCAACGCCGATGCGCTGTCGCCGCCCATGACGCTGAAGGCAAAAGGAAAGTTCGAGGCGCCGAAGACGCCCACCACACCCAATGGCACGGAAAAGCGGCGAATGTCCGGCCTTGGTCCCATACCCCAAGACGGATCGGCGTGGTCGATGGTTGCGTCGAGGTGCTCGCCGCGGACTACTTCGGAACCGAGTAGCCGGAGCTGGAAGACCGTTCTCTTCAGCTCATTGCGTAGCCTCGCCTCGGCCAAGTGCGTTTCCCGCTGCCCCAGGCCGACCAACTCGTCTGAGTTGGCGTCGAGGGCGTCGGCAACGCCGGTCAACCAAGTTCTCCGTACGTGTGGGGAAACATCCCTGGTCGACTCATAGGCATTGTGTGCAGCAAGTATTAGCGCCTCAACCTGCACTGGTGATGTGGTCATGTCTCGTCTTTCCGGGGGCTGCTGCCCCTCGCTTTCCGGTGGGAGCTTCAGATGGCCGGCGAGGGCTCAAGGTTGAAGAAGGAACGGGCATCCGGCGGACGGATGTCAGCAACAACATCGCTGAAGATTCTCATTGGATGCGGCGTATAGGGGTGCTCCGCTATCGCATCGAAGTCAAGTTCTATGCCCAGACCCACAGAGTCCGGGATGAGTACATCCCCGTCGCCGGTCAGCGTCAGCCGCTCGTTCGAAATCTCACTCCGCCACGGCACATCCGTGGCCATGATCTCCAGGTAACGGAAGTTCGGAAGCATCGCCCCCAGCTGCAAGGTGGCGGCAGTGCTCAGCGGTCCGCTCGGATTATGCGGGGCGAACGGAATGTACTGGGACGCCGCAAGGGTTGAGATGAACGACAACTCCAGGAGACCACCGGCATGCGTGACATCCGGCTGTACATAGTCCACAGCGTTCCGCATCAGGGCAGGCACAAAGGTGTTGCGGCCGATCCAGCGCTCACCTGCAGCAATGGCTACAGGAGATTTGGAGCGTATTTCCACCAGGGCGTCGATCCCGTCCGGCGGGCAGGGCTCTTCAAAGAAAACCGGCTGGTATTGCTCAAGTTCACGCGCCACCCGGATGGCGGTGGGCACGTCGAAGCGGCCGTGGCCTTCGATGAACAATTCGACGTCGTCCCCCACCGCTTCCCGAACAGCTGCGACTGGCTCAAGCATCCGGCGCAGCTCACGCGGTTCCAAGATGAGATCGGCCGCTTCGAACGGGTCCCACTTAAGTCCCCGGAACCCCTGCGCAACTGTCTGCACGGCAGCATCGGCGAAGTCTTCCGGGGACTTGGCCCCGGAAAACCAGCCGTTGGCGTAGGCACGAACGCGGTCACGGACCTGACCGCCAAGCATGCGATGGACCGGTACCCCGAGGGCACGCGCTGACACGTCCCACATCGCCATTTCCAGTGCGCTGAGCGCTGTCATGGATACCGGGCCGCCGCGCCAATAGGCGTCCCTGTTGACTTCGTAGATTGTCTGCGCGATCCGGGTGGGATCCTTGCCCCGGACGGCATCGGCAAGTACCGCTACCGCGCCGATGACAGCGTGCTCCTGGCCTTCGAGTGTCGCCTCGGCAACGCCCGTCAGTCCCTCATCGGTGCTCAGCCTGACGAAAATGAGGTTCGTGCGGTAAAAGTCGACAACCACGGTGTCCAGGTTGGTTATTTTCATTGGTTTGATGTCATCCTTTGACGGCGCCGGCGGTCATGCCGCTGACGACGAATCGTTGGGCAAAGAGGTAGAAAACGACCGCGGGCAACGTAAACAGCAGGCCCACAGCCATAATGCTTTGGATCGACGTGTCTTGTTCGCCGATGAAGCCGGCCACCCCAACCGACGCCGGCTGCAGGGATTTGTCGAAGACAAACGTGACAGCAAAGACGTACTCGTTCCACGCGCTGAAGAAGGCGATGACCGCAGCGGCTGCGACGGCCGGCGCTATGAGCGGCAATATGATGCGGACGAGGACAGTTGGCGGGTTGCTTCCGTCTACACGGGCCGCCTCGTCGAGATCGCGCGGAACTCCATCAATGGCGCCCTTGAGAATCAGCGCAACCACGGGTAATGCGAAGGCAGTGTCAGCAAGAATCAGCCCGTGAAGCGAGTTCAACAAATCAAATCGTCGGAAGATGGCAAACAGTGGAACCACCAGGAGCGCTTCCGGGAGCATCTGGGTGAACAACAGAGCGAGGCCGACGCTCGTCTTGCCCCGGAATCCAAACCTGGACAGGGCATAACCCAGCGGTATTCCCAAGGCAATGGATAGCACCGTGGTTCCGGCAGCCACTATCAAGCTGTTGATAAGCCAACCCACCACCTGGCCATCTGCCAAGGCTTCCCCGAAGACGCTTAGCCGGGAAAAATCCGGGAGCAGGTTCACATCTGAACCAAAGAGCACTTCATCCGACGCCAAGGCGGTCACGAACATCCAATACACCGGGAATATTGCAAGACCCAGCACCACCAGCACGCCCACCATTCGGGCAGTAACGCCAAGATGCCTGCTGCGCATCATGCCTCCTTCGCGGCTGCGCGAGCGACAAGCTGGCTGCCGATGATCACAATCAGGGATATAACGATGCCAACCATGCCGATCGCGGCAGCCGTTCCCAGCTGCTTCGAGTCAAAGGCTTGGGCGTAGAGATCGATGACAAGTGTCCGGGTAGAGCCGGAAGGCCCGCCGCGTGTCATCAGCCAAATCAGTTCGAAGCGGCGCAACGACCAGATGGTCATCAGCACTGCCACCAGGCCGATGGTGGGCTTGAGGACTTGCCAAGTGACGACGCGGAAGATTACCCAGCGCCCGGCGCCGTCCACCTGAGCGGCCTCCACCAATTCCTGCGGTACTCCCTGCAGCGCCGAAAGAAGCACGACGGCCACGAATGGAACCAACTGCCAGATGGTGGTTACCAGGATTGCTCCAAGTGCCATCTGCGGATTGTCCAGCACGCCGCTGGGGCCGGGATCGATCCCAACCGCTTTCAGGAGCCGCGTGAGTATTCCGAATTGCGGGTTGAACATCCAAATGCCAATGAGTGCCACCGCAATACCGGGCGCCGCCCAAGGCACCGTTACCAGCGACCGTGCTACGCCGCGGCCAGGGAACTTGCCGTTGAGGAGCATGGCCACCACCAAGCCCAAGCCCACAGACCCTACGACGCAGGCCGTGACGTACATCAGTGTGGTGAGCAAAGTTTGCTGAAACGAGGGGTTCGACAGAATGGACTGGAAGTTTGCCACCCCAACCCAAACATTCAGGTTCGGGTTCAGCAACGTGGTCCGGGTGAAGCTCAGCCAGACCTCCTGAACCAGCGGGAAGAGCTGGAAGACGACGATGTAAAGGACAGCGGGGGCAAGGAACAGGTACGGCGTCCAAGGACTGCCGACCGCCCTGCTGCGGCGCCGCCGGGAAGGTGTGGGGGCCGACGTCGGCTGTCCCTCAGACGCCGGGGACCGCGCCATCAGGCGCGATCCCCCCTTGCGTCCGTTCATTTCCGAACCAACTCCTCAGCCTGCTTCTGGGCCTTGTCCATGGCAGTCTTCATGTCCTGCTGACCCTGGAGGGCCGCAAGCACTTCGCCGACGACGATGCGGCGGATATCTGCAGTCTGAGGCCCGAATCCGTTGACGATCTGGGGGACACCCGACTCAGTCAGTTCGTCGAGGACCGGCAGGAACGGGTACTTCTGAAGGCTCTCGGCGCTGCGTTCAGTGGGTGTAGCAACGCTGCTGGCACCGAGGACTCCCTGCAGCTTTACCTGCTGTTCCGGCTTGAGGATCCAGTTGATGAAGTCAAGGGCAGCGTCCTTGTGCTTGCTGTTGGCATTGATGACGACCGGCGCCAACAGTGACCCATGCTTCTTTTCGGGGAAGGGGATGGGTGCCACGCTGAAGTTGAGGGCAGAGTTGGCCGATGTCGTGGCCGTGACGTATCCGCCGTTGTTAAGCTCCATGCCGACTTTGCCGTTAGCGAACATCTTGCGGAAAGTCGCGGCGTCGGCGCCCTTCGGGATGACGTTCGCATCGTAGAGCTCCTTGTACGCTTCCAGGCCCTTAACAACCTCCGGGGAGCTGATGGTGAGCTTTTCGCCGTCGGACCAATCGCCGCCGAAACCGAGAACGTAATTGAAGATGTCCTGCCAAACACCGGCTTCCTCTGCCTGGGTTTGGCGGAACGCGAGGCCGTAGACATCGCCCTTTGTGGTGTCCTTGGCAGTCTGGACGAACTCCTCGAACGTCGTGGGAGCCTCGGGAATGAGGTCCTTGTTGTAGAACATGCCGTAGTTGGAGTTCTCGAAGACGACTCCGTATCGGTTGCCGTCCACCGTCAGGTATTTGTCAGGACCGGGGTTGAGTTTCAGCTTGGACGCGTCGATCTTGTCATTGAGTGGTTCAAGCAGTCCCGAAGCAGCGGCCGTGGAGAACTCCGGCATGTCGAAACGGATCACGTCCGGACCCTCGCCTCCACCCATCTGGGTGAGCAACGTCTGGCCAAACGTCGGGTAGGGGACGGAAGCGGGTTCAACCTTAACCACGTTCTGGCTTGCGTTGTATTCATCGATGAGCTTTTGGAGACCGGGTCCCCGCCCCGGATCTCCCAAAGTCGAAGCGGCAAACGTGATGGTTGCCGGCTGCGGCGACGAGGTGCCCTCGGGGGATGACGAACACCCTGCAAGAACGCTGGCGCTGACTGCTACCGCTGCCAGGACAGAGACAGCCCTTGCTCCGCGGTTGGGTCGAAATGACATTGCTACTCCTTCGTGCACGTCTGTGATGGGAGTGAGACTTGGCCCACATAGATAGGATTATTACTAATAATAGGTATAAAGGCAATAGTCAGCTTCAAAGGGTAGGGTACGGCTATGACGAACCTGCACTCCGAGCTCGTGGACATGCTCGGCCTACGCATCGTCCGCGGCGATTACCCGCCAGGGACGCGGATCGATGTCGACTCGCTGGAGCCGGAGTTCGGAGTGAGCAAAACCGCGATGCGGGAGGCACTGCGCGTCATCCGCGAGAAGGGCCTCATCGATTCGTGGCCACGCAGGGGAACCATCGTCAACGACCGCAAGATGTGGAAGCTGTTGGACAGCGACGTGATCAAGTGGCGGCGCTCCGCCCGTCGCGACGACGACCGCCTCTTGGCTGAGCTGTCGCAGCTGAGGGACGTCATTGAACCAGCGGCGGCGAAACTTGCCGCCCGGTTCCGGCGGGCGGAGGACCTGGAAGCCCTCAAGAAGTCATTCGCAGAATTCGAAGCCGCCGGAAGGGATGTGGAAAGGCTCGCGGCGGCGGACCAGGACTTCCATTTGAACTTGCTGCGTGCCACTCACAACGAACTGATGATGCGACTTGATGTTGTGATCGTCCACGCCCTGAGCGCCCGCAACCGAATCCAGCACCACCCGGGCGGCCATTGGCTGGACCCGGTACCGGACCATAAGCGGGTCCTGGACGCGGTCGAACAGGGTGACCCTGAAGCGGCCGAAGCCGCCATGAGATTTGCCATCCGGGAGTCGGATGTCGATCTAAGCCACGGCGAACCGGAGTTCGAAACTCCCACCGGCATGCCGGCCTTGGACCCGGAAGCTACCGCCCGTTAGGCCGATTGTGCAGCCATTGCCTCGCCGATAATCCGCGCCCCATCAGGGAATCGACCGGGATTCGGACCGGCGTAGTTGAGCCGGATGTAGGGGCCTTCCGGTTCTGCCGGGAACCACTCGGTCCCGGCCGCAATCAGGACGCCGGCCGCTTCGCAATCCTTGGTGAGCTGCTCGACACCGAACCCGTCCGGCATCCGCAGCCAAAGGTTCAAACCGCCCTTGGGAAGGTGGCTCAGGTGCGCCTGCGGTACGTGCTCGCGGAGGCTGGTGACCAGGAGGTCGCGCCGCGACTGCAGCTGATGACTGAGTCCGCGAAGGTGCGTTTGCCACGCGGGCTGGGTGACGACGTCGAGCGCTGCCGCCTGCAGCAGCCCGCTGACGTACATCGACTCGGCAGCCTGGGCGCCCATGATCCGCTCACGGGCGGGGCCGCGGGCGATGATCGCAGCCACCCGGATGGATGGCGAGACGCTTTTGGTCAGGGAGCGGATGTAGACGACGTGCCCGGAGTCGTCCTTTGCCGCGACGGGCACCGACGGCGCCGTGATGCCAAAATCGTGGGCCCAGTCGTCCTCCACAAGGAAAGCCCCGTGACGCTGAACGATCCGCAGCACTTCCTCGCCGCGCTCCGCGGACCACTGAGCGCCCGTGGGATTGGCGAAGTTGGGCTGCGCATAGAAGAGCCTCGCCCCGGATTCCTCGAAAGCCCTGTCCAGTTCGTCCGGGTCCGGCCCCTCCGGGCCGCTGGGGACAGGAATGACGTTCACGCCCGCCTGCCCGGCGGCAAGCAGCGCTCCCCAGTAGCTTGGGGACTCCACCAGCAGCGGCTGCCCATGGCCCACCAGGCCGCGGAAAATCGAACTCAGTCCGCTTTGGCTCCCGGGAAGAATGACGACGTCGCTCGGCTGGGGAGGCGTGACGCCCACCGGCGTTGAGGTACTGAGCTCCTGCGCGAACCAGGATTGGAGTTCCGGAAAACCCTGCGCTGGGGGCCGCGACAACGCGGCATCGCCTCGGGCTGCGCGGGTCAGCGCGGCGCGGACCTGCCGCTCCGGGAGGAGTTCCCGAGCAGGATAGCCGGAATGGAAAGCGATGACGTCGTTGGAGGCGCTGCGCATGGCGGCGGAGTTCAATGGCCTGGCGGTTTGGGCCGATCGCAGGGCGGCTGTCTGCCAGCCGTAGTCGGAGGGCCTGGCCGTGCGGTAGGCGCGAACGAACGTCCCCACGCCCGGCCGGCTCTCGATCAGGCCTTGGGCGGTGAGGGTTCGCAGCGCTTTTTGCACCGTTACGGGGCTCGCCTGGTACTCCGCGACGAGTTGCCTGGTAGATGGCAGTTTTGCTCCCGGAGCGGCACCGGCGATCCACTCTTTTACTCGCGAGACGATCCGGGAACTGCTATCGTTGTTCATGAGTCACAATAGTAGCGCTACTACACTTTCGCGGCCAGTGATATCCACCAAGACCTCGACCGGCATCTGGTGGGGGCTCCTCGGCGTCTTGGCATTCTCCTTCACGGTCCCACTGACCCGCGTGGCTGTAGAGGGCATGTCTCCCCTCTTCATCGGAGCCGGAAGGGCAGTGGTTGCGGCCCTCCTTGCCGCGCTGGCACTGGGCCTGACCCGTCAACGCTTCCCCCGCGGCCGTCAATGGTTCCGCTTGGCCGTAGTAGCGGGCGGGATCGTGGCAGGTTTCCCCTTGCTGACGACCTTCGCCCTCACCAGCACCTCTGCAAGCCACGGTGCTGTCGTGATCGCGCTACTGCCCGCCGCCACCGCCACGATAGCGGTGATCCGCGGCCGGGAACGCCCCCGTCCATTGTTCTGGATCCTCACGGCAGTAGGTGTCGTAGCCGCCCTGGTTTTCGCCCTGGTCCAGTCCGGCGGATTCGGCTCCCTGCACTGGGCTGATCTCCTGCTGCTCGGTGCTGTCCTGGCTGCAGCCATCGGCTACGCAGAGGGCGGACTGCTGGCCCGTGAATTGGGCGCCTGGCAGACCATCTCCTGGGCATTGGTGGTGGCCTCCCCCGTCATGATCGTGCTGACACTGGTCTCGCTGGGTTCCGGAATGCCCGCCGCGTCACCCGTCCAGTGGTTGTGTTTCGCCTACCTGGGGGTCGTGAGCATGTTCCTGGGCTTCTTCGCCTGGTACCACGGACTCGCGATCGGTCCCATGGCTCAGGTCAGCCAGATCCAACTGGTCCAACCCGTCATGAGCATCGCGTGGGCCGGGCTGTTTCTGGGCGAGCCGATGACGTGGACCACCGTTGTGGGCGGACTGGCGGTGGTCCTCTGCGCAGGAGCCGCTGTCCGCGTAAGGCTCAACCCGCCGTCGAAATCCTGAACGCACTGAAAGGAAGAAAACATGTACACCCCAGCGCATTTCGCGGCATCCGATGAGGCCATGGCCCATCTGCTCAACCACAGCGGGGCCGCCAACCTTGTCACCATGACGCCGCACGGGCTGCTCGCCACCCTCCTGCCGTTCGTGTACGAACCGGCGGTCGGTGAGCACGGGGCGCTGCAGGCCCACATGGCCCGGAACAACACCCAATGGTCCTCCCCCGTTACCGGTGAAGCCCTGATGATCGTCCAAGGCGCGGACGCGTACATTTCGCCCTCGTGGTACGCGTCGAAAGCCGAGCACGGCCGTGTGGTGCCAACCTGGAACTACTCCACAGCGCATGTCTACGGTGAGCTTGTTGTTCACGACGACGCCGAATGGCTGGGCCGGCATGTCCGTCGCCTCTCCGGGCAGCACGAGGCCGGTATGCCCCGGCCGTGGACGGTGGATGAAGCACCCGAGCGGTTCATTGCCGGACAACTGAGGGCGATTGTCGGCGTCGAACTCGTGATTACCCGGGTGGAGGCGAAGACCAAACTCAGCCAGAACCGTACTCCAGCGGATGTTGACGGCGTGATTGCCGGGCTCCGTGCCTCCGGCGACGCGGCGAGCGCGGCGGATGTGGAACGGGCGCGGACCTCGTAGACTCGGCGCATGCGTGAGGAAACTGCACAATCCCGGGGGCCTGTCGGCTCGATCCACCATCTGGAAATCTGGGTGCCGTTCCTTGAACGCGCCAGGGAAGAGTGGGGTTGGCTCCTGGGCCAGCTCGGCTACGAGCCGTTCCAGCAGTGGCCCACCGGGTGCAGTTGGAAGCTCGGCGGGACGTACGTGGTGGTGGAACAGACCGATGCCATCACGGGTACGGCCCACCGCCGGACCGATCCCGGGGTCAACCACGTGGCCTTTCACGCAGGCACGCGGGAGAACGTGGACAGGATCCGGTCGCTCGGCGCGGACGCGGGCTGGTACGAGATGTTCGAGTCCAAGTATCCGCATGCCGGCGGTCCAGACCACTACGCCGCCTACCTGCTCAACACCGACAGCTACGAGGTTGAACTCGTAGCTGAATAATTACACCGGAGGAACTGCAGGACGCCACATCGCCACCCGCGGCCAACGGGTCAGCCCCAACTGTGCCTCGTGTTCCATGAGGTGAGTGAGCTCCGGACCCCAGCTGCCGGCGTCGAGCACTTGAAAACCAAGCCGACGATAGTACGGAGCGTTCCAGGGCACATCCCGGAACGTGCTCAATGTTTGCCGTTGCATGCCGTGGCCGCGCGTCCAGATCCGCGCGGCGTGCAGCAGTTCGTGGCCGATGCCCTGATGTGCGTAGTCGGGGTGGACGCTGACCTGCTCCACGTGGCCGTTTCCATCGACGACGTCGGCCAGCAAGTACGCCACCGGATAGTCGAGTCCGTCGACGTACACCCAAGCACGTCCGGCTGCCGCGTAGGCGCCCAACGTTTCCACGGGAAAAGGCTCGTCGTCCGCGATCTGGTCCATGCCGAGCTGCCGGAAAGTCTCCCCCGCGGCGCGCTCGATGTCCTGCATCATCTGCAGGTCGTCCGAGTGGGCCAGCCGGATCATTGCCGTGCGTCCAGCGCGGGAGGAGCCACCAGGAATTTATTACGTTCTTCAATGAGGTTCTGCATGTACCGGGCGAGGACCAGCTTTTCCGCCAGCCGGCCCAGCGGTCCGAACGGCGCCGCGAATTCGATCGTGTCCACCATCAGTGTCCCGCTGCCCTCGGGCCGGAACTCATGCGTGTGGCGGAGGTACTTGAAGGGGCCCTTCACCTGTTCGTCAGAGAACGACGCCGGAGCCTCCATCCGCACGATGCGGCTGGTCATGCGGAACCGGACTCCCATGTGCCAGGCCTGCCAGGTGACGGTCTCGCCTTCCGAGATCAACCCGGACGTCACCCCGGCGATGGCTTTCTCACGACTCTTGGTCATCGACCCCACGTGGGCGTCGATGTTCCGTGACAGGTCGAACAGCTCCTGCGGCGACATGCTGGAGCGGGTGCGGCAAACGAAGGCGACAGGCATACCTCGATCTTCCCAGACGTTCCCGGTTCGGCATGCCCCGGTTCACTACGGGTTGTGACCGGGCTTATGGCGGCGTACGGACAGCCCTGATAATTTCGAAAGCAAACCCTGAATGATTGGTGGTGTTCCCTGTGCCCGCACTTCTGATGCACGCCCGCGAACTCCACCGTCTTGGCCCGGCGAACAACGATCGTCTTTCCGCCGTGAGGGTCGCCCTGAGCGTTGCGCTGCCTGGGCTCTTCCTGATCCTCGTCGGCCGCCCCGACCTCATGCTGTACGCAGTTTTCGGTGCGCTCACGGGGATGTACGGCCGCAACGAGCCCCACCAACTCCGGCTCAAGCACCAGGCACAGGCCGCGTTGATCCTGGTGGGCGGACTTACGATCGGCGTTTTCCTGTCCGTGAACCACATCCATTCTTGGTGGCTGGTGCTGGTGGCTACCCTGTTTGCCGGTGCCGGGTCCCTGTACTCGGACCGCGTCCGCCTCAAACCGATCGGACCGTTCTTTGGCATCCTCGCGTTGGGCGCCTGCGCTTCCGTCCCCACCAGCGTGCCCTTCTCGACGGCGGTACTCATCGGAGCTGCCTCGGCTGCCTTCTCCTTGGTGGTCGGTTTCGCCGGCTGGTTCCGGCGCCGCACCTGGGTGGCCGGTGCTGCGCGGGAAGCCCCTGCCCTCCGGGGCGCGCTTCGCCATGCAGCCCTGGTCCATGCCGCGCGCTACTCCTTGGCGGTGAGCGCGGCCGGCGCCATCGGTGTTCTGAGCGGCAGCGGCCACCCGCACTGGGCCATGGCTGCAGCCGCAGTGCCGCTGGCCGGTGCCGACCTCCCAAGCCGCGTCCACCGGGGCATCCACCGCATTGTGGGGACGTTCCTCGGGTTGGCGGTGGTCGCCGTCGTCCTCTTCCCTGGTCCGTTGTCGCCACTGCAGTACTTCCCCGGCCATTCCGCCCTGGTCCTGGCTGTCGTGGTGATGCTCTGCCAGTTCCCCACGGAGCTGTTCATGGCCCGGCATTACGGCTGGGCGATGGTGTTCTTCACGCCGGTAGTCCTGCTGATCGCGCAGCTTGCGGCTCCGATGGACCCGGGTGTGCTGGTGATGGAACGCGCCATTGAGACGTTCATAGGTGCAGTGGTCGGAATCTCGGTGGCGGTGTTCGTGCGGAAGCCGCGCACCAAGGCACTCCCGGCCTGACATCCACGGGCCCCGTCTTCAGCTGCCTGCGGCATACTGGTTCAATGCAGGCGACGACTGTCCTGGTCGAAGGCGAAAGCGACCGGCTCGCGGTCGAGATGCTCGCGCGCCGTCGCGGATATGACCTGGACGCGGCGCATGTATCGGTGGTCCCCATGGGAGGCGCCACCAGCATTGTCCGTTACCTCGATATTTACGGCCCGGCCGGCGCAAACCACCGGCTCCTTGGGCTGTGCGACGAGGGCGAGTCCCGTGGCGTTGCCCGCGCGCTGGGCCGGGCCGGACTCGGCGCGGGCCCCTTGGACGAACTCGGATTCCAGATTTGCCGTGCTGATCTTGAGGACGAACTCATACGCTGCCTCGGCATTGATGCCGTGCTCGGTGTCATCGACGCCCAGGGTGAGCTGGCGTCGTTCCGGCTGCTCCAACGCCAGCCTTCGCAACGAGGACAGCCGGTTCCGTCGCAACTACGCCGTTTCTTTGGTGGACGCAGCGGGAACAAGATCCGCTACGCGCCCCTGTTGGTGGCAGCCCTGCCAGCGGGCCAAGCTCCGGATCCACTCGCGCGGCTTGTCGACGCGTTGGCGAACGGGAGTTAGGGCTCCAGCGGCCGGCGCGGTGGTCCGGCGGTCAGCTTTGCCGGAAGAACGCGAGCGAAGAAGCTGACCACTTTGTACCGTTTGGTGGGGATGGAAACGCCCTTCCCCTTGGCGTTGTCCTCCAGGCCTTCCCGCACCACACGCTCCGCGGTGAGCCACAGGAAGCGGGGGGCCACCGATTTGTCCATGCCCATGCGGTCGTGGAATTCGGTGTGGGTGAAGCCCGGGCAGACGGCAGTGACCAGCACCCCGGACTTGGCATAGGTGGTGTTGGCCCAACGGCTGAACGTCACCTGCCATGCCTTGGCTGCGGAGTAGGTGCCCCGGTTGGCGAAGGCGGCAACACTGGCCACATTGATGATCCGGCCCTTGCCGCGGGCCAGCATCACTTCCAGCGCGGCATGGCACAGTTCCATGGGCGTTTGGACGTGCAGCCTCAAATGGCGGCGTTCCTCGGCCAATTCGTTGTCCTCGAACGACTTCAAGAGCCCCACTCCGGCGTTGTTGATCAGCACATCCACCGGCCTCGCAGCGTCCCGGAGGCGGTCCGCCACAGCCGAAACGCCGACGTCGGTGGTCAGGTCCGCGGGCAGCACCTCTGCCAGGATGCTGAAGTCGCGTTCAAGCTCCGCGGCTTTTTCCTTCAACCGCTGCTCGTCCCTTGCCACCAAAACCAGGTGGTGTCCCGACTCGGCGAGCTGACGGGCGAACTCGGCACCGAGCCCGGCAGTTGCTCCAGTAACAAGTGCGGTGAGTTCATTGGCTCGAGTCGTCATGGCCCAAGACTAGCCCCCGCTCCTTACCAGCAGGCCCCGATCGACGCAGGGTTCCTAGATGAAGGGATGCGGGAGCACGTTTGCTTGCAGGCCGCCGGGTCCGGACAAGCTGCCACGGTGGAGGACGTTCCATTCCAGGGCATCGGACATGCGCAGTGGCTGCAACGTGTCGCAGAAGATTTTCACCACACACCAGCCCATGTCCCGGATGGCTGGCGGAAGGCGCGGCGTCAGGTCAACCACTGTGTGCTCCGGCAGGCTCTCCAGCCATGCGGCGTTTTTTCCCTTGACGTGCGGCGGCTCCGCGGCTCCGGCAAACCGCTCTGCCCGGGGTATACGCGCCAGCCACCCACGGATGCGCCCAATGCTGGCGTCCGAGGCCCAATACCGCGCTCTGTCCATCTCGTTCGCAACCGGCAGGGACACGGCCTTTTCGCCCTCGAAACTCTTCATATTGATGAGCAACGACCTGATCTGAAGCGACTCCTGGACGGCCCGGAGTACTCCGATGGAAGGGTCCCGTTCCAGTCCGAGGCCCGCCCCCACAACCCCCTGAACGCCGTCAATGGCCACCACCATCCATACCGCGTGGCCGTGTGGCTCTTCAAGCCGGATGACTTCCAGCTCCACACCCTGGGCGGCTGCCACGGAGCCAAGGTCCAGGGCCTGCCGGCCGAACGCCTCATCACGCAGGGCGTACCGCCGGGCTCCTTCCGGTTGTGCCCAACCCAGCATCGCCGAGCTCCGTTCGATGATCTCCTTCGCGGCAGAATTGGCCGCCGAGGTCAGATCAACGCCGGCTGCGGTTCCGGAAGGGCCGGGGTCAAAAAGGTCTGTCACGCCGGGCAGCGGCGGAAAGTCAACCGCGGCCGCAGGGACAGCAACGGCCGCCGTCGCGCCATCTCCGCTGTACCTTGTTCCTGTATAGAGAGGCAGATCCGTCGCTACGGAAATGTCGCCCCACGACGCACCGCGGGGAGCCATCGGAAATCCGTCGCCGGCAGGCAGTTTTGTCCCGGGAATGAGAGCACTGCGCTCAACAGCTTCGCCGGCGGCACGGGCAAGGGTAGGCGCACGCCGGATTCCGGCCGCGCCAACCCAGCTCATGTCGATTCCGGCGTCCGCCTCATCGGGTCGTTCCTGACCAATATCCACTGCGACGGTCCAGAGCAGGTTCGTGGACCCGTCGGGACGGAGCACACGGACGCTGCGGGCAAGCCCGTTCGCAGGATTCAGTGTCTGCTGATAGTCAACGGCCATATGAATCGCTCCCTGTTTGCTGCAGGCCGGCTTGCTGGAAATTGGCAGGGGACAAGGCAGCCGCAAAGAGATCCACGAGCTCCCCATGTCCCACTGCCCGCTTCATGGGACGTCCACGGCCGAAGCGTCCAAGGGTCCTGGTGGCCAAGGAATCGGCCAGATCGTCCACCTGCATTCCGTCTCCGCCGGCCAGTCCGCCGACCAAGGCACCGCCGTCGGGCCCCTTCAGTGTTGCGGTCACCGCAGCGGCGGCTCCAACGGAAACCAGGGGCCAGAGCTCGTCCAGTTTCCGCTGGTTTCCCCATGCTGCCTTCCCGTTGCCTACAGCTTCCAACCAGGGCCGCAGCAGGAGCGCGGAGGCTTGGTTCTTGCGCAAACCCAAAGCCATGGACAGCTCGTTGGCCGGAAACCAGAGCGACGACGGCGCGGGGCCACGTCCGCGCAAGGACCAACCAGCGTGCGATTCGGCGCTCAGCAGGGCAGCATCCACTCGTTCAGACGGGGACAACCGGAAGTCCGTCTTCTGCCCGGCCGCCAAGTGTTCTCCTGCCTCCGCAAGGAGCCAGCTGCCCTGCGCATCGGAGTAGGCCAGGTCCGGGGTCCCCTCAACAAGGGACGTCAGGAGCCGGACTGCCGGTTCCAGGAGGCCTTCGGCAATGAGCCAGGGCGGCGCTTCAAGGAATTCCGGATCATAAGCGACTGCCGAGGTTTTCAGTCCCTCCAGCAGGACAAGGCTCTTGGCACGGAATCCGCCGTGACCGTCGGCCGGCCCAGCGGATTCGAAGCAGGCGCCTGAGGTGACCTCGGACCCGGTGCCAAAGGTAGTGGGTATGGCGGACACTTCGATGTGGCTACTGAGCGGCCGGGGCAGGACCACCACGCCGGCAGGGCCACCGCTACGGGTCACAACTGATTCCACCAACGGATCCGCCGCCATGGACACCGCCAGCTTCGCGAAGTCCATGGTGTTTCCGCCTCCAACGCTGAGGACACGCTCCACTCCGCGCTCCCGAAGCCTGCGGCCGAACCCGGCTGCATGTTCTGCGCTGACCACCGGCGGAGCAATTTCCAGCCACAGGAATCCTCCGGCCAAAAGTCTCTCGGCCCGACCCATCACGGCAGGGTCCACCACCAATACCGACTTGGTGTCGCGGAAACCGGCAGCCAGATGGCGGGCGGACCCCGCTCCTGCAATCTGCAATGGGGTGGGAGGCCTGCTGACGGGAGCAGGGATCACGCCGGCTTCCCGGCCACGTAGTCCTCCACAACGCTGTGGATCCGTGAGAAGAGCACATCCAGCTCCTCGTCGGGATAGTTGAGGGCCGGAACGAATTGCAGTGCCCCCGGAGAAGGCTGGACAATCGCCCCGCGCCGGCGGCACTCGCCCACCAGCTCGAACACCTTGTCCGTTCCGATGAGTTCCCCCGCCCCATCAAACAGCTGGACCGCCCGGAACGCTCCCAGGCCAAATCCCTTGACCCGTGGGGACAATCCCTCCAGGGTGCTGACAAATTCGGCCAGCTTCTTCCCCACACGGGCTGCCGACTCTTCGATGTCCAACCGCTCGATTTCATCCAGTGTCGCCACAATCGCTGCACAGGACTGCGGCGATCCGGCTTGGGTCTCACCATGCCAGAAGACTTGCTGGGCCTGGTCGAACGAGTCCACTACGCGGCGCCCCAGGAGGAGCGCAGACGCTGCACAGGTGCCGTTGGTCAGGGCCTTGCTCACCACCATCACGTCCGGTTGCGGCCAAAGGTGGCTGGCGAATTTCGGTCCCGTTCTATGGAAACCGGTAGCCACCTCGTCGGCAACAACAAGGAAACCCTCGGACTCCCGGAAAGCGTAAACAGCATCAACGATTTCCTGTGGAACAGGTAAGGTTCCGGAGCCAAGAACGGGCTCCATGATGACTGCTGCCACTTCCGGGCCAAACCTCTTCATCACGATTTCCAAGGCATTGACATCGTCGTACGGGATCTTGATGTTGAGCCGTTGGTCCACTTGATAGACGTCCTGGAAGAGATAAGACCCGGTCACGGCCATAGCCCCCATGGTCACTCCGTGGTAACTGCCTGTAAAGCTGATCACGCGGCGGCGTTTTGGGTTACCGGCGATGTCGTGGAACTGCCGGCTGAGCTTCACCACGGCGTCAAGAGCGGAACTGCCGGACGTTGAATAGAAGACCGATGCGTATTCATGGGGCCGTGCGAATTCCAGGAGCCGCGCGGCCGCTTCGCGGGAGTAAGCACTACCCCTGCGGAATATGGGCAGGGTAGCCGCGTGGAGGTTCGCGTGGTTGATCGCTTCGGCCACCGCCAGGTTGCCGTAGCCCAGGCTGGCATTCCACAGGCCGCTGATCCCGCAGAGCGCTTCACTGCCGTCGGAGAACGTAACGGTGTTACCGCGGGCCGTGACGGCCTCCGCATTGCCCCAGTCCTTCGATGGCAAGTAGAACTCGAAGTAATCCCCGCTACCCATGCGTGTGGCCCTCCTTGATACCGGCACCCGCAGCTGAAGCATGGGCCCTGAAAAGTTTGTAATTGCCGATGGCATCTGCGCGGTTCCGCGGGCCAACATCGAATGCTGCTGCCACAGCAAACCCGGCAGCACCCAGTTCCGCCCTGAACTCAGCCTCGGTCAGCAAATGGGTTGTCACGGAATACTCCGCCACCCGTTCCCCGGCGTCATTCCGTTCCACCAGCTTTGAGGTGAACGTCCCGGCAGTGACATCAAAAGATTCCTCGATGGCCAGCTGAGGGGAAACCTCGTGCACGTAGAAGTCACTTCCCCCCAGCTCGGGGGTCCGCAGGGAAATCAGGAGCTCCCCGCCGGGAAGCAGCCATCGTTGGATGTCGCCCAAGAGCGAGCGGCGTTGGTCCGCGTCAAAGAGGCAAAGGGAGGTAGTCCCCAGAATCACGGCGTCGAACTGGTCCGTCAGCTCCAACCGCAGGATGTCGGCCAGGACCGCGTCCACTTTTGCTGCGTTCTTGACCCGCTCCGGCTTGGCCAGTTCCTCCTGCAGGATGGACAGGAGCTCAGCCGAATTGTCCACTGCGGTCACCGATCTGACAAACGGCAGGACGGCCAAGGTTATCCGCCCGGAACCTGCCGCCAGTTCAAGCACCCGCGCGTCCTTGCCCCGGAGGCAGCGGATGATCTCCCGCAGCTCCGAGCTGTCAGACTGAACAATCGCATGGTAGAGCTCTGCGCCCCGTCCGGTGTATAACGTTGCCGGCTTCCCGCTCATGTGACGATGACCGGAACAATGGTCAGGGCAGGGTTCACCGGGACGGCCACCGCGGGGATTCCGGGCGTCTCCGTTTCAGGAGCAATGGCGAGGTGCTCGAAAAGCTTCTGCAGTTCTTTGCTCCGGCGGATCTGTGCCGCCGGAGAAAGGTCCTTGCCTGAGAGCTTCAGGCCCAGCCGCGCCTGAAGTTCCTGGCTCGGCTCCGCAGCAGACAGGACACACTCCACCACTTCGGCCACATCCTTGGGAACCTTGCTGAGCTTTCCCGTGCTGAGGTCCGTCAGGTAGTACGCGTCTTCAGCGACCAGCACGTAAACACTGTCGCGCCGAGACCGCTCACCCGGGGTTTCTCCCTGGACCAGCCGGAAACCGAACCCTGCCACCTGGACGCCGGCGGGGAAACGACTCTGCGCAGCGCGGAGGACTTTGGCCGCGCCAAAAAAGCGCCCGATACCAGGGTTATCCGCAAGCAGCCGGGCGTTGTCTTCACCGGCTACGGGGGCGGATGTCCGGCAGCTGTCGCCGGATACCTCCACTGATCCGCCGGCCGGACCGGAAAGCAGCTCCGATCCCCCCTCGGCCACGTAAAGGCGGGCCGGGTCAGTCCCCAGCCGTCCGCTGTTCTGCCAGAACTGCTGGTCCAGGACCGTCACCAACTGCGTCAGGAGAAACCGTGGAAACACCCCGGACGCGAAGGCAGTATCGGCGTCGGCTGCAGCAGCTTCGCGGTCTGCATCCTCATCAAGTGAGAAAACTGTGGGACACGAGATCGCGACATAGGGCGCAGTTGCATACCCCTCCAGCTGGAGGACAAAGCTGTCACCGATCCCGATTTCGCCACCGTTGGTGGAGAACTCACCGCTATAGCCGACGACGGTCGACGTCGTCAGGGATTTGGCTGTCTCAACCTGCGATTCCTCGACGAACACGAGCGAGGTGCCCGACGCCGGCAACAGCCGCATCCGCTCCTCGTCCACGTCCCCCACCATCAATGCGTCCCGGATACCGGGGCCGGGGCGTCCTCCTTCAAGCCACAAACGCAGGCGTTCTGACATTGCGGGCTCCGCCAACAACTCTTCACTCATGATTCCCCCTCTTGGATCGTGCATTCTTCATCTGCTCGCCTATGCCCCCGCACCGGAGCGACACTCCGGATTCCAGGCGCCCCATCGCTTCGGGGAACCGCGTCCTCAGGACCCGTTGCATCGCCTGGCGATGACCACGGCTGACAACAGGAGCTGCGATGCCCACCAACCAACCATCGTGACCACCAGGGAATGCACCCACAGTGAACGCCATGTGCGGCGCGGTTGAAACTGAGGGGCCCGGGCGTTCTGCCGTTTCCTCCGGCAGGCAGCCGCCAGACCCGTTGTTCGCCAACGGCAACATCACCAGCGGGTCGAGGTCGATCTCCCCTGCCCAGCGGAGGAAGTCCGCGGCAAATACTTCGGCCAGTCTCGCCTGGGACCAGTCTTCAACCGCGGCCCGGGCCGCTGACGCACTGGCAGTTCCCGCCAAAGGAACCACCAAGTGGTGGTCCAAGGTGTGCCGGCGGGTCGTCCCGGAAATGGACACAACCGCCGTCGTTTCATCCACGGGCTGAAGGCCGGCCCCTCGGGAACTCATACGCCACCAAAGGTCCCAGTCCTCCAGTCCCCTGGCTGCTCTGCGCCAGCCGCCGGCCGCCGTGAGGACAGGCATCCTGTGCGCCACACGGGAAGGCTCCGCGTAGGGATCCACCACGGCAAGTTCCGGATGCCACAGCAGGCTGCGTCCGCCGCGAATGGTTGACGAGCCGTCGTCATGGCGATAATCCCCACCGCTGGCCGCCCACTCTGCACCAGAGTCCAAGACCGACCCCAGAACCGCCAAGTGGTCCTCCCGCCACACATCGTCGTGGTCAATGTAGGCCACGTACCCCTGGCCGGCTTGCCCGCACAGCCGGTTTCGCACCAACCCGGGATCGCCCGTGTGGGCCAGCCGCACTAACTTCACACGGCTGTCGGCGCGTGCGAACCCGGCGACGATGTCGTCCGTATCATCTGTTGAACCATCAGAGCCAACAAGTAGTTCGAAGTCTCCCCTGGTTTGTTTCAGGACACTCTCAATGGTTGCCGCTATCGGAGCCGAGCGGTTATAGGCGGGGCAAATAACCGTAAACCTCGGGCGGATCATGGGCCGACCGCCCTTGCTCCCAGATTGGCCACCCACTGGGCGATTGTCTGGCCGGGGACCTGCCATACTGCCGTGCCGGTGCGGGGCGCCGTGCCGGCATAGTCCAGCCGGACGCACAGGGCGTCCAGGGTCAGGTCCGACTCCTTGACGGCAACCGTTGCTGCCAGGGGAACCGTACACGGCTCGGGATCGCCGGCGGCTGTCGCCGTCCCGATCCTGCTGCCCGGCACAAGCCCTGGCCCGAACAGGTCAACTGTCCCGCCCGTTGCTCCAGCGGATCCTCCCAGGACCACGAACCTGGGCCCATCACCATCACTGTAAAGGCCGCCGCGAACGTTGTTGGGGAACGGAACAACGACCACCAGTGCCACTGCGGCAAGCAACAGTGCAGCGCCATAGACCGTTACAGGACCCTTGGCGATGCCGGATTTCCGCAGTCCGACCATATGGCCGATCCCCCTCAGCAGCAGCCAAACGACAAGTCCACCTGCCAGGAACAACTGGATCCACGCTGCAACTTTCCCCCATGACGCCAGGTAGCTTCCAGCAGCGGCCACCACTCCAATAAGGATCAAGAGTGGGAAAACGATGCACAGGAATCCGAAGATCAGCCGCTTTGGGGACGCCGGGACCTGGCTCGGGGATCCCTGACGGAAGATCAAGCCTCTGGTCCATGCCTGGAACTCTGCCATGCAGCTCGCCCGGAGGTTTGGCTTGTCGAGGTATCCCACCAACGCGATGTACCCGTCCAACTTCACGAAGGGGATCAGGTTCAGCAGCCCGTAGAGGAAACACAACACACTAAAGGCCGCGGCAAGGGTGGCAAGGTCTCTGGGCAGAACAAAGGAGAGGACCCCGGCAATTGCACCCAGATTTCCTTGGGCTGCGATGCCCGCCAAGGCAACCTTGGCGCGATCAGCAGGCTTGAGGTTCCACGCATCCGTTACATCACAGAAGAAAGCAGGAACCAAATAGAACAGCATGAAACCGACGCGGTGCGAACGGCCACCGAAAGCGACCAACGTCGCCGCGTGGGAAAACTCATGAATGAAGACGGCAAGGTACAGGGCCACCAAAAGCCAGAGGTAGCCAGTCACCGTCGTGGTGTCATGAAGGGCGCTTCCCTGGTCCATGAGCAGCACGGCCACGGCAGCCACACCCACACCGTTGAGGGCGGCGACAGTCCACCAAAAGCCGGAAGAACGAATGATCCGCCGGGTCCAGGGCATGCGGCCAAGCAGCCACGATGGGTCCAGAAGGGTCAGCTGGATGGAAAATGGCTTTCGGAACTGCAGGCGCCGGACCGGAGACACGTCCAGCCGGGCCAGTGCCGGGTTCTTTGCCAGCGTGTCCAGCAGCAGTTGCACTTCTGCCGCCGTCAGCTGCGAACGATCGGTCTTGGTCTGGCCACTCTGCGTCCCGCTGCCGGCACGTATCCGTTCCGCGATACCGTGGGCATCCACGTCGGGCAATGCTTGCTGGGCTTCGCGGACGATTTCTCCGAGGGCCTGCGGCAGACGCAGGACCGGACCTGCAGCGGTGCTGATGAGGATCCGCCCGCTCTCGTCCTGCTCGGAGAGCCGGATCTGGCTGAGCCACTGATACTGGCTGCTCACAGGAGGTCCGTTCGTCTGAGCCGGATCCCCGCGGCGGCAAACAGGACCACCAGCCATCCCAAATAGACGGCATAACCGGCACCTACTGGAAGCGTGTCAAAGGTGGCCGAGGCATCAAGGGTCATGGCTTGGCCCGCGCCGCCGGGCAGGAACTTGCCCGCGGCAGGAAGAATGTTGATCAGATTCGGTTCCAAGACCAGCGTCCACGCGACCAGGGCGATAACCACGGGCAGGGACTTCCTGCCCTGCCAGGCGATGAAATGACCAAGGTAGGCCGCGAAGATGATGGTGAAGAACACTCCGGCCAGGGTTGCGCGGCCGTCGCCGTCGAGGACAAAGTGGCCGCCCTTCGAGGAAACGGCAACCATGGCGACCACCACCACTGAAACTGTTCCTGCAACCGCGAAGGCAATCGCGGGAACCGCCAAGGCAAAGGCCCGCAGGGACAGCAGTCGCACAGCGCCGCCTGAGAGGAATGCACTCCGGCCGATGGACGCATTGCCAAAATCACGCGTGACGCTGATGGCCCCGAAAATCATGGAAAAGAGGCTGGCACCGAAACCGAGGCCCACCAGTGCCGCGGTGGCCTTCTCTGAAGCACCGGGGGCAGCGAGTCCCGCATCGAAACCCGTGGACGTGCCATATGCAGCCAGGACATTGAGCACCAGGGCTGTCAGGAGCAGGATGGGAAGTGACCATCCCCTGGTCAGGCGGAAAACTTCGGCGCGTATCACGAAGCGTCACCCTTTCCAGCACTGGAGGCTTTGTCCAGGGTGTTCTCCGAGCCATCATGGACGAGGGAGAGGTACCAGCGTTCCAAGTCGGCATCCCCAAGTTCGGGAACAGGGCCGTCATAGCGTTGGGTCGTACGGACCACAATTGCCCTGTCCGCCAACCGCCGGACTTCCGAAAGATTGTGGCTGGAAATGAGGGTCGTTTGGTTGCGGGCGGTGCGTTCTTCGATTTTTATTCGAAGCCAGCGCGTCGATTCGATGTCGAGTCCGTTCATGGGTTCGTCCAACACCAGGACATCGGGCCCACCCATCATGGCAGCCGCCAAGGCTGCCCTCTGCCGCTGGCCTGTGGACAGCTTACGGACCCGCCGCCCCATGAACTCCGTCAGATCAAAGTCCTCGGCAACCGCGGCGACGGCGCCGCGTCCCAGGTTTTGGGCCATCGATTCGATAGTCAGGCAGTCCCGGACAGTAAGGTCCGGCGGGAGGCCGGCAGGGTCAAAGACAAAGCCAAGCGTCTTGCCCGGCTCCTTCACCGCCCCGGGATCCTGGTTGAAGATCCGGACGCTTCCCTCTGTGGGCCGCATCAGACCGCACAAGATCTTCAAAAGCGTGGATTTCCCCGCCCCGTTGGGGCCCAGAAGCCCCACACACTCACCCCGGCCCAAGCCGAAGGTGACGCCTGAAACTCCCGTTTTTTGGCCGTACCTTTTTTCAACGCCTGTCATCGAAACGATGGGCTCCACTGGCATGGTTGTCAGCTGCGCTTTCTTAGGAGTCCGATGAAGATGCCCAGCACAACAAGCAAGATCATGCCAATAGCCAAGGTGAGGCCGAAAAGCACTGGCTGGTTTCCGGTTGCCGCGAGCATCGCGGTGAGACCGCCCATGATGGCAACCAATGCACCAAGTACGGCGATGAGCGGGATGAATGCCTTGCTTTGAGTCATTCGCGTCGTCACTCTTTCTGCAGATTGATGTTTGGACAATGCCTGTGGGGGCCGAATCACAATGCCCGGCCCCCACAAGTACTGTCATTTCCTAGGTGATGGCTACGCCGATGCCGATGCCGCCGGCGACAACGCCTGCAGCACCGACTCCGATCGCCACGCCGCCGAAGAATTCTCCCCAGTTCCAAGCCGCGTCAAGCGACTCCAAGGGTTCAATTCCGGCAACGAGGGCACTGAATTCGCTGTTCACATCAAGAGTGGTTTCCATTTCACCTCCCCATAGGCTTCATGTCTGACGGTCTGGAAGGTCAATCTCCTGTGTCAGGTGATCGCAACGCCGATGGCGATTCCGCCGTAAATCAGGCCGCCGCCAACAACTGCGCCTACGCCGATTCCGGCAACCCACTCGCCCCAGCCGGGTGCGTCGAGTTCATCAAGCTGCTCAATCTGAGCCAGTTGGTTCTCCATATTTTTTACCTCCCCCCAAAGAGATAGATGGTCGAACTAATCCATTCACTGGACAAAACTGAACCTAGCAAAATCCGGAGGGCACATCGTTCCCGGGTTTTGTCGCTGGGCCGTGTGACTTGCAGTGTTTGGCAACCCGTGAAATATTCTGCGGCCACAAGCGGATCCGAAGGTTTCCGAACCACTGCAGGCGGAAATTCGGGCCTCCAGGCCTCGGGATGCCTATGACTGTGATGGACCAGTGATTCCAGATTTTGCTGACAGCGAAACAGCATCCCCGTGTCTTCCCGCCAAGGGGTTGGTCAAGCGGCCGGCCATTTGCAGCCCTCCGGAGGGGTCCGAGATGTCGAGCATCTGCTGGTTGTTCCGGAGCTGGAGACGGTTGAGGCAGGACAGCTCGAAGTCCGCCGCGAACAGGTCGTGCATGGCGAACTGGTCTGCAAGCTCCGGGTGGCGCTGCTGGTATTCGCGAAGCACGGAAGCCGCGGTCTCCCAGAATTCGTCCTCGGCCAGTGTCCCGTCCTCCACGAGAACCGCGGACAGGAAGCGGAAGATGCAGTCAAAGACGTCCGTGAAGATGGCCAGGACCATTTCCTCGGCAGGGATCTCGGCCTTGATGCGCGAGACTTCTTCCGGCAGCTCCAGCCGGTCCCCCATGACAACGATTTCCTCGGCGATGTCCTTCATGATCGCCCGGACCGGCACGCCGTTTTCGAGGATCAGGATCACGTTCTCCCCGTGTGGCATGAAGGCGAGCTCGTACTCGTAGAGGCAGTGGACCAGCGGCACCAGGTAGGCCTCGAAGTAGCGGCCAAGCCATTCGGTGGGCGCCAGGCCGGACCGGGAAATCAGGGCCGAAACCACGGACTCTCCGGACGAATCCACATGCAGCAGTGAAGCCATGGTGGCCAGCTGTTGCCCGTCCTTAAGCAACGGCAGCGGACTCTCCCTCCACAGGGCTGAGAGCATCTTGCGGTAGGGCGAACCCTTGGCGGAAGCCGCCTCGTAGTAGTGGTTGTGGTAGCCGATGGCAGCGGTTTCACGGATCATGGCCAGGCCCCGGCTCTGGAGCTCCTGGTCATTGCCGATCAATTCCTGAAGCCAGTCGTTGATGGCTGGCGTTGCCTTCATGTACTGCGGAGACAGGCCACGCATGAAGCCCATGTTCAGCACGGACATGGCCGTCTTCACGTACGCCTTCTCCGGTGAGGTGGTGTTGAAGAAGGTACGGATGGACTGTTGCGCCTGGTAGTTGTCCTCCCCCGTACCCAGGTTCACGATGTGTCGCTGGGCGATTTCTGCCGCGAACGTCACGGTGAGCTTGTTGTCCCACTGCCACGGATGGACCGGCATGAGGAGATAGTCCTCGGGATCCAGGCCGGACGCGGATAGCTCTGCGTTGAACCACGCCAAGGTGGCCGGCCCGAGTTCAGCTTCGAAGTGTGTCCGGTAGTCCAGCCCCGCGCTCGAGGTGAAAACTGCCTTGCTGCGGTGCACTGCGATCCATTGAAGCTTCACGGTTGCCCCGGTTTCCGGCGCGAACGCGTGGTAGTCCGCGATCCCGAAACCAAGCCGGCCGTTGTTGGCCACGAAACAGGGGTGGCCTTCGGTCATGCTGTGCTCAATGGCCTGGAAGTCAGCGGCCGGGTCGGTCCCGCCCGTGATGCCCGCTGCCAGCTCGGCCGAGCTGAACGGCTTGCCCTGCTTATACGCGTGGCTGGCCAGCGTGCTGCTGATCTCCTCGAGGTACACCGGCAGCATTTCCATCCGGATGGCCAGTGCCTCGTGAAACTCGGCGATGAAGTCCAAGGCGTCAATGGGCAATTCCCCGCCGTCGCGCAGGCGCACTATGGAATCGGCGAAAACAGACCAGTGCTCAAGCTGCAGCAGCCGTGCACGGAATCGGTATTCGGTGGTGTCATCGTCGCTCCTCACGCGGTAAAGCCCAATGCCGGCGCCTTCATCGCGAATAAGCTCCGGCACCAGGATGCGTTCGTGCGAGAACTCCGCGATTGCCTTGCGAACCAGATGGCGGTTTGCTGCCGCCCAGCGTTCAGGGGTCAAGTGCGACACGGAATCAACGGCGGTGGTCGTCGCTTTGTCGGCAGTGGTGGTCACAGGGATTCTCCTCTGGTCGCCGCGGCAGGCGCGGCCAGAATCGGGGTCAGGGTGGCGAGGAAATCCTCGCGGGCGCAGAAGCTCAACAGTGCCTTTTTGTGGTCTTCGGCAGGGTCGACGGCGGGCAGGGTCACCACGCCGCGCGGGCGGAAGCCCACCTTTTCGTTGAGGACATGGATCTTGTGGTTGCGGGCGTCAGGCTCGACGACGATCCGCCGGGTTGCGGGGTCCGCGAACAGTTCCGTCATCACGGACTGCATAACGGCCGTGGTGTAGCCCGGTTGCGGCTCACCGACCGGCGGCGACACCAGCAGGTGCATGCCCACGTCACCAGGCTGGACCTCGTAGACGTCCGCCAGCGGCGAGGACTCCGGATGGTACCGCTCCATCAGGAAGGCGGGGACGCCGTCGTCGAGTCCCAGGAACGCTTGGTGGTGACCGGAGGCGGCGATCTTTGAGTATTCCTCCACAACGTCCTGCTCAGTGGCCGAAACCATTCCCCAGAAGCGGGCATACTCCTGGCTCACCCAGCTGTGAAGGACAGGTGCGTCGGCTACGGGGTCCACAGCGCGGAAGGTGAAGCTCATGCCGTCACCCCGGCGTTCTCCGGGACGCCGGCCGGCACGGGAGCGGGCGCTCCAAACTGCTGGAAGGCGATGCTGCGCTCGATCGGGTAGACCTCGCGTCCGGTAATTTCGCGCAGGATGCAGGAGTTGCGGTAGGCGGCCATGCCAAGGTCCGGAGTCACGAAACCGTGAGTGTGGAGCTCCGCGTTCTGGACGAAGATCTCGCCGGGTTCGACGCCGGTTCCATAGTTGCGCTCGACGTCGAAGCGGCCCTTGGAGTCGCGGCGGATGCGGTCGTGGATGCCGCCCAGGAAGGCAGGTTCCTTGTAGCTGTAGCCGGTCGCCAGGACCACGGCTTCGGACTCGAGGCTGTAGTCGCGGCCGTGTTCCTCGTGGTGCAGCTGGAGGGTGTGGGTGCCCGTCGCCGCGTCCCACGCCGCTGCGGTCAGTGTCGAATGGGTGTGCAGCTGCGAGTCCACCATGCCGGAGAGGCTCTTGGTGTAGAGGAGGTCGTAGATGTCGTCGATCAGGTCCGAGTTGATGCCCTTGTACAGGTTCTTCTGGCTCTTGATCAGTGAATCGCGCTGCTCGCCCGGCAGCGAGTGGAAGTAGTCGACGTACTCCGGAGACGTCATCTCGAGCGTGAGCTTGGTGTACTCCAGCGGGAAGAAGCGCCCGGAGCGGGTGACCCAGTTCAGCTGGTAGCCGTAGACGTCGATTTCCTGAAGGAGTTCGTAGTAGAGCTCCGCAGCGCTCTGGCCGCTGCCCACGATGGTGATGCTGCGCTTGGACTGCAGCTCACTCTTCCTCGACAGGTAGTCGGCGTTGTGGAGGACGAGTCCCCCGGCGTGCACTATTCCTGCACAGGAGTCCGGAATGTACGGGGACGTTCCGGTGCCAAGGACCAGTCGACGGGCGCGAAGCACCTCAGCGCCATCCGGTCCCTGCACCGAAAGGCGGTACACGCCGTCGTCGTAGCTGATATCCAGCACATCCGTGCTAAAACGAACGGACTCAAGCTGGCCCGCGACCCACTGGCAGTACTGGTTGTACTCGGCGCGCAACGGGTAGAAATTCTCCCGGATGTAGAAGCGGTACAAACGGCCCGTCTGCTTCAGGAAGTTCAGGAAAGAGAAAGGCGACGTCGGGTCGGCAAGGGTGACAAGGTCCGCCATGAAAGGAACCTGCAAGTGCGCCGGCTCAAGCATCATGCCAGGGTGCCAGTCGAAGGACTCACGGCGGTCCAGGAACACGCAGTCCAAGTCTTCCAGCGGCTCGCTCAGCGCGGCCAGCCCCAGGTTGAAGGGCCCGACGCCGATGCCTGCGACGTCGTAGATCCTGCCGTTGTCAGGGGTGCTCATGCTGCTTCCTCCGTGGTGTTTGCGAGGAGGCTGGCGCCGGTCCTGCGGATCAGTTCGATGATTTCGTGGATGTCCCCCAGGCTGGCTTCTGCGTTGAGGAGGGTGAATTTCAGGTAGTGGCGTCCGGCGACCTTGGTTCCGGCAACGACAGCCTCACCCGAGGCGAAGATGGCTGCACGGATGGCTGGGTTGAGGATGTCTGCCGCGTCTTCGGCCAGTCGTGAACCCTCAACCTCGGGGCGGTACCGGAACACTAGGGTGCTCAGCTGCGGTGCTGCCGCGAGCTCGAATTCAGGGTCGTCAGCCAGCAGCATGCCCACGCGGCCCGTCAGGTCAATGGCCTCGTCGAAGAGCGCACCAATGGCGTCCGCGCCCATGATGCGCAGCGTGAGCCATAGCTTCAGGGCATCGAAACGGCGTGTGGTCTGGATGCTCTTGTCCACCTGGTTGGGGATCTCGGCCTTCGCGGCGCTCTCAGGGTTGAGGTAGTCCGCGTAGTAGGTGACGTGGCCAAGCATGGAACCGTTACGGACCAGGACTGCACTGGAGCTGACCGGCTGGAAGAAGGTCTTATGGAAGTCCACAGTGACGGAATCGGCCAGGTGGATACCGTCCAAAAGGTGCCGGTAACGCCCGGAAACGATCAGGCCTCCGCCGTAGGCCGCATCGACATGCAGCCAGGAATCGTAGGCGCGGACCAATGCGGCGAGCTCGGAGAGCGGGTCAACCGAGCCGAAGTCCGTGGTCCCGGCGGTGGCCACGACGGCCATGGGTACCAGACCGGCGTCGTGAGCTTCCGCCAAAGCGGCCGCAAGCGCGGCGGGGTCCATGCGGTGGTCTTCGGCAGTAGGAATCGCGATGACGGCGTCAAAACCGAGGCCCAGCATGGAAGCCGACTTCTGGATGCTGAAGTGGCTGTCCGCGGAGGTGAAGATCCGGAGCCGGTCCAGGAGGTGCGGCAGGCGGGCGTCCCCGTTCGCGGCCCGCAGCTTGGAGACGGCGTGGTTGCGGGCGATCAGCAAGGCCTGGAAATTGGACTGGCTGCCACCTGAGGTGAAGACGCCATCGGACTCCGCGCCGAAGCCGATGCGCTCCGCGGTCCAATCGATAAGGCGGCGTTCGATCATGGTGGCGCCGGCGCTCTGGTCCCAGGTGTCCATGGAAGAGTTCACGGCCGAGAGCACTGCTTCACCCACCAAGGCGGGGATGACCACGGGGCAGTTCAAGTGCGCTGCGTAGCGGGAGTCGTGGAAGTAGACAGCGTCCTTGAGGTAAAGCTCATCGAGTTCCTCAAGGGCGGCAGCGGTGTCAGGCAACGGACGCTCAAGGTCAACCGCGCCGACCTTCGCTTTGAGATCTGCATGCCCCACACCAGTGAAGGGCCGGGCGGTCCGCTGGACCTTGGTGGAGACGGCGTTGACTCCCTGAAGCACCTGCGCCACGTAGCTGGGCGAATTGCGGGCGTTGAACAGCTGGTTTGTGGCAGCGAGGGCCAGCTCCACCTTGGAACCAAAATCCGGTTCCTGAGCGATCCGCTCTTCGACACTGGGTGACGTCACGTCAGCTTCCTTCCGTTTGCGTTGGGGCGCTTGTTAGCAAGGTAAGCCTTACTTAGGTAAGCCTTTCCGTCAAACTTTTGTGACCTATTTCGCTCGGAAGGCGGTTTCTGGGTCCACAACTGCAAGATCACTCCGTCATTGACTTTTACGGACGGGGTTTTGCGTGGAGAATACGGCCGCTCTCGGCGGAGACGGCGGGTATTTAGGTCCTTCAAGAGCCGGTACCCCAACCTCGGATCTACGGGGAGTAGAGTGCAGGAACAAGGACATTCCGCGGTTGGGGGACCCATGAAAGACCACGTTCACGAGCGGATCGGTTTCCGCGAAATCGACGAGCATGGCAATGCCGTACAGGCAGTCAGCCCGCATGTTCCGGAGACAGCAGGCCCGCCGCCCAGGCGCCTGTCAGTGAACCCCTTCATCATCGCCCTCTGGGTTCTTGACGCAGGCTTGCTGTGGGTGGGGATCTGGGCCATTGCCACCGCTGCCGCGGCCTTGGTCGGGCCCGCTCCGGCGCCGTATCAATCTGCCTCAACGGCCCAGTTCACGTACATGATGTTGTCGAACGCTCCTTACGCGCTCCTGGGCGGCGTTCTGCTCACGGCAGGGCTTCTCTTTTGGCATGCCATCCAGTGGCAAAAAAAGCGGCCAACCGGGTAGTGGATACCTGGTTGGCCGCTTCTCCAAAGGAACAGCGGTCCCGGCTGCTTGAGACCGGCTGCTGGAGCCGCGCGCTAGAGCACCGTAGCCCCGAGGACGCACTTGACGTCCACCCCTGGCTTGGAGACTTCTGCGTTGATGGTCCAGTCGAGAGCTTTGTCCGCTGCGGCATCCTTGAAGGTCTGCTCTCCACGGGCAAGCACGGCAGAAGTCTTTGAATCCACCCAGCTGACGGTGATCTTGACTGCTCCTTTGGCACGGGCCGGAGGAGTCACCGTCCCTTTGGCCGTCACCTTCCCGGGCGCCGTGTCACAGGAGGTCATGGAGGTTGCCTCGATGATGCCAGTGCCCGGGTTCGCCGGCTTTGCCTCGCCTGTGGTGGCAGCTTGCGTTGTGGTCGACGACGGCGGATTGCCCGCTTCGCTGCTTTGCGGCGAAGAGCAAGCGGACAGTGCCGAGACTGCAACCAGCACGCCCACGAGGCCCGCGACTGATTTCTTCATGTGATGGCTACCTGGATCTTTCGTGATGTGTAAATGAACGGACGTGTGGGGAAGAGACCCGCGCCAACCACCAGAAGGCTGATGGGCAGCACGGTGAGAACAACACCAGTGCTGGCCAGCGACCCTCCGGACTGATCCGACGCCGACGGCGCGGCCGGCGGGACGGTCGGCGGGAAGGTCACTTCAGCCGTTGCAGGTGGCGTGCTCACCGGCGGTCCCGCGGGCGGAATGCCGGTGGCAGTTGCCGTGTTGGCCACCTTGCCTGCGTTGATATCCGCCTGCGTGATGGCGTACGTCGCCGTAGCCGTCACCGTCTGGCCGGGGAGCAGGACTCCCGCATCACCGGGCCAGGCGTAGTTCAAGGCAGACAGACCAGGCATGGAGTCGTTGACCACAACGCCCTTCAGCGGAACGTTTCCGGTGTTCTTCACCGTGAACGTGTAAGTGATCAGATCACCCACATGGGTGGGGTCACCTACCGCAGAAGCGTCAGCCGTCTTGGTGAACTCCAAACCTGCCGCCGGGGTCAACGGAGTGTCCGTGGTACCCGGAGGAGGCGTCACCGAGGGACCGGTGGGAGGAGTTCCCGTGGTGGTGGCCGAGTTGGCGACGTGACCGGCATTGATGTCCGCCTGGGTGATGGCATACGTTGCCGTAGCCGTCACCGTTTGACCCGGAAGAAGGGTTCCTGCTGCACCGGGCCACGTGTAGCTCAGCGCAGAGAGTCCAGCCAGGGGGTCGTCGATGGAGACGTTGGTCAACGTGACGTTCCCTGTGTTCTTCGCCGTGAAGGTGTAAGTGATCAGGTCACCGATCTTGGAAGGCGAGTGAACAGCGGAGGCGTCAGCCGTCTTGGTGAACTCCATGCCCGGAGCCGGGGTCAACGGAGTGTCCGTTTCACCCGGAGGCGGCGTTACCGGCGGACCAACAGGAGGAGTGCCCGTGGTCGTGGCCGAGTTGGCGACGTGGCCGGCGTCGATGTCCGCCTGGGTGATGGCGTACGTTGCCGTAGCCGTCACTGTCTCACCGGGCAGCAGGGTTCCTGCAGCACCGGGCCAGCTGTACGTCAAAGCCGAGAGGCCAGCCAGGGGATCATCAATGACCACATTCTTCAGCGTGACGTTGCCGGTGTTCTTCGCCGTGAAGGTGTAAGTGATCAGGTCACCGGCCTTCGACGGGTCATGAACTGCGGAATCATCGGCAGACTTGGTGAACTCCATTGCCGGAGCCGGGGTCAACGGGGTATCCGTCGTTCCCGGAGGAGGCGTCACCGGAGGACCGGACGGAGGAGTGCCGGTGGTGGTAGCGCTGTTCGCGACGTGGCCTGCATCAATGTCGGACTGCGTGATGGCGTACGTTGCCGTAGCCGTCACCGTCTGACCCGGAAGCAGCTCACCCGGAGTACCCGGCCAGTTGTAGCTCAGAGCCGACAACCCAGCCAGCTGATCCGTGATGGTCACGTTCTTCAACGTGACGTTGCCCGTGTTCTTCGCCGTGAATGCGTACTTGACGATGTCACCCACCTTAGTGGGGTTCTGGACCCCCGAGGCGTCCGCCGTCTTGGTGAACTCCATCGCCGGAGCCGGGGTCAACGGGGTATCCGTCGTTCCCGGAGGAGGCGTCACCGGAGGACCGGACGGCGGAGTGCCCGTCGTCGTGGCGCTGTTGGCAACATGGCCGGCGTCGATATCCGCCTGGGTGATTGCATAAGTCGCCGTAGCCGTCACCGTCTCACCGGGCAGCAGGATTCCTGCAGCACCGGGCCAGGTGTACGTCAACGCCGACAAGCCAGCCAACGGATCCGTGATTGCCACGTTCTTCAGCGTGACGTTGCCACTGTTCTTCGCCGTGAACGTGTAAGTGATCACGTCGCCCACTTCGGCGGGGTTCTGAACAGCCGAGGCATCCGCCGACTTGGTGAACTCCATCGCCGGAGCCGGGGTCAACGGGGTATCCGTCGTTCCCGGAGGAGGCGTCACCGGAGGACCGGTGGGAGGAGTACCAGTAGTGGTGGCCGAGTTCGCAACGTGGCCCGCCTCGATATCCGCCTGCGTCACCGCGTACGTTGCCGTAGCCGTCACGGTCTGGCCCGGAAGCAGCTCGCCTGCGGGGCCCGGCCAGGAGTAGACCAAAGCCGAGAGACCAGCCAACTGATCCGTGATGGTCACGTTCTTCAGCGTGACGTTGCCCGTGTTCTTCGCGGAGAAGGAATACGTGATCACGTCGCCCACCTTGGTGGGGTTCTGAATTGCCGAGGCATCCGCCGTCTTGGTGAACTCCATGCCCGGCTCGGGGGTCAACGGGGTGTCCGTCGTTCCCGGAGGAGGCGTTACCGGAGGACCGGATGGCGGAGTACCAGTGGTGGTGGCGCTGTTGGCGACATGGCCGGCGTCGATATCCGACTGGGTGATGGCATACGATGCCGTAGCCGTGACGGTCTGGCCCGGAAGCAGCTCGCCAGGAGTACCCGGCCAAACGTAGTTCAGGGCGGACAACCCAGCCAAGGGGTCCGTGATGGAAACGTTGCTCAGGTTCACGTTGCCGGTGTTCTTCGCCGTGAAGGTATACGTGATCACGTCACCGACCATGGAAGGATCCTTGACGGCCGACGTATCAGCTGACTTGGTGAACTGCATGGCCGGAGCCGGGGTCAACGGAGTGTCCGTCGTTCCCGGAGGAGGCGTSACCGGAGGACCAACAGGCGGGGTGCCCGTCGTCGTGGCCGAGTTCACCACATGACCTGCATTGATGTCAGCCTGGGTAATGGCATACGTTGCCGTAGCCGTCACCGTCTGACCCGGAAGCAGCTCGCCCGGAGTGCCCGGCCAAACGTAGCTCAGGGCAGACAACCCAGCCAACGGGTCAGTGATGGAAACGTTCTTCAACGTGACGTTGCCGGTGTTCTTGGCCGTGAACGTGTAGGTGATGATGTCACCCACAACCGACGGATCCTGGATCGCCGAGGAGTCAGCAGACTTGGTGAACTCCATCGCCGGAGCCGGGGTCAACGGGGTGTCCGTCGTTCCCGGAGGAGGCGTGACCGGAGGACCGGACGGCGGAGTACCAGTGGTGGTGGCGCTGTTGGCGACATGGCCGGCGTCGATATCCGCCTGCGTGATGGCGTACGTTGCCGTAGCCGTGACGGTCTGGCCCGGGAGCAACTCGCCGGGAGTTCCCGGCCAGGTGTAAGCCAGAGCCGACAGACCAGCCAGCGGGTCAGTGATGGAAACGTTGCTCAACTTCACGTTGCCGGTGTTCTTCGCCGTGAAGGTGTAGATGATGCGGTCACCTACTACGGACGGGTTCTGGATACCGGAGGCGTCCGCCGTCTTGGTGAACTGCATGGCCGGAGCCGGGGTCAACGGGGTGTCCGTCGTTCCCGGAGGAGGCGTGACCGGAGGACCAACAGGCGGGGTGCCCGTCGTCGTGGCGCTGTTGGCGACATGACCGGCGTCGATATCAGCCTGGGTGATTGCATACGTTGCCGTAGCCGTGACGGTCTGGCCCGGAAGCAACTCACCGGCAGTACCCGGCCAGGTGTAAGCCAAAGCTGACAGACCAGCCAGCGGGTCAGTGATGGAAACGTTGCTCAACTTCACGTTGCCCGTGTTCTTGGCCGTGAACGTGTAGGTGATGATGTCACCTACTACGGACGGATCCTGGATCGCCGAGGAGTCAGCAGACTTGGTGAACTCCATCGCCGGAGCCGGGGTCAACGGGGTGTCCGTCGTTCCCGGAGGAGGCGTGACCGGAGGACCGGACGGAGGAGTACCAGTGGTGGTGGCGCTGTTGGCGACATGG
The DNA here is from genome assembly GCF_052113825.1 of Paenarthrobacter sp. TAF1. NCBI lineage: Bacteria > Bacillati > Actinomycetota > Actinomycetes > Micrococcales > Micrococcaceae > Paenarthrobacter > Paenarthrobacter sp. TAF1. Next base: position 130,155 of record NZ_JBFRDO010000012.1, read on the forward strand.
CCGGCGTCGATATCCGCCTGCGTGATGGCGTACGTTGCCGTAGCCGTGACGGTCTGGCCCGGGAGCAACTCGCCGGGAGTTCCCGGCCAGTTGTATGCCAGGGCCGACAAACCAGGCAGCGGATCCGAGATGGAGACGTTCTTCAGCGTGACGTTGCCCGTGTTCTTCGCGGAGAAGGTGTAAGTGATCACGTCGCCCACCTTGGTGGGGTTCTGAACAGCTGAGGAGTCAGCCGACTTGGTGAACTCCATGGCCGGACCCGGGGTCAACGGAGTGTCCGTCGTTCCCGGAGGAGGCGTTACCGGAGGACCGGACGGAGGAGTGCCCGTCGTCGTGGCGCTGTTAGCCACGTGACCGGCGTCGATATCCGCCTGGGTGATGGCGTACGTTGCCGTAGCCGTCACCGTCTGACCGGGAAGCAGTTCACCCGGGGTGCCCGGCCAGGTGTAGGCCAAAGCCGAAAGACCAGCCAGCGGATCCGTGATTGAGACGTTGCTCAACTTCACATTGCCGGTGTTCTTCGCCGTGAACGTGTAGGTGATCTTGTCGCCAACTACCGAAGGCGACTGGACCTCGGATGCGTCCGCCGTCTTGGTGAACTCCATGGCCGGGCCAGGGGTCAGCGGTGTATCGGTGCCCGCAGGGGGCGGGGTCACGGCAGGACCTATGGGAGGGGTACCGGTGGTGGTTGCCGTGTTCGCAACGTGACCGGCCTCGATGTCCGCCTGGGTCACTGCGTAGCTTGCCGTAGCCGTCACGGTCTGACCCGGAAGCAGTTCACCCGCGGTGCCCGGCCAGGTGTAAGCCAAAGCCGACAAACCAGCCAGCGGATCCGTGATGGACACGTTGGTCAACTTCACGTTGCCGGTGTTCTTCGCCGTGAAGGTGTAAGTGATCACGTCGCCCACCTTGGTGGGGTTCTGAACAGCTGAGTCATCCGCCGTTTTGGTGAGCTCCATGGCCGGAGCCGGGGTCAACGGGGTGTCCGTCGTTCCCGGAGGAGGCGTCACCGGAGGACCAACGGGCGGGGTGCCCGTGGTGGTTGCCGTGTTGGCCACGTGGCCGGCCTCGATGTCGGCCTGGGTGATGGCATACGTTGCCGTAGCCGTCACCGTCTGACCCGGCAGTAACTCGCCCGGAGTGCCCGGCCAGGTGTAAGCCAAAGCCGACAGACCAGCCAACGGATCCGTGATGGACACGTTCTTCAACGTCACGTTGCCGGTGTTCTTGGCAGTGAAGGTGTAGGTGATGACGTCACCCACGACGGAGGGGTTCCGGATAGCCGAAGCGTCCGCCGTCTTGGTGAACTCCATCGCCGGAGCCGGGGTCAGCGGTGTATCGGTGCCCGCAGGGGGCGGGGTCACGGCAGGACCGGTGGGAGGGGTTCCTGTGGTGGTTGCCGTGTTCGCAACGTGACCGGCGTCGATGTCCGCCTGGGTGATTGCATAAGTCGCCGTAGCCGTGACGGTCTGGCCCGGGAGCAACTCGCCTGGAGTGCCCGGCCAGGAGTAAACCAGAGCCGACAGGCCAGCCAGCGGGTCATTGATGGAAACGTTGCTCAACTTCACGTTGCCGGTGTTCTTCGCCGTGAAGGTGTAGGTGATGATGTCGCCGACGACGGACGGGTTCTGGATGTCGGATGCATCGGCCGACTTGCTGAATTCCATGGCGGGGCCAGGAGTCAGCGGAGTGTCGGTGGTGCCGGGCGGCGGGATGACGGGCGGACCGGTCGGAGGATTACCCGAGGTGGTGGCCGAGTTGGCTACGTGTCCTGCGTCGATGTCCGCCTGCGTGATGGAGTAGGTTGCCATGGCGGTGACAGTCTCGCCCGGAAGCAGAGTACCCGGGGTGCCGGGCCAGCTGTACGTCAGGGTGGAGAGGCCAGCCAGCGGATCGGTGATGACAACATCCGTCAACGCCACATTTCCGGTGTTGGTAGCCGTGAACGTGTAGGTGATCTTGTCGCCCACTACAGCCGGCGACTGAATCCCGGACGCGTCCGCGCTCTTGGTGAACGTCATCGAAGGAGCCGACTGCGCGGTGTTGGTCAGCACGCAGTCAATGTCGGCGCCGGCCACAGGTACCAGCGCCAGGGATCCCTCAAATGCAACGCCGCTTGGCAGATTGGCCTGCAGTCCGTTGGCATCTGTACAGGTGATGGTCTTCGCGTAATCGGACAAGTTGGAGCCACCCGACTCGGTCAGGTAGTAGCTGGCACCAGTGTCAGCGACGTACTTCCCCGTGGTGCCGGTTCCGGTCGAAACGGTGGAGCCGGAACCACTGGTGGTGGAGTTGGCGGGGTTGCTGACAACCTGGCCGGTGGCAGAGCCCGAACGGATCTCCATGGTGAACTGATCAGCATCAGACAATCGCGGAGCGTCCAGGGCCTTGCTCAAGGTAATCCGGGGAGCGCGGACAATGAGCGTCGCGTCTGCCGGCGGGTTCAGGTTGGTGACGATGTTTCCCGGACCATTGATGTACGTTCCCTCGGTATCCGAAGTGACGTCAACCGTGATGGTGCAGGACTCCATGCCGACCGCGAGGTCGCCGCCGGTGACGGAGATGGAATTGCCGCCGGCGACCGCCGTCTTGACGAACGGCGCAGTGCCCGCAGCCTGAACACAGGTCCCGCCAATATTGGGGGTAGCTGCGACAACCAGCCCGTCCGGAAGGGTATCCGTAATGGACCAGTCGCTCTTGGCCTTGACGTCGTCAGTGTTGGTTACGGTCAGGGTAACCGTGGAGGTTCCACCCGGCCCGATGAGGGCAGGCGTGAAAGCTTTGTCCAGCTGCGGCGTTACATCCACGATCTGGGGAAGGTCGAAGGTCACATCGTTGCCCGACCCGGTGGTTGCTTCGTTGCGAAGCTCCAAGCCCAACGACGGCGAGGTGCCCTCGGGAATCTTGAACGCGCCGGACTGCAGCTTGGTGACCTGGACTTCCGGCGAGGTGCTGCCGCCGCAGGGGTCAAGACCCGTCCCCAGCACGATCGGTGTGCCGTTGACCAGGAGGCTGAAAGTCTCGCTGGCGTGCGCCGCGTGGCAGTTAACCTCCGCAAAGTACGCCGAGACAGCGTAGTAGTGGCCGGATACGGCTGGGATGGAATTCTTTGTCGTCCGGAACATCACGCCGGGATCGATCACGCCGGAGCTTGCGTTGGTGTACTCGGAGAGAGCCTGGTTGCTGGCGGCTTGGGCAGCAGTTTGGCCCTGAGCCAGGCCAAGCGCCTGAGCCATGGACCGGATCTGGTTCCAGCCTGCCGGTTGGTTCCTGTAGCAACCCAGGTCGGTTGGCGGCGTTGGTGTTGAAGAGTTGAGGATCCATCCGTCGCACTGCCCGCCGGCGGGCGTATACGGGGTATCGGCCGTGTACGTCTCATTGGCGGCGGCGGCGCCTCCGGTGTAGTTCAGGAGGCTGATGGCATTACTTGTCGCGTTCTGGTTGGAGAAATCCTCCGTGTAGACCGGCGTCCCTGGCTGGGTGACGCCTGGGGTTCCCGGCGTGGTTGCCAGGGCTGGCGGCGCCATGGCACCACCCACTCCCAGGGAAATTATGGCTGTAGCGAGCGCACCCGCCAACAGCTTTCGTGGATATGAATGTTTCATTGGCTCTCTTGCCTGTCTGGACCACGCCTGGGATCCGGTCGAGCTTGGAATCCTCGCGTGATGGCTGTGAAATGCGGAAGGCTACTCCCAGTTGCCTTGTGTGCTTCCACAACCATTCGTGACGCAGAAAAGCGCCAAATTTTCCTGACGGCACCAGGGCATAGAGCACCCAACTTCTTAGTGGGCGAAACTCACGAATCGTGACGCGAAATCAGCAAGAATTTTTTCAAGCCGCCAAGAACAGCCCTTTCGGGCGCCTTAATGAAAGGTATTGGTGAACGTCTTCGGCACGATTCCTTGCCCGCTGAACTGGTAGTCCAGGGTTCCGCTCTCCGCACCGTCCGGCAGGGTCACAGCGACGACAAAGGTCAACTGCTGCGGGTCCAGCGTGGCTGTGGTGCACCGGATCCGGCGGGCCTCGGATGCGCTGCACTCCCAGCCCTCCGGCACCACCGTCTTCCCTGCTAGGAAAGTAGCGTCCGCCGGCAGGGCAAAGACCACTTCTCCGGATGTCGGCGAACCATCCCCGGCCAGGGAAAACTGGACGCCAAGGTCGCGTTCAAGGGGGCTTGGTCCCTGGCTGGCCGAGAACGTCGCCTCAACCGTTTGCGTCAAGGGTGCCGCCGAAGCGGTGGCCTGCGGCGCCGTCGTCGAATAGATGACGCCCGGGTCTACGACAACAGCGCGCCTTCCCGACGGCTCTTCCGGCGGAATCACGACGGCGGGAGGTTGACTGGGAGCCAAAGATGGCACAGCCGTTGGGGCAACGACAGGGAGGAGGGGCGGCTCCACAATGGCACTGGGTTCCGGCGACGCACTGCTGCTCGGAACCGGGGCCGGCGCCGTTTCCTCGGCCGTCGGAATACTGGCAGGAGATTCTGCAACAACCACAGAAGCGGGACCGGGTTCGGGTTGCAGGAACCAGGTGATGACCCCCGCCAGAGCTGCGGCACCCACCACCATGGCCGCCGGGATTTTCCAGGATTGGCTGACTCCGTGAAGGCCAACGACGGCGGCCTTGCCGCCGCCCGCTGCGACACCGGCGCCTGGCCACCCGACCGCTGCGGCAGCTGCCGGGGTAAAGGCAACGCCCGCAACCAAGGGGAAAAGGATGGCACGCATGCCGCCCTGGACGTCATTGAGTTCCATCAACAACGCGGTGCACTTGGCACAGTCTTCCAGGTGGGCACCCACTTTTTCCTTGGACGTGCGTTTGAGGGCGTTGCGCACATACTTGCCGAGCTGGCTGGCAAATTCGTCGCAGGCCTGGTCAACGCTGCGGCTGATGTGGTGTTGCAGGTAGGCCTGACGCAAACCTTCCCTGGCCCGGATGGCCAAGGATGAGACGCCGTTCGGCGTGAGACCCACCAGTGGCGCAACAGCAGCCGGCTTCAATCCCTCGATATCAAGGTGGAAGAGAACGGCCTGCCAACGCTCCGGCAGCGATTTGAAGGCATTGGCCATGATGCTCGACTCAAGATCGCCAACCACGGGATCGTCATCATGGACAGCCGCGTCCAGGATGGCGTCATCCGCTGCAGTTTGAGTTTGTCTGGCTTTTCGGTTGCGTTCATGCGCTGTACGCCGCACCACCGTCAGGAGGTACGAACGGAAAAACTCCTTGGGGCCTTTGCCGTCCTTCAAGGACTGGAAGATGGTGGCAAAGGCCTCTGCGACGACATCATCGGCGTCGCTGGGGTTGTCGGACTGTGTGCGCGCGACGTAGTGGGCGATCTGGACGTGCCGCTTGTAGAGAGTGTCAAAGGCGTCCGTGACACCCTGGCGGACGAGGTTCAGGATTTGGGGATCGCTGTCATTTCCGGCAGCCAAAGTTGGGGACGCCCCACCGGCCCCGGACATTAATACTTGATCCATAAACAGTAGTGTGTCATCAGATTGCGAATTGACTTGAATAACAGGTTGCTTAGGACTATAAGGGGCGAAAAGTTTCGTCGAATAAGCGACATAAAACTGTTCCTGCCGCCACTAATCAGGCATGAAGTTTCACAACTCCGGCGAAGTGCGACGAGTAGCGCGTTTCAAAGGGCGGTCGTCATTGTCGAGGGCGGTCCGGAGCGTCTCCGCGGGCACCGCAATCCACTCGCGAAGTGCGAAAACACCGTTTTCGCACTTCCGGCATCACGGCAACCGGCCGCTGGTTGCGCAAGCGAAATGCATCACATTGATCCACGGCGCGGACAAGTGCACGGCCGTCCCCGGTGAGACGGTGATCTTCACGGCATGGATCATGAACGACTCCACGTGCCATCTTCGTAACATTCGTCTTATTCCGCGGTCCTTCACCAACGAGGCCATGGAGCCCCTGGTTTATACCTCCAGCCCGGACCGTCGCCATCTGTCAGTCGGCTCCCTGGCCCCGGGCGAAGGCGTCATGCGGAGTTTCTCCTACCGCGTCACGGAGTCGGACCATGTCCACGGCGGCAGCCTGGTAAGTGCCATGCAGGTCAGGGCGTGGTGCCGCGGCCAGGAAGTTGTTGACGAACACGACGCCATCGTGGCGCTCTCGGATGCGCGGCTGGATTGGCTTCCACGGTCATCGCGACCAGGCCTGGGCTACTGGGCTTCAGCAACGGTCACGTCAGTCTCGCCGCGACGAAGGCCGCATTCGCCGAGAGGGCGGACCGACTGACCCGGCGCGGTCAGTTGTTGTCAGGCTCCGCGTCAACCGTAGGCTTTTCTTTCGGCCAGTCGACGTCCTGTTCATATCCCTCGTGCCTTTTCAGGTAACCGGCAATGAACGGGCAATGCGGAATGATGCGCTTCCCCGACGCCACGACGTCATCCAGGGCGAAGTGTGCCAGAACGTTCGCCAGTCCTTGGCCCTTGAATTGGGGTTTCGTCTCCGTGTGGATGAAGTCGATGTGACCGGGCCTGTCCAGGAACTGTGAAATCACCGCCAACTCCCCGTCTACGTGTAACTCGTAGCGGTGGAACTTGTCGTTGCGCAATGTAGTAACGCCGGGGCGGAACGACTCGGCCAGTGAATCCGTATTCTCGGTCATGGTTCGAGATTGGCACGTAAATCGTGTGCTGGCAACGTGGCCGGGGTCGCCTGCGGCGCTTCCGCAGGTTCTGCCTCCGCCGCCGGGGGGACCGGCGTCGGAACCCTGCCCAAAAGCAGGACGGACAGCGCGAAGCACGCCGCTCCCCCACCCAGCAACGCGAGCGTCAGTCCGTTGAAGGCGGCGTCCGCCACTGGGATAAAGACCACGACGGCGGCCGTCACCACGGCGGCCCGCCCCGGGCCTCGAGCATGGCTTGCTGCCATGGGACGATCCTCAAGCCGGCCGAAAAGCATCGTCACCGGGACGAGCAGTGCAACCACGGCGATGAAGACGGGAATGCGGGCCCACCACCACTCTGCGGTCTCGGCGACCGGCCTGGGCACGTCGGTGAGCAACAACAAACCGGCCATGCCAACCAGGAGGGGGAGATGCCATAGATAAACGGTCATGGAGCGGCGTCCCGCCACAGCGATCCCGGCACGGATCCACCGGAAGTCAGCGAGCCACCGCAGCCCTGGACCCAGCAGTTGCAGGGCGGCTGTCTGGGAAATGCCCAGCAGAAGCAGGCAAAAGTTGGGCGGGTTGATGTTCACCACCATGTTCCCCGGATACACAGCGACTCCGGTGACAAGTCCCAGGAGGAGATTGCTGCAGATGATGGCGCCCACCAGCCAGGTGCGGCTCCGGTGTTCGAAGAAGCCATCGGCCTTGAAGAATCCCAGCTGCTGCACGGCGCACCATACGAAAATCATGTTGGTAAACGCCAGCACGGGAATGGCGCCGCGGAGGGAATCGACGGCGATGATGAAGGCCACCAGAACCCCGAAAGTCAGCAGCGGTGCACGTTCATGGAATCTTGCCAAGAGGGGGATACTCAGCTGGGCCGTGAGGTACGCGGCGAGGAACCACAACGGCATCGCAGCTCCGGCAGTCATCAGCTGGATGACTTGCGGATGGACACCCAGCAGCAGCGCGATCCACAACCCTCCCCACATGACGGCGAGCAGGGCCATGGCGGGACGCACCAATCGCAGGAGGCGCAGCTGGGCGAAGTCGAATCCTGTCCCGCCGGCCATTCTCAACCGCCGCCACGACTGGAGGCCGGTAACACCGCCAAGGACAAAGAAGAGCGGAACGATCATCAGGACCCAGAGCACAGGCGTGAACCAGGCTTGCTCCATGAGGACGTTGCGGGTCTCGACTGTCCCATCCTTGTGCAAAACGGGGCTCACCATCATGCAGTGGGCTGCGACCACCAGCAGCAGGCACGTGAAGCGGACAAGGTCGATCACCGGATCCCTCTGCGCAGCCGTTGGGCTGACCGCAGGAAACGCCTCCCGCTCCATGGCTCTCCCTACCGGGCCGGCACCTGCGTGCTGACTCCCAGTGTGCTGACTCCATTGTCCGCCTCGCGGAGCGGCGGAGCCAGCAGGGTGGGCGTGGCGAGGGCTACGTCCGGAGGAGACGCTCCCTTTGCGCCGGGTCCAGAGCAGCGGCGCATGCTGCCGCCGCCAATCCGAAGGATCCGTCCAGAACCGCTTTATCGGCTCCCGCCGATGCCCCGAAGGCAGCGAACTCTGCGGTGTGATGCGCGGCGCCACGGACGTCGTAGCCGACCATGGGGTGGATGCTCGGTACAACTTGGGAGACGTTGCCCATGTCGGTCGAAGCCACGGGCTCGGCGCTGAAAGCAACGTCCCTGCCCCTGGCCGTCATCGCATCCCGGTAGGCCTCCGAGAGGAATGCGTCCTGGCGCAGTTCGGCATAGGCGTTGCCGGACGGCGTCACTTGGAGCGTGCATCCGCTGGCGTGGGCTCCACCTTCCAGGCAACGCCGAACTTTGCTTTGGATGATCTTCAGGTTTTCGAGACTGGGAGCGCGCATTTCGATGTTCGCACGGGCTCGCTCCGGGATAACGTTCACCGCGCTCCCGCCTTCGGTGACCACCAGCGAAACAATGGATCCCGCAGGGAGTTGCTGGCGGGCCAGGGCGATGGCCGTCTGCGCGATCACAAGGGCATCAAGGGCATTGACACCCTCCGACGGAGCCGCGGCGGCATGCGCGGGACGCCCCTCGAAAAGTACATCCCACATGCCCATGGCCAGCGACGAACCGCCCACAACATCACTTGCCGCGGCGTGCGCCATCATGGCCAGGGACACGTCCTTGAAGAACCCTTCGTCGATGAGGTCCACTTTGCCGCCGGTGGTCTCTTCGGCGGGTGTTCCCAGCACCTTCACGGTGATGTCCAGCTGGTCGGCTACGGCCGCGAGCGCCAACGCCGCTCCCACGGCACTGGCCGCGTTCACGTTGTGCCCACAGGCGTGGCCGATGGCGGGCAGGGCGTCATATTCCACGCACAGGGCCACCACCAACTCACCGGACCCGAAGCGGGCGCTGAACGCGGTGGGTTGCGCAGGCTGTGTTTCGTCGAAACTGAAGCCTGCCCTTTGCAACACCCGCCGAACCCGTTTGACTGCCCGGACCTCCTGGCCGCCGAGCTCGGGGTCGGCATGGATGGCATGGCTGAGGTCGAGAACGTCGGGCTTCCAGCGCTGGACCGCATTTTCCAGCCGGCCCCGGATTTCCTCCGGGGAAGCGGGTACGACGGCGGTGCCGCGGCTAACGCTGTTGAGTCCGGTCATCGTGCCGTCACCCCGGCAGCCTGGCGCTTGGGGTAGCTGGCGCTGGCCACCGCAGCCACCAGGGCCGCAACTGCCAATGCTCCCCAAATGGAGAACAACCCGGTTTCGGTGATGTGTCCCGCTTCAGCTGACGCGGAGGAGATCAGCTTGACCACTGCGGCCCCCACCGCGATACCCACGGACAACGCCAACTCGTTCAGCCCGGCCGCCGTCGAGGTTTCCTCCAAGGGAACACCTTCAACAGACAGTGCGCGAGTGCCCGCCTGGTACATCCCCAGGCTCAGGTTGAACATGGCGAATCCGAGGCAGTACCCCGCAAGTGAACCGTGGGCGAGCAACATCACGAGGAAGCCGGCGGCCAGCAGGACGCCTGCGAAGACCAAAGTGGCGCGCTCGCCGAACTGCCGGAGGGCCCGCGCCGTGAGGAGCGAGGAAACAAGTGACAAAACGGAGGCCAAGGCCAGGACGATTGCGATCATGAGCGGGCTCAGGCCGAACCCGTACCCCGTCTTGTCCGGGTTGGAGTGCAGGAAGATACCGTTGGTTCCGAAGTAGCTGATGGACGCAAAGCCGAAAAAGAAAGTGGCCAGTGAAATTGCGCGGATGCGCGGAAGGGCCAACATGCGCAGGTCCATGAACCGCCGGGCCTGGGTGGCGCTGAAATCGCGTCTTGCCCAGTAGGCCAACAGAGCAAGCCCCAGTAAACCGGCAGTGAGCGTGCGGGCGTCCAGCCAGCCCCACTCGGGCGCCATGGAGAGTGCAACCACAAACCCAATCAGGCCGAGAGAGCAAGCCAACAACGGCGCAAGGGCGATGCCCTCACGAGTCGGGACCCCGGCGTCGGGCAGTAAGAACGAACAGACAAAGGCGACCACGGCGAACGGCACGGCGACCCAGAAGCCAAGCGTCGGATCGGTCACGCCCACAATCCCCGCCAAAAGTCCGCCGGCTCCCACCATGATCATGAGCATGCCGATCATGACGCTGACGCCGGTCCGGGTATGTGCAGGGCTGGTGACGCGAAGGATTCCCATCATCAACGGGATGAACCCCACCACGCACGTGAGCATGACGACGCCCAGGGTCACTGTCCACAACGACGGCCACAGCGCCATTTGCAGCACACCGAGCGTCACCACCCCAGTGGACCAGCGCAGCACCAGCCTGTAGCCGTAGCTGTCACCAAGCCTGGAGATGATCGGGGTGAGCACCGCAAAACTGACGTTGGAGATGAGGAAGATGCCGTTGATGGTGGGATCGTCGATCTCGAAGACCGGCCCCAAGGCGGGGAGGATGGGGTTGAGATAGCCCTGCGTGACCCCGCTGAGCGACTCAATCAGTGCCATGGCCAGGATCATTCCTGCGATGGTGCGGCGAGTCATGGCTGACGTCGCCGGCGGTGCTGTGTTGCTTGGCATGTGCTTCCTTGTGGTGTTGGGCCGGTTTTCCAAGCCCCCGCGGGGCGGAGCTTGGTGATGCGAGTCACAACGTTAGGACCGTCGATTACACTTGTCCGGAAATCGTTAAAAACCAATCCTGAGCAGGTATTCATGAACGACTCAGCCATGATCGCCGAAATCGATCTCGAAATCGTGAATGCCCTGCAGATCAATCCGAGGGCCGATTGGAGCCGGGTCGCGGATGCCCTGGGACTCTCCGGGCCAACCGTCGCGCGGCGCTGGAACGCGTTGGCAGGGCAAGGGCAGGCGTGGATCACTCCTTCCCCCGGTCAGCGATATCTCAGCGCGGGCTGGTCGGCTTTCATCCACTTGTCTTCCACGCCGGACAGGAGCGAGGAACTGCTCGAGCAACTGTGCGCGGAGCCGGCATTTGCCACGGTCTCCCTGGTCACCGGATCGCACGACATTTTCATGGACTGCTTCGCTTCCAGCCATCGGGAACTGATCGACATCGTCACCGGTTCCTTTCCCCGGCTGCCTGGAATCACCCATCGCGAGGTGGTTTTTGTTACCAATCTGTACAGGCAGGCCTCGGAGTGGCGCAGTGGCACCTTGGAGCCTGCCCGGGCACGGCAGGTCTCAGCTGAACCATTGCCCGAGCAAGCGGGATACTCACCTGACCGCCTGGATGCGGCGCTTTTGGCGGAGTTGGCTAACGATGGGCGCGCCAGTTGGGCGGACCTGGGTGCCGCCTGCGGAGTTTCACCGCAGACGGCGCGACGACGGGTGGAGCGGTTCCTTGCGGCCGGCTACATTTCCCTGCGGTGCGATACGGCGACCTCGGCCCAGCAGGGCCTGCGGGAAGTGACTTTGGTGCTCAACGTCCCGGCTCATTTTGTTGACGACGTCGGCCGCTACTTTGCCGCCTTGCCGAACTGCCGCCTTAGCGCCCAAGTCCTGGGGGCCCAGAACCTGGTGGTGACCCTCTGGGTCCGCGACTATCTGGAGGTCCAGACCTACGAACGGGAACTGGCGGAGCGGGCTCCCGGAAGTGCCGTCATCTCCCGACAGGCGGTGGTGCGGACCTACAAGAGACTGGGCCACGTCCTGGATGAATCCGGCCGCAGCCGCCAAGTGATACCCCTGCCGTTGTGGAGAGATGACTCCGGCCGTTAATTGTCCACATGGTCGCATTTCAAGTCTGGACGGGACGCCGAAACAACGGCAGGATCAGACGCATGACTACGTCCATTTTCGTGAATCTTCCTGTCAGCGACCTCGAGGCATCCAAGGCTTTCTACACAGCACTTGGCTACACGATCAACCCGAACTTCACCGACGAAACCGCGGCATGCGTGGTTTTCAGCGACACGATCTACACAATGCTGCTTACGCACGACAAGTTCAGCCAGTTCACCAAGCAGCCCATCGCGGATACCAGGAATTCGACGGCGGCCATCGTCGCCATTTCGGCCGACAGCCGGGAAGACGTGGATGCTTTGGCGGGCAAAGCCCTGGAAGCCGGCGGCTCGGAAACCTATGACCCGCAGGATCTCGGTTTCATGTACAGCCGGGCCTTCAGGGACCTCGACGGCCACCATTGGGAGGTGCTGTGGATGGACGACGCCGCAGCCCAGGCAGGGCCGCCGGAACACTAGCCCAGGGTTACGGCCAGGATTCCAAGCACGACGGCGAGCAGCGGCGTCGTGCCTTGGATGGTCGCTGCCCGGAGGTACTTCTTACCGCTCGCCACGAGGACCAGAGACGCAAGAAGCATCGAGCCGCAGCTGCTGAAGACGAGGGTCCAACCGACCTGGGGTGCACCCATGGCCACTGCGACAATCCCGACCAATGCACCGATGGCGAGGAAGAGGTTGTAGAAGCCCTGGTTGTACGCCATGGACTTGGTGGTATCCGCTTCGGCCTGGGACGTGATGCTGAATGTCTTCCACGTAGCGGGCTTGGTCCAGGTGATGGACTCCATGGTGAAGATGTAGACGTGAAGAAGGGCGGCAATCGTCGCAAAAATCAGGGAGGCCAGGATCATGGTCTGATCCTAGCCTCCCCGTGTTCCTGCGCTGCGTGTCAGGCGCTGAGCAACTCAAGCGTGGCGCCGGCAAAGGATGCTGCCGAGCCGTTCCACCGGGCCAGCAATCCCTGGAGATTCTCGCCGTCTGCCCGGTACGCCGCTGTTTCCGACTCCAACGTGGCCAGGATCCCGGTCCGCAGCTCCGTGTTGAAGTTCACTTTGCCTACCTGCATTCCGGAAGCTTTGGCAAGCTCACTGGCCGGGATTCCAGAGGCACCGTGGAGCACCAGAGGGACCTCCGTCCGTGCAGCGACATCCTGCAACACATCCCACCGAATGTTGGGCTCACCCGTGTACTTGCCGTGGACGTTTCCCACGGCAACAGCGAGCAATTGCGCACCCGTTTGCTCCACGAAGCCGGCCACCTGCTCCGGGTCGGTGAGACCGGGGACGGAAGCACCGGCGTCGGGCGTTGATGACCCGAACGCGCGGTCCTCGTCGCCTGCCAGTCCGCCCAACTCCGCTTCGATCACGACGTCGGCCTGGCCCGCCGCGTCCAGCGCGGCACGGACCTCGCGGACCAGGCGGATGTTGTCCTTGAGCGGCTTGGATGAGCCATCGGCCAGGACGGCATCAGCTCCGGCTGCCACGGCTTCCAGGATGACGTTCAGATCTGAAGCATGGTCCAGCTGGACGGACACCGGGACGCTCGCGGAGTCCGCCAAGCCCCGGAGGGCAGTGATGAGCCGCAGGCCGTTGGCGGTGGACGCGGTTTTCGGCGCCACCAACAGGATTACGCCAAGGCGGGCCTCCTCCGCAGCTGACACGACGGCGAGCGCGGTGGTGAAGTCGTAGCAGGTGAAGGCTGGAACAGCGGAGCCGGTGGCCAACGCGGAATTGACCAGGTGGTCGAGTTTCGTGCGCATCAGTGGGCCAGGCCTCCTACCAGGATCCAGGCAACGTACGTCAGGACGAAGCCGGCCAGGCCCAGGATGGTGGTCAGGACGGTCCAGGTCTTGAGGCCGTCGGAGACCGTGAGGCCGTAGTAGCGGATCACGGTCCAGAAGCCGGCATCGGTCACGTGGGACAGGCCGAGCGCGCCGAAGCCGATGGCAATCACTATCACTGCGATCTGCGCCGGCGAGTAGCCGCCTTCCATGACCGCTGAGGTGAGCAGGCCCGTCGTCGTGACGATTGCAACCGTCGCCGAACCCTGTGCGGCGCGCAAGGCCAGCGAGATGATGAAGCCGAGCACGATCACGGGCAGGCCCAGGCTGTCCAAGGTGTGGGAGAGCGCGGCTCCGATGCCGGAAGTGCGGAGGACTTCACCGAAGACGCCACCGGCAGCAACCACCATCAGGATGGAAGCGATGGGCGGCAGGGCACCCTCGAAAATCTCGCCTGTTTCCTTGAGGGACCAGTTGCGGCGGACCGCCAGCAGGAAGAACGACAACGCAACGGCAACGAGGAGGGCGAAGAACGGGTTGCCGATGAACGAGGCCACGCCGTACCAGTAGTTGTCCTTGGCGATGGTGAGCGTGCCAACGGTCCCAAGGAGAATCTGGACGATGGGAGCCGCGATCAGGAACATGATCAGGCCCGGCCGCGGAGGGGCGATTGCGCGGGCACCCGGACCGTCGTGGCCCACGTGGACCAGGGAATCGGAACCGAATTCCTCAACCTGCTGCTTCACGCCGGGGAGGAGTTCGTAGTCCTTGCGGTTCATGATGCTGGCAACCCAGTAGGACAGGAAGCCCAAGGGAATGCAGATGATCAGGGAGATCATGGTGATCAGGCCGATGTCGGCACCGAATACGCCGGCGCCGGCAACGATGCCCGGGTGCGGCGGAACAGCCACATGGATGGACAGCATGATTCCAGCCATGGGTAGGCCGAACTTGATGGGGTGGACCTTGGCGATTTTGGCGAAGGCGTAAACGATCGGAACGAGGACGATCACTCCCACCTCGAAGAACACCGGAATCGCGACCAGGAAGCCGACGGCCGTCAACGCGACAGCAACGCGCTTGGCACCGAGCTTCTCCGTGAAGTGCGTGGCCAAGGACTGCACGCCGCCGGAGACCTCGATCATGCGACCAAGGATGGCGCCGAGGGCAATCAACAAGGCGACCTTGCCCATGGTGCTTCCAACACCGTTGGTCACCACCGTGAAGATGTCCTTGAGCGGAATCTGCGCGGCCACGCCCACCAGGATGCTGACGGCGAGCAAGGCAACGAATGCCTGGATCTTGAAGCGGATGATCAGGACCAGCAGCAAGGCGATGCCTGCCGCGGCGATGGTCAGCAGAAGCGGTGTTCCCAGCTCCACTGCGGGTTTGATGGCAGGGGCATCGGCGGCCCCGGCCATGAGGGAGTTGACGAGGGGGTTCATTGGGGCGGTGTCTCCTTTGACAAACCGGTGCGCACAGCAGACCGGCGGGAGGTGGCGGCGACGACGAAGGGGGGATCGCCGTCGTCGCGCGTTCTGGGGTGGGTGGAGTTTTTGTACAGCTAATGACCTTTAGGGCGCCCCATGAGGGCGTTAGGTGTACAAAAACTCCCAGGGGTTAAGCGGTGCGCTTGGCGGGCGCTACTACCTTGATGACGGCGGAGTCATCAGCGGCGGCGAGGCCCTGGGCCTGGCCGAGCAGGTAGAGCTGCTCGGCGGCAGCGGCAACGGGTGCGGCGAGTCCGGCGGCCCGGGTTGCCTTGCCTACGATGCCCATGTCCTTGACGAAAATGTCCAGGCGGCTGAGGACCTCGGCGCCGTCTTCTGTGTAGGCCTCAAGGATGCGCGGGCCGCGGTTGGAGAGCATGAAGGAACCGGCGGCTCCGGCTTCGAGGGCTGCGAGGGTCTTGGCCTGGTCGAGGCCGAGGGCGTCCGCGAGGGCCATGGCCTCGGCGGCGGCAGCGATGTGGACTCCGCAGAGCAACTGGTTGACGGTCTTCAGGGCTTGGCCGTCGCCGGGCTTGTCGCCCACGATGCTCAATGTGGAGGCCAGCAGCTCCAAGGCAGGGCGCGCCTTCTCCAGCGCCTCCGGTTCGGCTCCGACCACGATCAATAGATCGCCTTCACCGGCACGCTTGGGGCCGCCGGACAGCGGAGCGTCAACCAGCGAAACACCGTACTCGGCAAGCTTGGCGACCGTCGCCGGGATGGCTTCAGTTCCCACCGTGCTGCCCAGGATTACGACGGCGCCCGGCTTCAGAACGGCAGCGACACCGTTTTCGCCAAACAGGACGTCGTTGAGCTGCTCACCGTTGCGGACGGCGAGCAGCAGCGCATCTGCGTCCTGCGAAGCTTCGCGGGCCGAGGCAAAGGTCTTGATACCGGCCGCGGCGGCGAGTTCCAGACGGGGCTCGGCAATGTCGAAGCCGTGCACGGTCAGCTCGGACGCGAGCCGGGTTGCCATGGGCAGGCCCATGGCGCCGAGGCCCAGGACGGTGACGGTGTAGTTGCTGCTGGTCATGGTGTTCTCCATTGAATTTTGGCTGTTAGAAGGTTGCGCTGAGCTTGCGGGTGACCTGGGTCAGGGATTGGTCGTCACCCACGTTGCCGGCGAAAACGATGTACGGGATGCCCTTTGCAGGACCGTCCACCGGCTCCCACAGGGAGACAATGCCCGGGAGCATGGGGCCGCGGACTATCGCGTGGCGGATTTCCAGGCCGTGGGCGGCCACGTCCGAGGATGTGATGCCGCCCTTTGCGATGACGAAGCGCGGCGGGAAACTCTTGAGCGTGCGGTTCACGACAGCCACGACGGCGGCGGAGACGGTGCGGGCGATCTTCAGGCTGGCTGCGGCGTCGTCGGTCTTGATGAGCAGGCGGCTGGTGTGGACGATCACGTCACCGCTGCGGAGGGCATCCACGACGTCGGCCACTACCGTTCCGATGTACGCTTCGGCTTCTGCTTCGCCCTGGGTTTTGGTGCCGGCAATGAGCTTCTCGACGTCGATTTCGATGGTCCTCGCCGAGCCGTGCTGAGCCGTGAGGTCGTTGAGTTGCCGCGTGGTGACGCCCACGTGGGAACCCACAACGATCAAGCCTCCGGCTGTGGAGGGAGTGTTGCCTGCAAAGGCCTCTTCGGAGGTCAGCGCGGTGCGGATCTCCTGGCCGATGCGTCCACGGACGAAAGGCGGACCCACGCGGTAGAGGAGCTTCTTGCCGCGGCGTTCTGCTTCCTCCAGGCCCAGAGCAAGGGCGCGGAAGTCGTTCTCGGTGACGATATCGGCCACGATCGGGGTGGAGTTGGTGGCGGATTCCAGGGCGTCTGCGATGGCCTTCGCGGAGATGGTGGGGTCCTGGGCGGAAGCACCGGCGCGGATGATGTTCAGGTCCAGGACGATCACGTCGCTGGCGGGGAACCGCCCCTGCGACTTCTCCTCCACATATTTGGCCATCTCTGAATTTGCGAAGCCGAAGCTCGCGTCCTTGGCGAACTCCGTCTCGGCAACGGGGGTGAGGGAACCGGCATCGCCCCGCATGTAGTGCACACCGCCGATGGTGACGCGACCGGCGTCGGGGAACGCGGGGACGATTACCACGCCGTCGGTGGTTTCGCCGGTTTCAGCAGCCACGGTGGCGGCGATGACGTCCGGCTCCAGCGGGTAGTGGCCGCGGAGGGTGGAGTCGCTCCGGCTGACGAAACCCAGGCGCAGTCCGTCGGCAGAAGCGGCTGCCGCGAGCGCATTCCGGACGATTTCCTCGTTGCGGGCTGCGGCTTCTGCGGGGTCCAGGCTACGGGTGTTGGTCAGCACATAGACGGCGGGCTTGGTCTGGTTGTCACGGATGTGGGCGAAGGCCCAGGTGAAGTCAGCGACATCCCAGCTGGTCAGCACTGCGAGATCTGCCACGGATTGGGTGCCTGTGGGGTCGTCGTCGAGGACCACCAGGACGCGGGGGCTGCTTGCCGAGGACGCGGCAACGGCATCGGCCACGAGCTGAGCAGGAATCTGGACTTCCGCCGGGAAAGCGGCCAGAACGTCGGCTTCAAGGGTCACTGTTCACTCCATCGTGGGAAATCTTTGCTGCGGCTTGTGAATGTAAGATGTCAGACATCTAACATTTGAATTAGTGTGACACAACGCTCCCGGCCTGTGCAAGGAGACCAGCGTCACTAGGCTGGGTGCATGGCTGGCAGCGAAGCACCGTTCACATCCGTGGATATCCGCACGCCTGTTGTTTCCGCAGGTGAAACGGCGCCGGCGGTCCTGATCCACGGCTGGGCCTCAACATCCGCCTACTGGGAACCATTGGCCGGAAAGCTGCTCGACGCCGGATACCCGGTATGGATTGCGGACCTCCCCGGCTATCACCCCGGCGAGATACTCTCCCCGGAGTTCGAATGGACCCTGGAGTCTGCGGCAGCCTCCTTGGCGGCGACCCTCGAAGCCAAACACAGCGGTCCCGTGCACCTGGTGGGGCACTCCCTGGGTGGCAGCGTGGCGCTGACGCTTGCCGCCGGCTTCCCGCAGCTGACGGCAACCCTAACGCTGGTTGGCATGGTTCCGGCGCCGCCCAACGAAGGCTTCCGGTCCATGCTGCAAGCGCAATGGAAACAAGGTTTCATCGACGCCGGAACCAAGGTTCGATGCATGGCAGCCTGGTACGGCGACCCGCCGTACCAGGACGAAGAACTGCTCAGCCGCGGGTTCGATATCCCGTTCGAAATCCTGGGCCCCAGCGGCGAGGCGGCCATGACCGGCGTCGAACCTTCAGTACCTGGGCGCGTCCACGCTCCGCTGCTGGTGCTGGCCGGAACAGCGGACCGCGTGCGGTCCATGGAACAGATGGCCGCGTTTGTGGACGCGGACCCGCGACGCCGGCTGAAGGCCATTCCCGGGGCGGGCCACAGTGTCCATTGGGAGCAACCGCAACAATGTGCGGAAGCGTTGCAGGAGTTTTGGAAAACCAGCTGGCCACCGCCAGCGTAAGATGTCTGACATCCATCCCGCCCCGGGGAAGCCGGGCGCAGGATGGGCGGATACAGGAATGGGGATACATGGCACGCAAGTCGCTGGTTGGCGTCGTCGCTGATGAGTTGCTGGACCGGATCATCGCGGGCGAATTTCCACCCGGCACGGTTGTCCCGGGCGAGCTGGAGCTCAGCGCCAAGCACGAGGTGAGCCGTATGACCGTGCGTGAAGCCATGAAGACCCTGGAAGCGCAGCGGATCCTCAGCGTCGAACGAGGCCGGGGCACGTTCGTGAATCCGCTGAATCAGTGGGCATCCCTGGAGGCCGTGCTGCGCGCAGCGTCGGAGGGCACCAAGGATGCCGCGGCGGCCATCCAGTTGATCGAACTCCGCCGCATGCTGGAGACGGGCGCCTGCGAACTGGCCGCCGAGCGTATCTCAGACGACGAACTCATCACGCTCAAAGAGCATGTGGCAAAGATGCAGTCCTCCCACGAGGACAATGACCTGGCCGGTTTCGTTGAAGCCGACCTGGCCTTCCATGACGTGATTCTGCACGCCTCCGGCAACGTCTTCGTGGCCGTACTGTTCGAACCCCTGCACCGCGTCCTGGAGGCACGCCGCCGGGAGACGTCCGCTTTCGCGGAGATCCAGGAACACGCCATCGGACACCATCGGAAGATTGCCGCGGCGCTGGAATCCCGCAACCCCAACGAGGCGCGGCTCGCGATGGACGCGCACATGCAGCAGACGCTGGACGACCTGAAGACGTACGTCCTGGAGGCGTAGCTAGCGGCGCAGTGTCTCCGACGGCAACTCCCCGAAGGTCTTCAGATACAGCGCCGAGAACCGCCCCTGGTGCGTGAAGCCGCACGACTCCGCAACCGCCGTCACGCTTTGCTCACGCGGGCCGGCTTCCAGGAGCATTTCGCGGGCGCGATCCAACCGGATGCTCCGCAGCAGGTCCGACGGCGTCGCCCCGGTTTCGGCGCGCAGTGCCGTCTGCAGGGTCCGGACCGAAACGCCAAGGCACTCGGCGATATCGGGCACCGTGAGTTCCTCCGTGGCGTGACGCTCCAGCAGTTCGCGGCACTCCCGGACCAGCCGGCCCTCCGCTTCCGTGCTCCGGGCCTCCTCCGCAGGCGGTTGCATCGCCATCAGCAGCCGGGACACCATGCTGTCCGCCAACAAGCCTTGAACGAACACCGGCGCGGCGGTCTGCGGCCGGCTTATCAGGTCGTCATGAAGCTCGACGACGGACCTCAAGAAGGCGCGACCGGCGGCGCCTGACAGGTCCATGCCGTAGCCAAGCTCCACAGCGCCGTCCCCGTACAGTTGCCCGGCAACCCGTTCCAGCGCTGTTCGCCGCACATAGACGATCAGGTGCGGGCTGCCGCCGTCCCAACTCATGGAGAATGGCCTGTCGATCGGCGGAACAGTGGCCATGTGCGGGCTGGATTCCACCGTGCTGGTCCCCACCCGCATGGACGCATGCCCGGCGAGCGGGATCTGCACCAGATGGAAATCCTGCAGTCCTTCGGGCTCAATGCGGACGTCGGCGCCGTAGTCCAGGAACTCGATGCCCACATCGCCCCGGTGCAGGGAACGCAGCTTCATATCCACTGCCGAGGTCCGGGTCCGCGGTGCGAGCTCGTGGCTGCAGAACAGCTCGGCGATCCTGGCGTGGGCTTCGTCCACGTCAGTTGTGGCCATCGTCGGCCGCCCCCGCAGGACATCGCGGGGAAGAATTTTCACCATTTGGGCACCCACTCCACAGTTCTGCGCTTTTCGGATGATCCCCGCGCTACGTGGATATTCCGGATTTCAACGGCCGCCTAGAGTCGCTTTCAGAACCAGTATGACGCAGCTCACATCACGATAACAGCACTGAAAGCGAGGTGGGACCAGTGAAGAACATCAAGCTCGTGCATGACCGGCGGGACGAGTGGGATCGACACCATTTCGAACTCTGGGCGGCGGAACTTCAAGCCAAGGACGCTCAGCTCACCTCAGCGGCGTGGGTTGGTTGGCACGAAGAAGAGGAAGACCCTGCGTAATCCGGATGACTTTTGCGCTTAGTGGATAGTCCGGCCAACAGCGACTGCCTAGAGTCGCTTATGGATCAACCATGACGGACGTCACATTTCTTCAACATTACAAGTACGGGAAAGGTTTGGGCCATGTCAGGACTCGACGGCAGGACAGCAATTGTCACCGGTGGGGCAACCAAGGTGGGACAAGGCGTGGTGACCTCGCTGCGGGACGCCGGAGCCACGGTGGTGGTTGCGGATATAGCTCCCGACGGCGGCACCCTCATCAAAGCACTCGGGGAAGGAATCCACTATTCCCACACGGACATCACCGATGACGCCGCAGTGCGCGAACTCGTGGAGGAAACCGTAGCCCTCCACGGCGGTCTCGACATCCTGGTCAACCTGGCCTGCACCTACAAGGACGACGGCCCGGCATCCGGTCGCAGCGACTGGCTCGAGGCCCTCAACGTCAACCTCGTGAGTGCAGTAGTGGCAAGCAACACCGCGCGCCCACACCTCAAAGCGTCAGGGCACGGCGCCATCATCAACTTCACCTCGATCTCCAGTTCCATCGCCCAAACCGGCCGCTGGCTCTACCCGGCCAGCAAAGCGGCCCTCGTCCAGCTCACGCGCAGCATGGCCGTGGACTTCGCGGCGGACGGTATCCGGGTGAACTCCGTCAGCCCCGGATGGGTGTGGAGCAACATCATGGACACGCTCAGCAACGGTGATCTTGCCAAGACCGATTCCGTGGCCGCCCCTTTCCACGCTCTCAAGCGCGTCGGCCGCCCGCACGAGGTTGGGGACGTCGTCGCGTTTCTCGCCGGCGACCAGGCAAGTTTCGTGACCGGCGCCGATTGGGCGGTCGACGGCGGCTACTCCGCCTTGGGTCCTGAACGCGCCGAAGAAACCATCCCCCTGCTGGCCGCCAACTGACGCCAGGCTCCACCACACTCCATAGAAGGGCAACACCATGACGCAACGCCACATCACCATCGTCGGAGCCGGCCAGTCCGGGCTTCAGCTGGGCATCGGACTGCTGGACGCCGGCTACTCTGTGACCACCATTTCCAACCGCACACCCGAAGAAATCCGGGACGGCAAGGTCGCCTCCAGCCAATGCATCTTCCACAACGCACTGGAGCACGAGCGGGCGCTGGGGTTGGACTTCTGGCCCGATGCCCCCACGGTCGACGGCATTTCCTTCACCATCCCACACCCCGAACTCCCGGGCGAGAAGGCCATCAGCTGGGCATCCCGCCTGGACAACCATGCCAAGTCCATCGACCAGCGCGTGAAGTTCCCGCGGTTCATGGAAGAGTTCACGGCGCGCGGCGGGGAACTCGTTTTCGAAGACGCAGGCGTGGCCGAGCTGGAGAAGTACGCGCAGAACTCGGACCTGGTGATTGTCGCCGCAGGCAAGGGAGACATCGCCCAACTGTTCACCCGCGACGCCGAACGGAGCACCTACGACGCCCCGCAGCGCGCCCTGGCGCTGACCTACGTGAAGGGCCTCAAGCCCCGCGAAGAGTATTCTGCGGTTTCTTTCAACCTCATCCCCGGCGTCGGCGAATACTTCGTGTTCCCCGCACTCACCACCAGCGGCCCCTGCGAAATCATGGTCTTCGAGGGCGTGCCCGGCGGTCCCATGGACACCTGGAAGGGCCTCTCCCCGGAGGAACATCTGGAGAAATCCACGAACATCCTCAAGACCTTCCTGCCATGGGAAGCCGAGCGGGCAACGGATGTGGAACTCACCGACCCCAACGGCGTCCTCCAGGGCAGGTTTGCGCCCACTGTCCGCCACCCGATCGCCACGTTGCCGAGCGGCCGGCAGGTACTGGGCCTGGCCGACGTCGTGGTGTTGAACGATCCCATCACCGGCCAAGGTTCCAACAACGCCAGCAAGTGCGCGGCGTCCTACCTGGACAGCATCATCCGGCACGGCGAACAGCCGTTCGGCGCTGAGTTCATGCAGGCCACATTCGAGCGCTATTGGGATTACGCACAGCACGTTGCACACTGGACCAATGCCCTCCTGGCCCCGCCGCCGCCCCACGTCCTTGAACTCCTGGGCGCCGCCAACAGCGAGCCGGACATCGCCCGCAGGTTCGCCAACGGCTTCAACCATCCGCCGGAATTCCAGGAGTGGTTCATGTCTCCCGACAAGGCAGCCGGCTACTTGGCGAGCCTTTCCGCAGCCAAAGTCTCCTAGCCACGTTTTTTGGCACAGACAAGCTAAAAAGGACCCATCATGCGAAAGATAGCAATCGTCGGCGCCGGCGAATCCGGTGCCCAACTGGCCCTGGGCCTGCAACGGGAGGGCTACGCAGTGACACTGCTGTCCGACCGTTCCGCAGCCCAGATCCGCACCGGGAAAGTCATGTCCAGCCAGTGCATGTTCTCCACGGCCCTGGATGCCGAGGCACAGATGGGGACCGCCCTCACCGAATACTACGAATCCGGAGCAGTCCCGGCCATCACCTCCATCCAGCTCCGGGTGGACGCGGAAGAACCCATCGAATGGGCAGCCCCCTTGGACGGGACTGCCCGCTCCATCGACCAACGGATCAAAAGCGCCCTGTGGATCGAGACGTTCGTAGCTGCCGGTGGCGATTTCCGCATCGAGAAGGTCACCCCGCGCATGCTCGAGGAACTCGCCCGCGACTACGAGCTGGTCATTGTGAGCACGGGCAAAGGCGAAATCGGGCAGATCTTCCCGCGGGACAAGGCAAAGTCGCCTTTCGACCGCCCGCAGCGCGTCCTTGCACTGAACTACGTCAAGCCCGACGCCGGCGCTGTCGCCGGCGCAGCGGGTGACGCCATCCGCATGTCCATGGCCCCCGGCGTCGGCGAGTTTTTCACCTTCCCGGGCCTGACCGTCTCCGGCCCGTGCCGCATGATGGTGTTCGAGGGCGTGGTGGGTGGCCCCATGGACCGGTGGACCGACGTCGGAAGTCCTGAGGAGCAGCTAGAGCGGTCGCTGGCGATCCTGCGCGAGCACTTTCCGCACGAAGCCGGGAACTTCGCCGGAGCCGAACTGACGGATGACGGCGCCACGCTTCTGGGACGCATCACGCCCACGGTGAGGTCCGCCGTCGGGGAACTCGGCAACGGAAAGCTGGTGTTCGGGCTGGGTGATGCCGTAGTCCTCAACGATCCCCTCACCGGGCAGGGCTCCAACAATGCAACCCTGGCCGCAAAGTACTACCTGGACTCAATCGTCCGCCGTGGCCAGCAACCATTCGATCGCCACTGGATGGAGCGCACTTTCGATGAATTCTGGCGGGGCTGGGGGCAGTGGGCCGTTGAATGGACCAACGATCTCCTGAAACCGCGCCGGGACCACCAGAAAACGCTCCTCAGCGAAGCCGCTGAACATCCCGCGTTGGCGGCGAGCATCGTGAACGGTTTCGACGACCCCCGAACGTCCTACCCGTGGTGGTTTGATCCCACCGCTGCTGCTGACTTCATGCAGGCCAGGAAGGAAGAAGACACCTCGGCGTTCGACGTCCGTGACTTCCGGAGCGCCCTGGGACAATTCGCCACCGGCGTCACAGTGGTCACCACCGTTTCCGCGGACGGCAGGAAGGTGGGCATGACGGCGAACTCCTTCACGTCGGTCTCCATGGATCCCCCGCTGGTGCTGTGGTGCCCCAGCAAACGGGCACCCAGCCTGGGCGATTTCGAGGAAGCCACGCACTTTGCCATCAATATCCTGGCAAGCGACCAGCACGTCCTTTCCCGCCAATTCGCTACCCCGGCCACGGACAAGTTCGCCGGAGTGGAAACCGTGGAAGGCATCGCCGGTGTGCCGCTGCTGGACGGCGCGGTGGCGACCTTCCAATGCCGGACCGTCTCGCGACATGATGCCGGGGATCACGTCATCTATGTGGGTGAGGTGGAAAGCTACAACCACGACGGCGGCGCTCCCCTGGTGTTCCACGGCGGCAAGTACAACGCCACTGCCAGCCACCCTGATTTCTGAGCACTCTTGAAAGGAACGGTTATGGACGAATCCTGTGAGGTCGCGATCATTGGCTCGGGAATCAACTCCCTGGTGGCGGCAGCCGAGCTTGCCCTGGACGGAAAGCGCGTGTGCATCATCGAGCGCTCGGACCGGCTGGGTGGGTTCATCGACTCCTCCGAACGGACCTTGCCGGCCTTCATCCACGACACGTTCTCCTCCTGGCATCCGCTGTTTGTGTCCGGCGGCGCCTATGAAGTGCTGGGCAAGGAACTGCACGCCCGGGGCCTCGAGTATTGCAATACCACCGGGCCCGTGACGGCGAGCGTAGCGGCGGACCCGGCGACGGGGGCGCACCGCGTAGTCATTGCGCACCGGGATCCAGCCGAGACAAGCGCTGCTTTCAAGGAGCCCCGGGACCAGGCCGCTTACCTGGCGATGCTCGATGACCTGGGCCGGAACGCCGGAACGGTTTTCGGGGCCTTCGGGGCCGAGCTGCGGTCCTTTCCTGAGGTTGCAAAGATCGCCTTTGGCGCCGTGCGGCGTGGGCGGCTGGCCGCAAATGAGTCATTCATCCGGGACTCCGTGATGAGCGGCCGCAACTACGTCCGCAGCCGCTTTGACGGCTGGGAAACGGACCAGTTGTGGTCGCCGTGGCTCCTGCACGCCGGGCTGGGACCGGACCAAGCCACGGGCGGGGTGATGCTGCCCGTCATGGCCATGAGCATGCACGGTTTTGGGCTGCCCGTCGTGAAGGGCGGGGCATCGCGGTTCGTTGCGGCGTTCGAGTCGCTCCTGAGGGACAACGGCGTCAGGATCATGCTCGGTGCCGAAGCCGAGGAGATCCTGGTTTCAGGCACAGCGGTCACGGGTGTCCGGACGTCACAGGGCAGTGTTTCGGCCGACACCGTGCTGGCCAACGTCTCCCCGCAGGCCCTTTACACGTCATTGCTTCACGAGCCCCCGGCCGCGGCTGCCCGGGCCGCTGAAAAGTACCAGAACGGCCGCGGAGCCATGCAGATCCACCTGGCCTTGGACAAGCCCGTTGAGTGGCTCGATCCCCGGCTCAACACCGTGCCGCTGGTGCACCTCAGCAACGGTTCGGACAGCACGGGAATTGCCTGCGCCCAGGCCGAAGCGGGACTGCTGCCGGCCGAACCAACGGTTGTGGTGGGGCAGCAATACGTGCTGGATCCGTCGCGGGCACCGGAGGGGAAGGCCACGCTGTGGTTGCAGCTGCAGGAGGTGCCGTTCGCGCCCGTGGGCGATGCCGCAGGTGAACTGGACGTCAGCAACGGGTGGAGTGGCGAACTTAAAGCCAGGTACCTGGAGCGGGTCCTGGCAAGGTTGGAACAGTTTGCTCCGGGGACCCGTGCGAGTGTCCTCGCCTCCGACATCCTGGCTCCGACGGACCTTGCCTTGGCCAATCCCAATGCCGTCAATGGGGATCCCTACGGCGGCTCGGCTGAGTTCTTCCAGAACCTTCTGTGGCGGCCTTTCCCGGAAGCCGCCGGACACCGCACGGCCATCCAAGGTCTCTGGCACATCGGGGCTTCAACCCACCCCGGTCCTGGACTTTCGGGCGGCTCCGGACACTTGGTGGCGCAGAAACTGACCGCACCGCCGTCACGATTTTCCCGTATCCAAGAAGCACTGAAACCACGTAAGCGATAGGAGAACAATGTCTGTTCTGGCCGGGCTCACTGCAGCCCTTTCGAATGGTTCGGTGGAGATCATCGACCTCACCACTCCCCTCAGCTCCGAGACGCCCATTTTGAACCTGCCGCAGCCTTTCGCGAACACGGTGGGGCTTTCCGTATCGCCGGTGAGCAATTTCGACGACGCCGGACCCGCCTGGGCCTGGAACGACGTCACGGTGGGCGAGCACGCAGGAACACACCTGGACGCACCGGTGCACTGGATCACCGGCAAGGACGGCAAGTCCGTGGACCAGATCGAACCGCACCGCCTGGTAGGTCCCATCGTTGTGATTGACAAATCCGCCGAGGCGACGCAAGACCCTGATTTCCTCCTGGAACCGGAGCACTTTGAGCAATGGCAGGAAGAGCACGGCGCGTTCCCGGAGAACTGCTGGGTCATCTTCCGGACCGGTTGGGCGGCCCGCGGCGCTGACGCTGCGGCTTTCGTCAACGCGGACGACGCCGGACCCCACACTCCCGGTGTCTCGGCAGCGGGTGCCAAGTGGCTCGCCGGAAACGCCTCGATCAGCGGTTTCGGCGTGGAAACCGTGGGCATCGACGCCGGCCAGGCCGGTACCCTCGATCCGATGTTCCCGGTCCACTCGTTCCTGCTCGGGGCGGACAAGTACGGCGTCACGTCGCTGCGGAATGTGGACCGGCTTCCTATCACCGGTGCCACGCTGGTGGTTGCTCCCCTGCCGATCGTTGGTGGCACCGGAAGCCCCAGCCGCGTGTATGCGCTGGTTGAAAAAGACGCGGTGGAGAAGGCATGAGCGGGCAGGTTCGGGTTTCCGCGCTGGTCGGCAGGACCTTGGCGAAGCTCGGTGTCGGACACGTTTTCGGGGTGGTGGGCTCCGGAAACTTCGATGTCACCGGAACGCTCATGGCCGAAGGCATCCCGTTCACCGCGGCCCGCCATGAGGGTGGAGCGGCGACCATGGCGGACGCCTACACCCGGATGTCGGGCAAGGTGGGCGTGGTCACCACACATCAAGGCTGCGGGCTAAGCAACGCCATCACCGGGATCGGGGAGGCCGCGAAAAGCCGGACACCCATGATCGTTCTGACCGCCGACACCCAGGCCGCAGCCATCCGCTCCAACTTCAAGATCGACCAGGACGCCCTGGCCCGCAGCGTGGGCGCTGTAGCCGAGCGGATCCACTCCCCGGCCACGGCGGTCGCTGACACGGTCAGGGCTTTCCGTACGGCTGTGAACGAGCGCCGCACGGTGGTTCTGAGCTTGCCGTTGGACATCCAAAGTGCCACCGCAGCGGACGAGGTGGGTGCCGCCGTCGTGCCTCAACCGCCCAAGGTGCGCCCCGACGCTGGCGCCGTTGAGCAACTGGTGGCACTGATTTCCGCGGCTGAACGACCCGTGTTCGTGGCCGGACGCGGAGGGCGCGGCGCCAGGGACGAAATCCTCGCGCTGGCGCGCCATGCCGGAGCCCTCGTGGCGACGTCCGCGGTGGCGAGCGGGCTGTTCAACGGCGACGCGCACAACTTGGGCATTTCCGGGGGGTTCTCTTCGCCCGCAACGGCGGAGTTCATCAGCGGCGCCGACCTGATCGTGGGCTGGGGCTGCGCGCTGAACATGTGGACCATGCGGCACGGGCGGCTCATTTCGTCCGGCACCACGGTGGTCCAGGTCGACGTCGAAGACTCCGCCCTGGGTGCCAACCGTCCCATCACTCTGGGGGTGCTGGGCGATTCGGCGCTGACCGCAGCCGATGCCCTGTCCGTACTGGCCCTTTCACAGCCGGAGCCTGTGGAGAAGTACCGTACAGAGGCCAACGCCCTGGCCATCAAGCAGGGCTCACGGTGGCGGGACGTGGACACTGAAGACCTGTCCACCGCGACCTCCATCGACCCGCGCGTCCTCACCCGCGAACTCGATTCGATGCTCCCTGCCGAGCGGATCGTAGCCGTGGATTCGGGCAACTTCATGGGCTACCCCAGCCAATACCTTGCCGTCCCGGACGAGTTCGGGTTCTGCTTCACGCAGGCTTTCCAGGCGATCGGACTGGGCCTGTACACGGCCATCGGCGCCGCCGTGGCCCAGCCGCACCGCCTGCCGGTCCTGGGTGCAGGAGACGGCGGGTTCCTCATGGGTATCAGCGAACTCGAGACCGCGGCGAGACTGAAGATGCCGCTTGTGTGCATTGTGTACAACGACGCCGCGTACGGAGCCGAGGTGCACCATTTCGCTTCAGGGCACTCCGAAGCCGAGTTGTCCAGCGTCGTGTTCCCGGCCACCGACATTGCCGCGATTGCCCGGGGATTCGGTGCGGAAGGGGTGACAGTGCGGACCGTAGCTGACCTCGAAGCTGTTCGCCCGTGGATAGCTGCTTACGAAGCCGGGACGCAGGACCGGCCGCTGGTCATCGATGCCAAGATCGCCTCCGACGGCGGTTCCTGGTGGCTGGCCGAGGCCTTCCAGGGCCACTAAGTGCCGGCGTCGTTTTCCGAAGTCGTCTGCACACGCTGCCCTGAAAGTACTGAACTTGTGCAGACGGGTATGGAAATCAGAGTGTCCAAAGTCCCCTGCACGAGGCGTCACACTTTGGTCGAGAGTCCTCTGCACGAAGGCTCCCGGCAGTGCGTTCACTGCCGGGAAGCGATCGCGTGGTCGGCGCAGCGCGCTGGATGGCCCGGTAGACGGTGGAGCGAGCGACGCCGAAGAGTTCAGCAATCTCCGTTGTCGTGTGTTCCACCCTGATGAAGGCTCAGGAGGTGGGCCTCCTGCCTTTTGGAGAGCTTGGGCTGTCGACCCCGAAGCTTGCCCTTCGACTTCGCCACCGCAATGCCTTCACGGGCTCCGGGCGCGAATAGGGGCGGATTCAAATTCCGCGACCATGCCCAGGATGTTGAACAGCAGCTTTCCAACCGGGTCATGGGGATCGTAGATACTGCCTCCGATGTTGAGGATTACGCCCTTGCGCGTGAGTTCGTCGGCAATATCCCTTGCGTCCGGCAGGGACCTTGCCAACCGGTCAAGTTTGGTGACAACGGAGGTGTCGCCGTTGCGGCACGCAGCCACGGCCTTTTCCAGACCGGGTCGGTCTCGTTTAGCGCCGGTAAATCCGTGGTCGACGTGGACCATCTCGTCGTCAACTCCCAAGGCATGGACAGCATGACGCTGGGCGGTGAGGTCCTGACTGCTGGTCGAGCAGCGGGCATAACCGATGGGCATGATTGGGCTGTAGCGTATAAGGCCCCTTCACCGGGCATTAATTCGGGCGGGGTATACGGGAATCCAGCCTTGGCGGAAACACGCAGATTTGGAGAGAGCCGATGGGCAGCGCCGGCACGTCCGATGGACGACCGGCTTACGGCACGCGAGCCTCGTTTGGCAGGGAACTTCGAATCAATCGCTGGGCTGCCATCGATATCAATCGCGAGTGATAGGCAATGATTGGAACCGTGACACTTATCAACGGATTCAGCTTTCGCGGCTATAGGAGTTTCTCGTCAGACCAGCTGGCAGTGCTTTACCCCCTGCGGAGGGTAAATCTGATCGCAGGTCAGAACAACGCTGGAAAGTCCAATATTTTGCGAGTCATTGGTAACACCTATAGTGCYGAACCAAGTCCCGTCTCCACGTGGGACCGGCCGCTTGGAGATGCGGAGCACACTTTTGGCCGTCTAGAGCTGCACCATATTGATGACGTCTTCACGTGGGAAAAAATCCGGCGCCTCTCCGAGGACCGCAAGGAAAAGCTTCGCGGTTTTCTCCGTTCTGGAGGAATATCACTTCCTGATGTTGGAAAGGATGTCATCGGCTTCGCGGTCCGAGAACGGGGTGAAATCGACAGCGAAGCCTTGCAACGGATGGGCCGCGAAGTGGGTGACAGTCACCTCGCGAATGTTCTGTCACTGGAGTTGACTAGCTCCGGTGGGGGCGGTGCTGGGCAGGATGCGTTCAGGGTTCTCCAGTGGATCGCGGGGGCACGACCTCACGCTCCTTCGGTATTTACTGTGAACGGTGTCAGGACAATTTCCGACGACAGCAGCCAAGCTCCCGATCTGAATGGGCTGAGCATTAAGCGCCGTCTCCTCGAGTTACAGAATCCGTCAACTGATCGCCTGAAAGACAAAGAACTCTTCGCAAGAGTTCAGGATTTTGTCCGCGCCGTGCTGGATGACCCCGGGATCACCATAGATGTTCCGCACGATCTCTCGACGATCCACGTCACTCAAGGAGGGCACACGCTGCCCATTGAAAACATGGGCACTGGCGTTCATGAGGTGGTAATTATTGCGGCAGCGGCGACGGTCATTCAGAACTCAATTTTGTGCATCGAGGAACCCGAGGTGCATCTGCACCCGATTCTCCAGCGGAAGCTTCTCCGCTACCTGGAGTCGAGCACTACAAACCAGTACTTTATCGCGACTCACTCTGCTCACATGCTGGATTCGGAGATCGGGAGCATTTTTCATGTTTCCCGCAAAGATGGCACTTCAAGCCTCATGTACTCCGGCGAAGCACGGGACAGGGCGGCGATATGTGCAGACCTGGGGTATCGTCCCTCTGACCTCGTGCAGACGAATGCCGTCCTGTGGGTTGAGGGTCCCTCTGACCGTATTTACCTCAAACATTGGATCGAGCAACTCGCTCCAGATCAATTCGTTGAAGGGACTCACTACTCCGTGATGTTCTACGGTGGGTCTTTGCTCAGCGCACTTTCACCGCTTGACGCAGCAGAGGTAGAAGAGTTCATCTCTCTTCGAAACCTCAACCGCTACGTGATGATTTTCATTGACTCTGATAGGAAGAGCCGCCGTGCGCGCCTCAATGAGCATAAGCAGCGGGTGATCAATGATCTCAGCAAGGACCCGTCAACAGGTATGGCGTGGGTAACCGCAGGTTACACCGTTGAGAACTATGTGCCGGAACACGTTCTAACCGAAGCGATACACACAGCACACACCTCCACGAAGAAGCGCGTGCTTCCTGCTCAAGATCGTTGGTCGAATCCTTTGGCCTCAGACCGGCTCGGTATCAAGCAGCCGAGTAAGGTCGCGGTCTCGAAAGTTGCAACTCAAAATTGGGGAAACGAGTGGCCGTTCGACCTGAAGGAGCGCGTACAGGAAGTCATTGCCCTTATCAGGACGGCAAACAGCCATACCTGATCGGTGTCCGGTGAGGGATCGTTTAGCGGACACCGAATGGCTGGTGGCCGTAGCCAATTAGACTGCAGCTTGAATGGACGTTCTAAGGACGGACCCTTCTACCTGCGGCCGCCTGTGGCCGTCGGTCGCCCCTTTGGCCTGGCCTCTCGGTCATGCCCGGCAGCTGCTTTCTAACTGGCTGTCGCCCTTTGCGAATGGAATACGAATCACGGGATGGAAACTTCTATAGCAGCTGGGTTGGTCGACGGACCCACCGCGTTCATCTTGTGGCGGTGGCGATACCGTTTCACAACAATAACGGTTGCGTCCTGCGGCGTTTTAGCCGTCCTGAGTCGATCAGGCGTACCCCAAACCTGGTACGTCAACGTACTTGGCGTGGTGATGATGCTAGGCGGGCTTGGCGTAATAGTTCTCATCAACTGGTGTGCGGTGCGGGATCGCGCGGAGAAAAAAGCTGGTTACACAACTGTCCGTCTCGGCAATAGGAAGTTGATGCAGCGAGATCCCTACATGGGGCACATTATCCGGCTAGCCGACGCGAACTACCTCGACCGTCAGCACTTCTCCGGGATCTTGGAAAGAACTAAGGCCGAAGCGAAACGCAGCAGCCCCTCTTGGCAACGTCCGTAAGACGGTGGCTTTCCGAACGCTCCAAGCGTCCGGTAGAGGATCCCCAATCGGACGTAGCGGCGCCCGGTGAGCCGCCGGCTTAATGGGCAGCCGCGAGCCTGCTCTACCTCGAGCGACATGTGCGAAGGAAGGGCCAACACGCATAATGATGGTTCGGAGCGTTCCGGCGGCTTCTGCATCCCACACTGGCATGTGATGGATCACATGCCAGGTACTTCAACGGTCTGTCGGACGGCACGCAGGCGTGGGTAGAGCCTCGCAACGGTGCCGAGATCAATAGCGGAGGACTGAACGTTGTTCCCAGATAGCTCGACTCCCCTAGATCCCATCCTCTCGACCGAAGATTGCTTTCTCGTGATGTCCGACTTTGTGTGGGCGTACGCACGTCGTGGTGCTGGCGACGACCTAATAACTCTGTTGGGAGACACTGGCCTGACGAGCGACGGACGCCCCTTCGACTCCGCCGCTTGGGAGGACTGGGTCGAAAGTATCGAAT